>JAGIBK010000002.1:0-40000 GCA_017744355.1 bacterium | reverse complement strand
AGGGAGGCGCCCTCTGCGACACTCAGCATTGTCGCGGGGGTATAGCTCAGTTGGTAGAGCGCTGCAATCGCACTGCAGAGGTCAGCGGTTCGAATCCGCTTACCTCCACTCGACAGAGGCGGGTCCTGGGACCCGCCTCTCTTTCTTTTTATGCTTGCTTGGGTATAACGCCTCTAACCGTTGCTGGCCTGGGGAGAGAAATAATGGGAACGCGCTTTCTGCTCGAAACTCGCTTCCGCGGCGCCGAGACCGTGGCCTCGCAGCTGCTCAAGCACAAGCTGGTGTCGCTGGGCTATCGCTACCGCCCCATGATGAAGCTGGAGTCGGGCGAGATCGAGAACCGCTTCCAGCGCTTCGAGCGCCGTGCCACCGATGAAGACGTGCTCGGCGAAGAGACCGAGCGTCTCAAGAACGCCGGGGTCTGGGCGGGGATCCGCACCCTACGATTGGTTTAAATCGCGGCCTTGACGGTGCCCTGGGCGTCGAGATAGGCTCTGACGCTTTCTTCGACCGACTTTTGGCCCGGTAGCCAGGTGATGGGGCGCTGGATGACGAGAGTCGCCGCTTGTCGCTTAACCGGATTCGCCATGTCCCAGAGACTCAGGCGCTGCACGTTGATCTCGGAGATGCCGCTCAGGGCCTTCTGGACCGTCGCGTCGGGCGCGTTCGAAAAGGCGCGGTCGAAGGCCGTCAGCTCCTGTAGGGCCGTGAGGTTGGCGCCGCCGACTGGCCAGACGATGTTGATCCCGTGCAGGCTGCGCGCCGAAAGCCCTTGCTCAATCCCGGGGCGCAGCTGCGTCACCGCTTGAGCCGCTCGTCGATCCACCGCGCGGAACATGAAGGGGAAGAGTTTGGCGAGGCTGCCCAGGGCCGAGTCCGCTGCGCCGAGCGTGGCCTGGGCCTGCGGCGCGTTCGTCTGAGTGATGACTCCCAGGCGATCGAAGGAGAGGATGTTCTTTCCCCAGTCGAATACCGCCTTCACGCTCTTGATCGGATGCATCACGAGATCGGTGAGCGCTTTGGCCTTGGTGGGATCCGGCAAGGCCGGGGCTTCGCTCTTGGCAGGCAGCGCAGGGGTCACGGGTGTCTGAGCGGTGGCCTGAACGGTGCCGCTGACTTGCCGGACGGGCGTACGCATGACGGTCGGGTTCGTTCGGATGACCATGGCGACAGCCTCGCGCAAAAGAAGGATCGGGCCCAAGTGCCCGTACCGAATTTATCGCGCGAAGAACGAGAAGGCTGACGACAGCCCACCAAAGCTTAACTCAAGCTTTATGGCTACTTATTGCCACCCGGATTGATGCCGGCCCCCATGCCAAGCCCCGCTTGCTTGAGATCGATCACGACCCCCGAGGCGGCGTCGATGCCCACGCCCAGCGCGAGCGGCCCCTGCCCCTGATCCAGGAGCCAGACGGGGGAGAGGAAGTTGCCGTAGCGCGGATAGAGGATCATGGTCGTATCCTCGGTGAGCCAGGGCACCCCTCGCTCGACCAAGGCGTTCTGGAGATCGGCCATGGCCTTGGGGCTATCGATCTTCCAGGTATCGACCAGGTTGGTCTCGGTCCGCCAATCCTTGAAGGCCGCCGGAGCCGGCCCCACGGTCGGGCTCGCCCCGAAGATCGGCACCGAGACTTCCATGGCCTCGATCTTCTGGGAGTTGTAGAAGAGGTAGCGCCAGCTGCCGTTCTGGAGCTTGCCGGACTTGTCGGCGAGATCCTTGGTGTAGACCAGGTAGAGGCGATAGCCCTCCCCTCGCTGGTTACGCAGGGTCGTGGTCGCCTTGGCGAGGTAGTACGCGGCACTACCGGTCTCCCCCTTGAGGGCGGTCCCCGCCGGGGCGCTTTCGCTCGCTTCGCCGGTCGTGACGCTGCCGCTTGCCGCTTGGAGGTCCGCCGGCACCAGGGCGAGCTCATCCAGCAGGCGATCGTTGGCACGCTTGACCGCGCGCTTGGCCTCGTCCTGGGAGATCAGGTTGGGGAAGGCCCAGCCGAAGCGCTCGGCGGTCCAAGACCCGATGTTGGCCGCCCCGTAGCCGGCTGCCACCGCGCCGAGGGCCGCGATCGCATACGAGCGGATGTCGTTCCCCGGAAAGTAGGAGATGACCGGCGGCGGCAGCTCGGAGAGGCCTTGCCCCGTGGGCCGCGGGTTGCCCAGGAAGTTGTCGTAGAAGACGAAGAGGCCGAGCGGAATGGCCAGGCCCCAGGCGAGTTGCCAGCGGCTGCGAACACGCTCGGCATCCGACAGGCGCTCGGTGAGTTCCAGGTCGTCGGCGCGTTCAAGGAGGGCGCGATCGCTCACCCTTACCGAGGCGGTCCCCTCGCCCATGCGGATCTCGTAGCTGTGGCTGGAGGGCGTCGTCAGCTCGAAGTGACGCTCCTTGTACTCGCGCACGCGCCCGGACTTGTCGTCGGGGACGTCGGCGACAGCGCAGGTGGCTCCGAGCAGAAAGAGGGTCGCAGCGAGGGCGATGACGTTGGTTTGACGCGGGCGCATGGGGGCATTGTACCATTTGCGAGGCCCTGGAGTTGTGGCTCAAAGGAGCGGCTGATAAACTGGGCCCATCCCGTCCCTCTTGAAGCGAGGCCCGCATGAGCAACCGCCTGGAGCCCCACGAAGACAGCCGCCTCGGCGCCCTCTTGATCCGCGCCGGCGTCCTCAGCGAAGAAGACCTCGCAACCGCCCTGGCCCACCGAACGACCGGTCAAAAGCTTGGCGTATGCTTGATCGAGATGGGGCTTGCGACCGTCGAGGACGTGGATGCGGCGCTCAAGGAGCAGCTTCGCGACGCCCGGCTCGGCCAGATCCTGCTGCGAACCGAGGCGATCGCGATGACGGATCTGCAAGCGGCGCTCGAAGCCCAGACCCGCTCCGGGCGCATGCTCGGCGAGCTCTTGATCGAGGCGGGGGCTTGCAGCCCCGAGATCGTGGACTGGGCCCTCGCCCAGCAGAGCGCAGAGAAGCGAACGGGCGCCATCTTCCTGCGGCGCGGGCTCATCGACCACGCGGGGCACGAACGGGCCTTCGCGATGCTCGCTGCCCAGCCCGAGCGGCAGCTCACCGAGATCTTGGTCGAGCTCGGCTTCGTGAGCGCCGAGCAGGTCCGCGAGACCCTGCGCCTCAAGCTGCAGGAGACCCGCCTGGGCCGCATCCTGCTCGAGCGTGGCGCGCTGACTTCCGAGCAGTTACAGGTGGCACTCGCCGAGCAGACCGTCACCGGGCACATGCTTGGCCAGGTCCTCATCCAGCTGGGCTTCTGCGACGTGCAGGCCGTCAGCGCGGCCCTGGCGCAGCAGTTGCTGGAGAGCTAGACCGCCCAGCGGCCGTAACATGCCTGGTTTCGTCAGCCCCTCTGATCCTGCTACAATTGAGTCTTTGACGGGCAACGACCTCAGCGAGCGCTCGGCACCCAGCTCAGGGCAGGAGAGACTATTGCACCGGATCGTCGTTTCAGGCTACTACGGCTTCGGGAACCTCGGTGACGAGGCCATCCTCGCGACCATCGTCCAGCAGCTCGGCGAGCGCTGCGAGCTGGTCGTGCTTTCGGCCAACCCCGCACAGACCGAAGCGGCCTTCGGCGTGCGCGCCGTCCCCCGCCTGGACCTCAAGGCGATCGCCCGTGAGCTGCGTGGCGCGAGCCTCTTTCTCAGCGGCGGCGGCGGCCTCATGCAGGACGTGACCGGCCCCGTCTCGGTCCCCTACTATGGCGGCCTGATGACCATCGCCCGCCTGCTGGGCGTCCCCAACATGGTCTTCGGCCAGGGGGTCGGTCCGCTCGGCCAGTCCATAAGCCGCATGCTGACGCGCTTCGCCTTCTCGTCAGCCAAGGCCCTGACGGTGCGGGATCAGGCGAGCTACGACCTCCTGCGCGAGCTGGGCATCCGCTCCGATCGGCTCAAGCTGACGGCCGATCCGGTCCTGTGCCTCGAAGGGGCACCGGCCGAGCGCATCGACGAGATCGCGGCCTCCATCGGCATCGAGCCGGGGGTCCCGACCATTGCGGTCGCCCTGCGCCCCTGGCACACCTGGTACGAGCGTCAGTTCAAGGTCCTCACGAGCGCCTTGACCCAGATCGCCGTCGAGGCCGACGCCCAGGTGGTGCTCCTGCCCTTCCAGCTGCCCGGCGACGAGCGGATCACCGAGGAGCTGCGCGCTTGCCTCGAGTACCGCCCCGAGGGACGCCACCCGCGCGTGGCCCAGCTCACCACTCCCCTGAGCCCCGCCGAGATGATGGGCCTCATCGGCCGGATGGACCTCGTGGTCGGCATGCGCCTGCACGCGCTCATCATGGCCGCCGCGTCGGGAGTACCCGCCCTTGGCCTGGTGTACGACCCCAAGGTGGCCCACCTGTGCAGCCAGTGGAACTTCCCGGCGGTCCCGAGCCTCTCGGACCTGGACGACGCCCGCAGCTTCGAGGATCTGCTGCGCTCGGCCTGGAACGCCCGCGAGGCGAGTGCGGCCCTGATGGTCGGGGTGAGCGAAGCCTGGCGCGCCAAGGCCCGCATGAATTTCGAAGTGATCGAGTCGCTCCTGGGCTTGAAGCCTGCCGCAAGCCCGGTTGATGCGCCCACGACGGGGGTATAACGTGAGAGTAAGCGTCCTCGGCTTTCCAATCGATCCGCTCGGCGTCGATGCGGCGATCGCGCGGGTCCAGGCAGCCAGTGCCGACCAGCCGCTCCAGGTGGTGACCATCAACGCCGAGATGGCCATCCAGGGGCTCGCGGACCGCGGCCTGGGCGACGTCCTGCGCGGCGCGGGGCTGGTTTTGCCCGATGGCTCGGGCGTGGTCTGGGCCATCCGGCGCCAGGGGAACCCGGTGCAGAAGCTGGCCGGCGTCGAGTTCGTGGGCCACATGGCCCAGTGGTGCGCGGCAAACGGCAAGCGCATGTACCTGTTCGGCGCGGGCGACGGGGTCGCTGCCGAGGCGGCATCGACCCTCAAGGCGCGCTACCCGGGCCTTGAAATCGCGGGCGTTCGCTCCGGCTTCTTCCGCCCTGAGGAGGAAGAGGCGATCCGCGAAGAGATTCGCGCCGCCCGCCCCGACGTGCTGCTGGTCGCGCTCGGCGTGCCCCGGCAGGAGAAGTGGATCGCCGAGCATCAGGCGGCGCTCGGCGTCCCGGTGGCCATGGGGGTTGGAGGCAGCTTCGACGTGCTCGCAGATCGCGTCAAGCGTGCCCCGCTTGCCTTCCGACGCTTCCACCTGGAGTGGCTCTTCCGCCTGATCCAGGAGCCCTGGCGCTGGAAGCGCATGAGCTCGACCTTGCCTCGCTTCGCATGGCTGGTCTTGCGCGAGAAGTAGCGCCTGCGGCTGTTTAAGTAAGGAGAAAACCGGGCGTGATCCGAATCAAGCAGGTTTCAAAGATCTACCCCACCGGGGTGAAGGCCCTGGTCGGCCTCAACCTCGAGGTCCAGAACGGCGAATTCGTCTTCTTGGTCGGCCCCTCCGGCGCGGGCAAGTCGACGCTGCTCAAGCTCCTCTACCGCTCCGAGATCCCGACCTCCGGCCAGCTCACGGTCGGCGGGGTCGACGTGGGCCGTCTGCCCCATCGTCAGCTTTCGACCCTGCGCCAGCGCATCGGGGTGGTGTTTCAGGACTACAAGCTCCTGCCGCAGCGCACGGTCCATGAGAACGTGGCCTTCGCCCTCAAGATCCAGGGCACCGCGCGCCATGAGCTCGAGAAGCGGGTCCGGTCCTCGCTGGATCTGGTGGGCCTGCGCGACTACTCGGACGCCCTTCCCCACCAGCTCTCGGGCGGTCAGCAACAGCGGGTCTGCCTCGCGCGGGCCATCGTCAACACCCCGCCGCTGCTCCTGGCCGACGAGCCCACGGGCAACCTGGACCCCGAGACCTCCTGGGAGATCATGCGGCTTCTGACCAAGATCAACATGCACGGCACCACGGTCGTGGTCGCCACTCACAACAAGCTGGTCGTCGACAACATGCGGCGCCGCGTCGTCACCATCGATAACGGGCGCCTGGTCTTGGACCAGGCGAAGGGAGTCTACTCGGTTGGAGTCAATTAAGCGCCTCTGGCGACAGTTCGGTTTCATCTGCGAGGAAGCCCTCGCCTCGATCACCCGCTCGCTCTGGATGAGCTGGGTGGTCATCATCACGATGGCGGTCTCGCTCTCGATCCTCGGCGGCTTCTGGCTGCTCTCGGAGGACCTCAACGCCCTGGCGCGCTCGGTCGGCTCCAAGATCGAGATCATGGTCTTCCTCAAGGACGACGCGGGCCCCAACGCGACTGCCGCCCTCATCCGTCAGATGCCGGACGTGGCCTCGGTGGACCTCATCACCCGCGAGGAGGCCTGGAAGAACCTCCAGACCGAGATGCAGTCGGAGTTCCGCTTCGAGAACCTGATCGAGAACCCCCTGCCCAACACCCTGCGGGTCAAGATGACCGACCCGGACGCCACCCCGGCCATCGCCGAGCAGATTTCGAAGCTTTCGGCGGTCGAGGACCTCAAGTACGGCCGGGAGCTGCTCGCCAAGATCCAGCAGATCGCAGGCTTCACCCAGCTCTTGGGGCTCGTCATCACGGGCCTTTTGCTGATGGCGACGCTCGCGGTCATCGGCAACACCATCCGCCTGGCGGTCCAGAACCGCCGGCGCGAAATCGAGATCATGCAGCTGGTGGGCGCGAGCGAGGGCTTCATCCACTGGCCCTTCATCCTGGAAGGGATGTTCTTCGGCTTCGCGGGGGCGGCCATCACGGCGGCGGTGCTGTTCAGCTGGCGGATCTTCGTCATCAGCAAGCTCCAGGAGCTCTTCCCCTTCATTCCGCTCGCCGCCGATCCCATGGAGACGCTCAAGATCGTCGGCTACCTCGCGGCGGTCGGCATGGGCATCGGGGCCATCGGCAGCCTGGTATCGGTCACGCGCAACCTGCATCGCAAACCCAGCTAGCACGCAAAGGGGGGTGAGCCCATGGCCGACCAGCCACGCGATCCGCGCCGCCGCCCGCGTCCCGAGACGGACTCGGCGCGCCCGGTGATGCCCCCGACCGCCAAGCTGCCCGCCAATCCCCACGACCTGGCGGACATGCAGCTCGCCCCGGGCGACCCCTACATCCAGGCCGCTTACCAGCGCGTCAACAAGACGACCGCCCAGCTCAACAACGCCCTTGGCCCGGCCGTGCGCGAGGCCGAGGGCAACGACGCGCTCATGATCCAGAAGCTGGCGAAGCGATCGCGCGTCGTGACCTTCAACGTCCAGGGCATCGTCTGGAAGGCGGGCTTCTGCAAGGAGCTCAGTCAATCCCCGGTGGGGGTGGCCTTCAACTTCCCCATGCTACCCATGCAGGAGGTCGCCCATGGCGGCGCCATGCTGCGGCCGGTGGATCCGTCCATGGAGCTGATCTTCCGGGACCTCATCCCCCGCGCCCTGATGGAAGCCGACGAGAAGATGTACGGCATGACGCGGCTGCTGGTGGCGATCGCCATGTACTTCGTGCCGCGCGAGGACGGCGCCGTCTGCGGCATCATCGCCCAGTACGGCGACAGCCCGACCTCGCGCAGCCACTACATGTTCCTGCAGACGGCCATCCGCAAGGCCGACCCGCGGGTGCTGGACCAGATGCTCCAGACCTTCCAGGCGGCGCTGCCACGGGTGCAGGAGAGCCTCTCGCAGCCGCGCAGCGGCGACTTCTGGCAGGAGCTCGAGCGCAGCCTCTACCAGGTCAGGGCCACCTATCGCACCTCGGCCCTGCACGAGCAGTCCTCCAAGGTGAAGAGCCAGCTCACCACCCGCCTCCAGCAGACGGGCGACGGGGTGGAGAAGGCGCTCGGCGCCGTGGATCAGGCCGGGGCGAAGCTGGAGTGGCTGCTGAACCTCCCGCTCAAGGGCCTTCTCTTCGTGCTCCAAGGCGTTTCGAACGGTCTTGTGGGCGCCATCCGGCTACTGGACCGCATGATGCGCCGCTAGAGCACCTAGACAATACCAGGCGCTCTTAGTTGCTCTGGATCATGAGGTTGTCGAACTGCACCCGGTTGCTCGCCCCACGCAGGGCGAAGTAGTGGGTGTAGGGCTTCACGAGGTCGCTCTTGACCTCCTGGCGGAAGCGGCCGTTGTAGTAGACCCGGATGGTCCCCGTGTTGGAGTCGACCTCGGCGGCGAGGGTGACGGGCACGCGCGCCGAATGGGAGGCGGGCTCGCCGTAGAGCTCGCGCCAGCCGCGCCACTTGAGGGGCTCGCCCCCGTTGCACTCCCAGACCTCGAAGGTGTTGGCCTTCATGAGGACCTCCACGTAGTGGGTGGGGTCCAGGTAATAAACGGGCGTCCCTTGGTCCCCGACGGGCGGGTAGAACTCCTCGCGCGAGGCGATCGGCGTCACCTGCAGGCTCACCCGGTACCGGGCGGGAAGTTGCCCGTCGGTCGTGCCGAAGGCATTGCCGGCATAGCGTCTGAAAGAGAGGGCCGGCTGCGGGCGCATGTCATTGTGTTCGAGGGCACGTCCGCCGCTGGGCGCGAGGCTCAGCGCCCCCGAGGCGGCGCTGGCGATGGCGGGCATGAGGTTCCAGGAACCGGAATACAGCCAAGGGTAGGTGTGGCCGTCGTCCTCGCGCGGATCCTTCCAGTCGGCAAGGCTCGTGCTCGCCGCGTCGAAGTCGACCGTGTAGCTGCCGCGACCGCCCATCACGGTCGGCCAATCCGCCGGCACACCCGGCGGGCCGCTGGGCTTGGGGGTCGGGGCGGCGACGAAATCGGGCTTCTCGGTGGGACCGAGGTTCTCCTGGCTCGGACGCGGGGCACTCGGCGGCTCCTGGTTGCAGCCGATCAGGATCAAGGTGAGGGAGAGGGCGAAGAGGGCACCGCGATGGAAGCGCACGTGCACAGACGGACCTCCTTTGCTCCTGGCATTTGGTCCGACTGTAGTGGAGCGGGGCGAAGCGCCGCTAGCGCCGATCGCCCAATCGAAATCGGCTCAAGCCGTCAAGCGAGGCCATCCCGGACGTACTGATCACCCGCGAAGCTAAGGGTCAGACGGCCATCTTCCTGCCATTGCAGGAAACCTCCCTCGACCGCTTCCTTCCAGCAGGCCTCATCCCAGGGCAACTCGGGCCAGGCAAGCGTCCAGGCCGCCGCGAGGTCTGCGATCGGATAGGCCTGAAGATCCGCGTACTTCTCCTGGTAATAGGCCAAGACCAAGAGGCGATCGCGATCGCTTGATGGTTGCTTGAGTTCCAGGAAAGCCTCGAAGGAGAGGTTCTTCTTGACGGCGAAATTCGCAGGAACCTGGTGATCTTCCAGGTGAGGGGCGGGGACGGGCGCAACGGTCAGCGAGGACCCTGCGCCGAAGGTGAAGGGCAAGAGACGCTCGAGCTGAGCTTCGACGAAGGCAGCGTCGCCTTCGAGCTCCAGCTCGCGATCGCCCTGCCGGATGCGGACGCGGCTCTCGCTCACAGCGCAACCTCCTGACGCTTGAAGGCCTGAGCCTTCGAAAGCAGCTCGCGAGCGTGATCGACAGCGGCTCCCGAACTCGCATCACCCGAAGCGAGGTGCGCAAGCTCCGCGACGCGGCCTTCGGCATCCAGGGGCTCTACGTGCAGACGGGTCCGCCCGCCCTCTGTGCGCTTCTCCAGATGCCAATGGCAATCGGCGATGGCCGCGATGGCCGGCATGTGGGTGATGAGCAGGATCTGGTAGCGGTGGCCGAGGCTTGCGATCTTCTGGGCGACTACCTGAGCGGCGCGTCCCGAGATCCCCGTGTCCACCTCGTCGAAGATGAGGGTGGGGGTCGCCGCCCCGCGCACCAGCACCGTCTTGAGTGCCAGCATCAGGCGCGCGAGTTCGCCTCCCGAAGCGGTCTTGGCCAAGGGGCGCAGGGGCTCGCCAGGGTTGGGGGCGAGCAGATACTCGACCGTCTCGGCCCCCTCGGGACCGATGGCGCTCAGGGTACGGAACGCGGCGCTGAAGCGCGCGTCCTTCATGCCGAGATCGGTGAGCTCCTTGGCCATGCCCGCTTCCATGCGGGCCGCAGCGGCAGTCCGAGCCTCGGAGAGGGACTTGGCGAGCTTTTCGAGGCTCGCTTCCAGCGCCGCTCGGTCGCGGTGCAGACGCGCGATTCGCTCGCCGGCGTTGTCCGCAAGCTCCAGGTCCTGCTGGATGCGATCGCGATACGCCCACAGCTCCGAGAGGGTCGGGCCGTACTTGCGCAGCAGGTCCCGCAGCGTGTCGAGGCGCTGTTCAACCTGCTGCAGGCGCTCAGGATCGGCTTCCAGGCGCTCGTAGCGCCGGCGCACCTCGCGGCTTGCCTCCTGCAAGGCCGAGAGGGCATCCTCCAGGGAGTCCACCGTCCCGCTCAGCTCCGAATCCACCGAAGCCGCCGAGCGCAGGCGGCCGATCACGTCCCCGAGACCGTCCACCAGGCTGGGGGCATCCTCCCCCGCGGTGAGGGCCTGGTGAATCCCCACCAGGTCGTGGCGAAGGTCCTCGGCGTTGGCGAGAATCTGGCGCTCGGCCTTGAGCTCCTCTTCTTCGGTCTCGGAGTGAAGGTCGGCCTCCTCGATCTCGGCGAGCTGGTACTGCCAGAAGTCACGCTGCCGCTCGCGCTCGACCGCCGCTGCCTCGAGGTCCTTGATCTCGCGGGCGATCGCCTGAAGCTTGTGATGGGTCGCTCCCACCTCGGCCCGCAGGGCTTCGAGCTCTGGGCCGCCGAAGCGGTCCAGCAGGGTCAGGTGCTCCCTGGCATGGGTCAAGAGGGTGTGCTCGTGCTGGCCCAGAATATCCACCAGGGACTCGGCCAACTCCCGGAGGGACGCCTGCGGGATGGGAACCCCTTCGATGCGGCAGCGGCTGCCCTTGGGGGTAATGTCGCGCGAGATGTGGAGCTCGTCGGCCATGGCCGGCTCGATCCCCTCTGCTTCGAGCCAGGCGGCAATGGGTGCCGCCACCGGATCCAGCTTGAAGGTCGCTTCGAGGCGCGCGCGCGCGGCCCCTGCCCGGATCGTGTCAGGCCCTGCCTTGCCGCCCAGGATGGCGCTCACCGCGTCGATGATGATGGATTTACCGGCGCCCGTCTCGCCCGTGAGCACGCAGATCCCCTCGTGGAACTGGAGGTCCAGGGCTTCGATCAGGATGAAATTCTCGATTCGCAGGCTTTGCAGCATGGGGCAACCTCTATCATGGGCGACAGGCCTATTGTACCAAGCGCTACTCCCCCGAAAACCCGCGCGAAATCCGCTCGTAACGATTTTTAACAAAGAGGTAAAACGCGCTTCATGACGATGATTTCTCCATGCTTACATGTGACGACAGTCACGTTGGAGCCTTGTGAGGACTTGGAAGCGGATCGCCTCCCTGCTAGAATTGACGCCATCAAGGAACCGTTCGCCCGAGATCATTGAGGAGCCAGCATTCCGATGTCATCCGTCAGCCAGATGCTGCGTCAGACCCGCGAAGCCAAGGGAATCAGCCTCGAAGAGGTGGCCCAGCGCACCTACATCAAGCTGCCCTACCTCGTGGCGCTCGAGGAAGGCGACATCGCGAAGCTGCCGGCCCCGGTCTACATCCACGGCTACATCCGCCAGTACGCCAAGCTCCTCGGGCTCAACGGCAGCGACCTGGTGCTCCAGTACCAGCAAGAAGCAGGCCGCTCTCCCGCGCCCAAGCTCTCGGTCTCGACCAGCTTGCGTTCCTTGATCACGTCGGAGAGCGACGTTCTCGCCCAGCCGCCCGCGAGCGCCCCGACCGCCGTGCGCACCCTGCCGCCCGACCTGCGCGAAGAGTCGCTGAAGCGGCCCGCGGTGGCGCCTTCGCCCATCGTCGAGGCCCCTGCCTTCGATAGCTCGCTTCGCAAGGCCGCGATGGCCCTTCATCCCGAGCTGCGCGAGTCGCTGAGCCGCGAGCCCGCCCTGCGCGAGACCATCGTCGAGGCTCCCACGCTGCTCGAAGAAGTGCCGGCAGCCCCCGTGCAGGCGCCGATCGTCGACACGCCGGTCGCTGAGGCTCCCACTGCCAAGGAGCCTTCCCTGCGCGAAAACCTTCCGCTCCCCGACTTCATCAGCCCGACTGCGCAGGAGATCCAGCAGGCCAAGATGCAGGCCCAGCAGATCATCGCCAACGCCCAGCGTGAAGCCCAGGAGCTACGCGTCGCCGCCGAGCGCTATGCCGACCAGGTCCTCGCCCAGCTCGAGAACGAAGTGAACCGTTCGCTCCAGACCGTCCGTAACGGTCGCGCCTTCCTCCAGAGCCGGCGCCGCAAGCTCCAGGAGAGCTAAACAACTCTCATCAAAGGGCCCGCAGCTACTGCGGGCCTTTTCATTGCGCGTAAAACAGGGTACTTAGAGAGCATGAGCCAACGCAGAACCCGCACTCAACTTCTCGTGACCACCCTCATCCTTACTACTGCTCAGCTTCAGCTGCCGGGCTTCGCGCTAGCCTCGGGCCTGCCGAGCCTCAAGGTGAACCGTGACGTCGAATACCTCAACGTCACCCCTACCGGCAACGGTAACTTCACCCTGCGCATGGGCGATCGCCCCATCTCGAGCGATCGCTTCATCGAAGCAGTGTCAAATCTCGATGCCGATCCCTCGCTCTTGCAACAGGTGAAAGCCGAGCAAAACGCTCGAACTGCCCTGGGGGCAACCTCGCTCGGCCTCCTGGCCCTCGCACCGGTGTTCCTAGGCCTTTTCGTCACGAACTATCAACGGAAGCCGGATGGCGTCTTCACCCGCACCTGGCTCGCCGTCTCAGCCGTGGACCTGGCCGCTGCTGCAGGTATCGGCATCGCCTACCTGGTACGCAATAACTCATCACTCATTGGCTACGAAGCCGCTAAGGATGCTGCGCACGCTTACAACCGAAAGGTCGACGCGCTCGAGCACCAGCGAAACTGAGCTGCCTTTTTCGGCCTGAAGCAAGAGGAAGCGCGTCCCGCTTAAGCGGGACGCGCTTCCTCTTGACGGTATGAGGCGCCGGCTAGACGGGCTCGAAATCCCAGGTGGGGAGCTCAATCTTGACGTCGCCTTCCTTGCCGGCCTCACCTGCAGCATTACCCGAACCACCATTGGTCGTCGCCTTGTTATCAGACTGCTGACCGTTGGATTGCGTGTTCGTCGGCGTGGAAGCACCGACGTTAGGATTGGTCGGAAGGTCCTCGCAAGCGGCCAAAAGACCGCTTGCGAGGACGACGAGCATTAGCCGTCGCATCGAGACCAACCTTACAGGCCGCCGGTGCCGCTCTGCGAGCCGCCCAGGCCGAGGTCGTGCAGGACGATCTCAGCATTGGTAGGAACGAAAGCAGCGGGCAGGAACAGCGAGAAGCTGCCCTGATCCTTCACCGCGTAGGAGTCAGTGGCATACAACGACGCGTAAGAAGCATTGAAGGTCTTGAAGTTGATGTCGGTGTAGAGGTACTTGCGATCCGGGCTGTAGCTCCAGGTCGAGATGTTGGTCGCAGCCGAGAAACCATTGGTCGAGCGGATGTCACCAATGGTCCAGCTCGCGGTCCCAGGAGCCGAAACGAACGCCTGGGTGAACCCGGTGCTCGGATGCGTGATGACGAGACGGACGCTCTCGCTCGCGCTCAGGTTGGCGTAGGGGTTCCAGTTTGCCATACGCAGGTAAAGACCAGTAGCAGGCGCTGCGGTCGTCAGCTTGATGCCAGCGCTAGTGGTGGCGTTGGCCGAGGGCGAAGCCTCGATGGTGAGGCTGGTGGAAGCAGCGCGGAGGATGGTATAGACCGGGAAGGTCACGTTGTAGGGCAGACCGACCGCCGTCTGAACGAAAGCCTCGGACTGAGCGACCAGCTCATTCTTGGCGCCCGGATTCTCGACGAAGGCGGCAGTCATGTCGGGAGTCACCGTATTGTAGGCACTCACCTGGATGACGTGCTTGCCGGCGGGGATCTTGGGCAGGGTCAGGCTGACAATGCCCGTGCTCGGGACCGACGCGGTGGCAACGAGGGGGTTACCGTCAACCGACTCGATGGCGATCGACTTGGACGCCGCGTAGGTAGTGCCATTGGTGGGGTCAGCCGCATAGATGCGAGCGACGACGTATTTGGCGCCGTTGGCACCGCCAGGCAGAGCCTGGATGCCACGGGCAGCGCCACCGACACTGAACTCAGCCGAGCCAGGACCGCTGAGGCCCACGGCCGTGGGCTGGCCCGCAGGGGCCTTGGCGCCGGTGGTGGGGAGCATGGCGCAGCCAGCGGCCACCAGGCCACCGGTGAGCGCGATCATTCCGAGAGTCTTTTTCATTTCGGCTCCTTCCGTAATGGAGAGATGCTTCTCCCCTCGCGCGAGGGGAGGGTGACGAACCCCGAGATCCGGGGCGCGGGCCTCCTTGCCCTGAAAGCTGCCTTGTATGCTTTTCCCTTTTTCCCGTTGGGGTAGGCCTATAACAGTCAATCGAGCTATTTTACGGAAAATTTAGCCAAAAGAACGAAGACTCACGGAAAAATCACGTTAATACCATTAGAAAAAAAGCACCTCATTAAAGAATCAAGAATCCTCAAACAAGTTGAGGATTCTTAACTTCTCAGGGAGATGCCAGCAGGCAAGGGATCTGCTAGAGTAACGTCAGAGATATAAAGACTTCGTGAAGCCCAGACCTACGAACGCCCACTGCGGAAGATCTGATGCACCAAGCGCGAGAAGAAGCCTCCGCTGGGTTTGGCTTCATCGTTCTGGGCGAGCAGGGTGCCCGCCAGAATGTTGAGGCGTCGCGTCGCGGTGGCGTTGGGATAAGCGTGGGTGAACGGCTGCTGCATGAGCACCGAGCGACTTACGTGACCGTCCCGTTCGATACACCCGATGTACTGGATTTTGACGCTCAAGAAGCGCTCTACGATCATCGCGAGCTTGGCGGCGACGGATCGCGCCTCGGCCTCCGAATCAGCCATATTGACCAGCAGTTGAACGGTGGCCGACGGGTTGTTGGCGTCGATCTCCTTGATCATGCCATAGGCGTCGGTGATGGCCGTGGGCTCGGGGGTCGTGACGACCAGGATCTCGCTGGCGGCCATCACGAAGTTCACCACGTTGCGCGAGATACCCGCACCCGTGTCCACCAGGATGATCTCCGCCTGGGACTCCAAAGCGGCAAGCTGGGCGATCACGGTCTCGAGCTTGCTCGGCTCCAAGTTCGCCAGCTCGGAAACCCCCGATCCGCCGGGCACGATCCCCAGATGGTCGCTGACCCAGTGGACCACCTCGAGCAGGGTCTTGCGGCCCTTGATGACGTCCGCGATGGAGTGGGGCGGCGAAACGCCCATCATCACGTCCACGTTGGCCATGCCGAGATCCGCGTCGAAGAGGATGGTCTTGCGCCCCCGGCGCGCGAAGGTCAACGCGAGGTTGACGGTGACGTTGGTCTTGCCGACCCCGCCCTTCCCACTCGTGATCACGATGGTTCGTCCCGCGCGAGCACCGGGTTCGGGTAGCGGAATCGACACCTCGGGGCGCGGCTCAGGGGCCGCCTCAGGCGCTGCTGCCGGAATCTCCTCCGAGCTTGTAATCTTCGCCTCAGCGCTCGCTTCGCCACTCAGCGCGACGGTGTCGGGCTCCTGGGCGGATTCGAGCCGCGCGAGAATCGGCGGCGTCGCCTGCACCTCGGGTGCCTTGCCGCGCTGGACGAGCTCGCGAAGCCGTTCGGCCTGATCGCCCATCATACGAGCATCTCGTCGGTGAGCATGCGCGCCATGGCGGTGGCATCGGCGGTCCGAATATCGTCCGGCACGCTCTGCCCCGTCGTGAGGTACGACAGCGGCTTGGCAAAGGCATGGGCCGTCGAGAGCATGGCTCCGAAGGAGCCGGTCTCGTCGATCTTGGTGAAGATCACGCGATCGACGCCCACCGGCTCAAAGGCCTCGGTGATCCGCGCCAGGTTCGCGCGGTTGGTCGTGGCCGAAAGGACCAGATGCACCTCTCGCGGATGAGGAATGTCCAGGAAGCCCCGCAGCTCGTGCAGGTGCATGCGATTGGTGGGCGAGCGGCCCGCCGTGTCGATCAGGATAACGTCCTTGTCTGCGAAGCGCGCGATCGCATCCTTGAGCGCGCTCGGGGTCACCACCACCTCGACGGGGATGCCGATGATGTCCCCGTAGGTGCGCAGTTGCTCGACGGCAGCGACACGGTAGGTGTCGATGGTGATGAGGGCGACGTCCTGCTGCTGGATGAGGCGGAAATTGGCGGCGAGCTTCGCGATGGTCGTGGTCTTGCCGACCCCGGTGGGCCCGACCAGCGCGACGATCTTGGGACGCGCTTCCAGCGAAGCCGGGGGCTCGATCGCCCCCGAGCAGGGAAGCCAATCCGCGATCAACGACTCCTGCGCCCGCACCGCCTCCGGCGTGGGCTCGGAGCCGCCGGCCTCGACCAGCTTTGAAACGAGCTCGCGCGCAAGCTCCGGTGCGAGCTCGCTTGCAACCAGGCGGCTATAGAAGGCAGCAAAGGGAGCAGACCACTCGGCCCGCTGAGTGCCCAGTTGCTCGGCCATCGAGCCCAGCATGCGCTTGACCTCGACCACGGCCTCCTTGAGCTCCGCCACCTCCGTGCTCGGGGCGACAAGCGCTTGGCTATTCGACTCCGTGGTCGGTAGCGCAGGAGCGATGGTGGAGATGAGAGCGGGGGCGGGGGCGATGGTGGTGGGGACAGGCGGGCTGAGACGATAGCCGCCCTGATCAGGGGCGTCCACCGCGGCCAAGACCTCGACCATGTCCTTGGCGAACAGGCCAAAGACCCCACCTCGTTTGAAGGATCGGGTATGCAAAATCACGGCGTCGGGGCCGAGATCCATCTTGATCTTGAGACGGGCCTCCTGCATGGTGGCCGCGGTGTATTGGCGGATCTTCAAGCCGGTCCTCGCCCCATCGATGGGGACATGTCTCGGGGCGCTCGTCCGTGTGCCCATCGTTGCGCCGATCCCTGGCTGCTGCATGCCCGCCGTGCGCGCGACAGCGCCCGAAAGCGCCGCACAAGGCGTCGCCTCTTTATACCATTCGGGAGCCAAAGCTTTCAAGTACGTGCGTAAAGCTAGGATACGGGCGGCTCACCCGACTCGGTTTTCTTCTTGAGGGCCTGCTGCAGCAGGCGCGCCGCATCCAGCGCGGGGGCGACGGCTGCGGCCGCCCGTGCATTCTCGCGGGTGATCTCGGCGTAGACCTCCTGGCGGTAGACCTTGACGTCGCGCGGCGCCTTGAGGCCGATCTTGACGGTGTCCCCCTTGACCTCGAGGACCACCACCTCGATCCCGTCGCCAATCATGATGCTCTGGTTCGGTTTGCGGCTCAAGACGAGCATGGGTCCCCCTACTGCGGCTACGCGGTGACGGCGCTGGCCGCGCCGGGAATGAGACGTTCGCGAGTCCCGTGGGGGGAGTCGTGGAGCACCAGCTGGCGGCCGAGCCGATTCTGCGGATGTAGGACCAGCGGCCCCATGAGATTGGCCGTCATATCGGCGGGATCCTTCGGCACCGTCACCAGCACCAAGAGCCGCGGCTCGACCCCGGCCGCAAGGCCGAGACCCTCGCGATCGCTCGCCGTGAGGTGGACCTTGAAATCGGGAAACACCAGCTCGGGCTCGATCACGGTGAAGGCGATCTGAGGCTCATCGAGCGATTGCAGCCAGCGCAGCGGCTCGACCTCGGGCTGATCGATCAAGAGAAAGCGATGCATCCGCTCGAACCCGAGCAGGCCCTCGGGAAAAGTGATGACGGCCTCCTCGGCATAGTCGATGGAACCGAACTGGCGGGTGATGATGGTCATGCGCTCCAAGCTCTCCAAGAGCATCTAACGGGACGGTCTCATTCTAACCTATGCGGGCCTTACCTGAGGAAGTCCATCAGGGTGGGCTGCATGATGCGAGCGCTGGCGGCCAGGGATGCCTGATACACGGTGGTCGAGAGGCTTAGCTGCGAGATGACCTTGGGCATGTCGACCTCTTCGTTGGCGCTGAGCAGATCGCGCATGCTGACCTCGGTCTCGGAATAACGCTCGGTGAGCAGCTCCGTCCGGTTCAGCTTGCCGCCGAGGCCCGCGCGCTGCAGCGACATGGCATCGAGGCGCGCGTTGATCCGGTCGATCTGAAGGCCAGCCGCCGTGCCGTCGTCCGCCTCAAGGGCCGTCGCCAGGTCTTCGAGGACCTGGAAGGCGCTGTTGGGATCGGTGGTGGCGCCAAAGACGTCGGTCCCCGTCACGTTGTACTGGATCGAGATGCCGGGGCCGATCTCGGCGGTCAGGGTGTCGGTGTTGTCGACCTTGGCAGGGAAAGGCGGCGCCCCGTTAGGGTAGGGCTCGGTGAGGGTCTGAGAGCCGGCGAAGACGTAGCGTCCCGCCAGCTGCGTGTTGGCGATGCCGCGTAGCTGCTCCTTGAGCTCGCGCAGCTCCTGGGCGAGGGCCTTGCGGGAGTCGGGGGTTCCGGTGTCCGAAGCCCCTTCGTTCGCGAGCACCAGGGCGCGCAGCATGACCGTCTGGGCCGAGTCGATCGTCTGATCTCCCGTCTTGAGCCAGGTGTCCACCTGCTTGAGGTTGGTGACGTACTGGTCCTGGTCCGCGAGGGTGTTACGCAACAGCATCGCGACGTTGACGGCGCTCGGATTGTCCGAGGGCTTGTTGATGGCCTTGCCGCTCGCGAGCTTCTCCTGGAGGTCCGCCATCTTCTCGAGATGCGAGCCCGCGTTGCGGTAGACGCTGTCGGAGATCATCTTGTTGGTGACGCGCATGGTTCAGTCCCTTTGCTATTCAGCCAGCTCTTCCGTGAAACCCGGTTTAGCGTCCCGGCGCCACGCCGTTGATCAGCCGATCCAGGACCTCGTCGAACATGGTGAGGACCTTCGCGGAGGCGTTGTAGGCGTGCTGGTAGCGGACCAGATCCGACATCTCCTGGTCGAAGCTGATGCCCGAGACCGCCTCGCGCTGATCGTGCAGGTGATCGATGAGATTGGTCTGGTTGACGGCAGTCCGGTTAGCGGACTGCCCCACCACCCCCAGGTTGGACAGGAAGGTGCGGTAGTAGTCGTTGAGGGTCTGGGTCGGGTGGCCGAAGCCCGCCTCCGAACGAATGCTTGCGATCTTCTGGGCGATCTCGTTGTCGGCCGGGCCCGGCGCCGTCGGACGCAGGGCGTCGGTCGGACGGCCCGCCACGATCTTGTCGAGCCCCGACGTACCGTTCTGGATGTCCAGGTTGACCATGAAGCCCTGGACCCCGATGAAGGTGTTGTCGGCGACCGAGGCGTAAGGGTTGTTGTTGACGAAGAAGGGCGTCCCCGCCATGGCGCCGGTGAGATCGGTACCGGTCGTGTGGTAGGCGTTGACCTTCTGGGCGAGCTCGTTGGCGAGCTTGTCGAGCTGGTAGAGCATGCCGTTCGGGGTGTCGGGCAAGACCGGGGTGCCAGGCCGCGCCTGGGCCATCGAGCGACCGATGATCTCGTCGCGGGCGGAGAAGAGCGCCCCGAGGCTGCCGCCGATCTCCATGGGCGAGATCGTCTCGCCCCGGAAGGCCACCTCCGAGAGGTTGCCCTCCGCGTTAGAGCGAACCGTGAGCACCTCGGCGCGATCGCTGTCCACCAGGCCTCGGCCCTTCATGTAGACGTAGACCTTGCCGTCGGGCTGAACGCTGGTCTGGATGCTGGCGATCTTGGACAGCTTCTCGAGGAGGGCGTCGCGCTGGTCCATCAGGGAGTTGGATTGGGTCCCCAGGGCGCCCGAGGAGGCGATCTGCTGGTTGAGCGCGCTGATCTGGCTGGTGAGACCGTTGATGTCGGAGACCTGACGCTGGATCTGCGAGTCCAGGTCGGCACGCATGCGCACCAGGTTGCGGTGCAAGGCGTTGAAGGTGTTGGCCAGCGTGATCCCTTGATCGCGGACCTGGCTGCGGGCCGCGGAGTCCTCGGCATTGCTCGACAGCTGATCCCAGGCGTTGAAGAACTTGGTCATGACCGAGCCCAGACCGTAGTCACCCGGTTCCTGGAACAGGCTCTCGATCTTGTTGACCTGATCGCGCATGGTCTCGTTCGCCCCGAGCGCGGCGGTCTCGTAGCGGATCTGGATGTCCAGGAAGTCGTCGCGCACCCGCTTGATCGAAGTCACCTGCACCCCGCCGCCCAGCTGCGCGAGGCTCACGGGGGTGTTGTAGGAGTACTGCATGATCGAGGAGGCGGGGATCTGCTCGACCCGCTGCCGCGAATAGCCCTCGGTGTTGGCGTTCGCCAGGTTGTTGCCCACGGTGTTGAGCGCCGCCTGGGCGGCGAGCATGCCGCGGTACGCGGACCCCAAACCGTACAGGGAATAGTCCATCAGGCCCTCCGGTCGAGCAAGAGGCTCGGGGAATGCAAAGGGGTCTCTTCGTCGGCGCCGCCGTACATCAAGGGCTGGGCATTGGCGACGGTGCGGCTCACCAGCTGCATGGTGATGTCCACGTACTCCAGGCTCGCCTTTAGCAAGATCTTGCAGGTCTCGTGCCCTTCGCGCAGGGCCCCTACCTGCTCGCGCAGGCGATCGCCCAGCGGCGCGAGCCGCGAATGCCAGTCGGGCGTCAGGTGGGGCAGGATGCCCGAGAGCGACGGCTCGGTCCCGGCCGGCAGCGCCGAAAGGATCGCCTGCACGCTCTGGTTGCGCTCGCGCTCGAAGCCGAGCAGGCGCGCAAGGTCTGCTTCTTCCTGCCGGGTGAGGTGCTCCAGCTGATCGACGCGGTTCTTGCGGATCAGCGCGAGCTTGAACGGCAGGCGATTGAGCAGACCTTGATAGGCCGCCACCTCATGGCGCAGGGCGGCTTCGAGGGCCGCGAGCTGGGTCTCCATCGCGTCTTCGCTCCGCTAGCGGTCGCCCGTGAACGGGCCGAACAGCGAGCCGACGATGTCAGCGCCCCCCACCTCGTAGGTACCGGCGGCGATACGCTCCTTGAGCGCGGCCACCTTGTCGGCGCGCACGTCAGCGGTCTTGGAAATAAGCGACAGGGCCTTGGTGATGTCCTGACCCGCAACGGAGAGCGCGGCGCCGTCGACCTTGGCGACCGCATCCACCGGTGCCGTCTTCTGAACCTTGCCGGCACCCTTGACGGCGCGGGTCTGGAGCATCTGCTGGATTTGTTCGGACGAAATCTTCATGGGGTCCTCTCGTCGATCCTTCGAATGGGAGGCTTCTAGATCCAACTATCGGCCGAAAATTCCAGAACTTTAGGAAAAAGGTCCCGCCCCTTCGCTGGGGGCGGGACCTTCAATCGAAACGATCGGTCGACTCGAAACGCGGCCTCAGCGACGATCGACGCGCAGCTGGTGCGAGAAGTCTCGCTTGGCTCGCCCCGCCGCGTCGTCGTTGGCGGCGGGATCCTCCCGACGCGCCGACGTGCCGGGGGCAAAGCCCGAGCGGAGAGTCTCGGTGCACTTGGCGCAGTACGATCCCCGGTGGGTCGGTCCGCCGCAGCGCTCACAGGGGTAACCCGCCTCGCCCGCGAGCAGGCGGCCGGTGCGGTAGAAGTCCATGATCTGCCGCTGTTCGACCCCGGTCGCGTCCGCGATCGCCGCCACCGTCGAGTTGGGATTGTCGCGCAGGTAGCGGTAGCACAGGTCAAAATCGACCTCGTCGCGGTGCCGACAGGCATCGCAGATGTTGGCAGCGACTTTGTTGAACAGCTTCTTGCAACGCGGGCAATTAGCGAGCGGCATCGGGAGGCTCCTCAGACATCAAACGAACGACCATGCTGGTTGTTCCCCAGCCCCTCAGGGACCAAACCCTCAGGGCTTCTTGGGGGCGGGCTTGTCCAGCTCCATCATCTGCCGCGCGATCACGTCAGCCAAGCCGACCCCGCGCCCGTGGGCCAGGCTGCGGGCCGTCTGCTCGTCCATCATGTCGCGGTAGGTCGCCATGGTCGAGCCGCCCTCGAGAGCGCCCGGCTTGACCGTGCTGCGCATGGTCTTGAGCATCTGATGGAGCATGATCGCCTCGAACTCGCGGGCGGCTGCCTTGATCTTCTGCTGCTCGGGCGTCAGGCCCCGGTCCTGGGGGAGGGGCCTGAAGTCAACGCGCGGATCAAATGTCACGCTTCACCACCCGACTAGCGCTTGAGGTTGTTGGCCTGACCGAGCATCTCGTCGGCGGTGGAGATCGACTTGGAGTTGGCTTCGTAGGCGCGCTGCGCCACGATCAGGTTGACCATCTCCTCGACCACCTTCACGTTCGAGTTCTCGAGCGCGCCCTGCATGACCCGGGTGCCGGATCCCGCCTCGCCGGGGGCGAAGGTCTGGGGATCGCCGGAGGCCTCGGTCGGCTTGAAGAGGTTGCGGCCCTGAGCCGTGAGGCCCGCGGGGTTGACGAAGCGAACGAGCTGGATCTGCCCCAGGTTCTGGGCCTGGTCGCCAATCATGGCGGTCACGACCCCCTCGGGGGTCACCGTCACCTGGCGCGCGCCCTGCGGCACCGAGATGTTGGGCTGGACGATGAAGCCCTCGGAGGTAACGAGCGTCCCGTTGGAGTCGACCTTGAAGCCGCCATCACGGGTGTAGGCGACGGTGCCGTCGCCTAGCTGGACCTGGAAGAAGCCTTCGCCCTCGATGGTCATATCGTAGGGGTTCTCGGTCTGGAGGAAGTCGCCCTGCGCGAAGGAGCGCGCGACACCCACCGAGCGGACGCCCATACCGATCTGCGAGCCGATCGGGGTGCGGGTGCCGTTGTTGACCGGCGCCCCCGCCTCGGAGGCCGTCCGGTACATGAGGTCCTGGAACTCCGCCCGGGCCTTCTTGAAGCCGGGGGTGTTCACGTTGGCGAGGTTGTTGGAGGTCACGTCGATGTTGACCTGCTGGGCCTTCATGCCCGATGCGGCGGACCAAAGGGAGCCGAGCATCCTGGACGTCCTTTCTCGATGGGTGTGGTTACCCGTGCTAGGTGACTATTCTTATCCTCGGCCGATTTCGTTCACGGCTTTACCCAGGGTCTCGTCCTGAGCGGAAATCATTTTTTGGCTCGCCTCGTAGGCGCGCTGCACGCTGATCATCTCGACCATCTCGCGCACGGGGTTGACGTTGGAGGCTTCGAGGTAGCCCTGCAGCACCTCGGGGCGCGCCCCGGGGATGATGGCGCCGGGGTCCTTGAGGCGCCAGGCGGTCTCGCCACGCTTCTCGACACTCGCTTCCGGGCGCTCCAGGCGCACGAGGCGCAGCTTGCCGATGCCCGCTGTCCCCTGCTTGACGTTGCCGCTCTGGTCAACGAAGACCTTGCCCTGGGCAGCCAAGCGAATCGGCCCCGCCTCGCCCAGCACGCGGCGGCCGCTGTCGTCGGCCAAGAAACCCTCGGCGTCACGCTTGAAGGAGCCGCCGCGCGAGAGCAGCTCCTCGCCATTCTCGGCCTGGATCACGAAGAAGCCCTCGCCCGATAGGGCGAGATCGAGCGGCTCGTCGGTCTGAAGCAGGTTGCCCTGGCCGTACCGCGTCGCCACCTCGTCAAGGTAGACCCCCGAAGAGAGGTCACCCATCTTCTGGACGGCCGGGACGCCCGCCCGGGCCCCGCCCTGCGCGTCGACCCGGTAGATGGTCTTGTCGAGCCGGGTGCGGAAGACGGCCATGTCCTGCTTGAAGCCGCTGGTGTTCACGTTCGCCAGGTTGTTGGCGAGCACTTCCTGGCGCGCCATCTCGGCGCTCATGCCGGCCGCCGACGTGTAAATGCCTCGGATCAACGGGAGCCCTCCTGGTTCTTGCGGTACAGGTCCATGACCCGCTCGACGTAATGCCGGGTCTCGGCGTAAGGGGGAATGCCGCCGTACTTCTCGACCGCACCGGGGCCCGCGTTGTAGGCCGCGAGGGCCTCGGGCACCGAGTCGAAGCGATCGAGCATCTGGCGCAAGTAGCGGGTGCCACCCGCCACGTTCTGGACGGGATCGTCGGGGTCCACCCCGAGCGACCGAGCGGTTGAAGGCATCAGCTGCATGAGCCCACGAGCCCCAGCGGGCGAGACGGCCTGCGGGTTGCCACCCGACTCGGCCTGGATCACGGCCCTCACGAGGGCCGGATCGACCAAGCTCGATTTCGCGGGCGCAGCAGCCGCCGCAGCATCGAACGCCGTCGCGAAGTCCCCAGCCTGAGAGGCAGGGCGCGCGACTCCGAAAGTCTGCTGCAGCTCCTGGATGCGCGACATGATCGCTTGCAGGCCGTCAGGCATCATGGGGCAGGGCCTCCGGTTAGGGGTTCTGACCGTTGATCAGCTGAGCCAGGAGCTTGCGGCGCTCCTCGGCATTCGAGGGCTTGGCGGCGGTGGACTTGGTGGGAGGGGCCTTTGGCACCGCGGAAGGCTTGAAAGCCGACTGGACGGCGCCGTGCAGCTCCTTGCGCAGGCGCTCGGCCTCGGCGTGGGCGGATTCGAGCTGGTTGCGCAAGGTGACCTTCTCCTGATCCAGGGACGCGATCCGCTCCTGGATCTTGATATCGGTCGTGGCGGCGATGACTTGAGTGTGGTGGCGCGAGTTGTCCAGCTCGCCGCGCAGCGCGTCGCGGGCGGCTTCTTCTTGCCGCAGGCGGGTCTCGACGGCAGAGAGGCGCTGCTTGAGGGCGTCGCGTTCCTGCTTGAGGGTATCGTGCTCCAAGGGGCTGATGGTGGTCCCTCGGTAGGCAGTCAGCTCGCGATCGCGCTCGGCGACTGCCTCGCGCAGCCTCACGAGTTCCTCGCGGGCCTCGTTCAGCTCGTCCTGGGCGGCCTCCAGCCGCAGGCCCGCCTCGCTCGCCTCGTCCATCAGGCGGGCGGAGTCGTTGCGGACCTCGTGCAGCTCCAGGCGCCAGGCATCGCACGCGGCCTGGGACTTGGCGAGCTCGTTGCGCAGGGTCTCGGCCGTGGCGTGAGCGGCGTGCAGCTCCGAGCGGGAAGCCTCGGCCACTTCTTCGGCCGCGACGAGCTCCGCCTTCAGACGCTCGATCGCCGCCTCGGAAGCAGCAAGCTCCTCGCGCAGAGCCTCGGTGGCCTGCTGGACGACGGCAAACTCTGAGCGCTGGCGCGCCTGCTCCTCGGGATCGGGCCGCGGAGCCGAACGCTCGCGGTCCAGCTCCACGCTCATGGCGTGAAGCCGCTGCTCGAGACGGTCGTTGGCCTCGCGAAGCTCGGTGCCCTGGGCCTTGAGGCGCTTGTTCTCGTCGCGCAGGGTGTTGTACTTGCCCTCGATCGACTTGAGAACGGCCTTGAGCTGATCAGGCGTGATGAGCCCGAGCGGGTCATCCGACTGCCGCAAGAGGCGCTGGATCTGGGCCTGGAATGCCCCCAGCATCGGCGGCTAGGCCTCCACCTCGGCCATGGGCTCGGCGAAGGGCTCGGCCGCCTTCTTGACCTTGGCGACCTTGGCGTTCGCCTGGGCGATCACCTCGTTGGCGCGCAGGGGGGTGGCCATGCCGTACTCGTAGGTGCCGCGCACGTTGTAGTAGCGGAAGTCTTGCCCCATCTGCAGGTCACGGAAGTAGGGGTTCTGGGTCAGGTGGGGGTACAGCAGGCGTCCGAAGCCACCGACCAGGACCATGCGGTCGATGGAGAGGTCGCGCCAGCTCTGCTTGACCGTCAGGGCGATCTGCTGGGCCATGCGCTCGACCAGCGCCGCGGTCACCTCGTCGCGAACGGGGAGCGTCTCGCCGTTGTCCACGTACTCGCCGGTGGTCAGCGACTCCATGATGGCAAGCGGGTCGAGGCGGGTGACACCCTGCTCGGCCAGATGGACGCTCACCGCCTCGGTCAGGCGGAAGCCCGCAGCCGCGGTGGTCTGGCCCGAGTAGGCGCTGAGCTCGTTGGGAAGGCGCACGACCACCCAGTCGGTCGAGAGGTGACCGGGGTCGATGACGCCGATGTTCTCGGTGGGGGTGTAGTCGAGCTGCCCGGCCAGGATGGCTGCGTAGACGGCGCCGACCGGCTGGGGGATGTAGTCGATCTGGACGAGGTCGAGGGTCATGGGCTCGCCGCAGAACTCGAAGTGGTGGGTCTTGGTCCACTCGGCCAGGCGCGCCTCGGTGTAGGCGGCGCGGCGCGTGAGGGCCACGGGCAGGCCGAGGCAGAGCTTGAGCGAGGGAACGCCCTCGATGCCCATGCGGCGCACGTAGAGGCCCAGCATGCCGAGCACCAGCGCGAGGTTCAGGTCGTCGGCGAAGAGGTCCACGTCGTTAACGGGGAAGAGGAAGGGCTGCTCTTGGGCATGGCGGCCGAGCGAGTACTCATGCGAGCCGATCTTGACCGACAGGTGACCTTCGAGGGCATCATCGGCGATCCGGGCGTTGCCGCGGCGGATGGTCGCCACGGGGCCCCCGATCAGGGTGGGGATCACGAAGAGGCGCTCGCCGTCGAAAAGGCGCGTCTCCGAGCGACCGAGATCGATGCCGAGATTGATCGGTTCCATGTGTTTCCTCCATTTCCCAAGTCCAGGCGATATCTTATCACATCATCCGCCTCTCGTCGGCATCAGGTCGGGGCTTGGGGGTTTTCGGACGGGTTATGTCGGCCTGGGCTCTCGTTCAAACGAGCAAACATTCGCTAGAATAGAGGTGCTTCATCATGGAGCGGCCCTGCCCCCTTTCGCCGTAAGGGAGAACTCTGCCATGCGCCACCAGCCCCTCGCCCTGGCCGCCGCCATCGCGCTCGGTGCGTCCCTCGTCGCCTGCAAGGAGGCCCCGCCCCCTCCCGAAGTGGAGCAGGCCCCGCGCTATGCGCTCTCGACCGTCATGGGCGACCTCTCGGCTCCTCGGGGCCTGGCCATCGGGCCCGACGGGTTCCTGCTCTCCACGACCGAAGGGCTCACGGCGCTCGGTCCCGAAGGGCAGCTGCGGGTCATCGCGCCCGTGGGCCAGACCGTCAAGGGGCCGGCCGGCCTCGCCCTCGCCGCCGGCTCGACCTTCCTCGCCGACCCGCCCACCAACCGAATCTATCGCATGCTCGAGGACGGGGCGCTCGAGGCGTTCGCCGGCACCGGCACCGCCCTCTTCCCCATCGGGGATGGTGGGCTCGCCATCAGCGCCCAGCTCGACACCCCCTTCGACGTGAAGGCGGACGCCAAGGGGGCCCTCTTCATCGCCGACACGGGCCACAACCGCATCCGCCGGGTGGACACCGACGGTCGCATCACCACCGTGGTCGGCAACGGCCTCGCCCGGTTCGAGGGCGACGGGGGTGCCGCCAAGGAAGCGGCCCTACACTCGCCGCTCGCGCTGAACGTGGGCGCGGACGGCAGCCTCTACGTGGCCGACACCGGTAACCATGCCATTCGCCGGATCGCACCCGACGGCGCGATCAGCACCGTGGCCGGCAACGGCCTCGAGGGCTTCGCCGGCGACGGCGGCCCTGCCGCCAGCAGCCAGCTGGCCTCGCCTTCCGGGGTGGTGGTGCTGCCCGGGGGGGATCTGCTCGTTTCGGACACGGGCAACCGCCGCATCCGCTGGATCCGACCGGGTGGCCCCATCTGGACCGTGGCCGGCAACGGCAAGGGCGGCCACTCGGACGAGGCCGACGACGCCCGCCGTGCCGCCATCGACGCGCCGGGGGCGATCGCCCTGGCCCCGGACGGCTCACCGTTCTTCGTGGACACCAAGGCCGGCCGCCTCTACCAGCTGCGGGGCGAAAAGCCCGCGACGCCGAGCGTCTCCCCTTCGCCCTGAGACCGTACGCGAAAGGGGGGTGGCCTGAGCCACCCCCCTTTCGCGTGAACGGGTCTACTTCTTCGCGAGCTTTTCCTTGAGGATCGCGATGCCCTTGTTGAGCTGGACGTCCTTGCCGTCCTTGATCAGATCGTCGAGGGTGGGCATCTCCTCGAGCTCGGCGGACGCGGTCGCAAGCTGCGGGAACTCGACCACCACGTCGGGGGTGATCCCCTTCTTGTTGATGTCGTTGCCGCCCGAGGTCAGATACTTGTTGGTGGTGATGGCCACCCCCGAGCCGCCGTCCAGCGCGTGGACGGTCTGGACGAGGCCCTTGCCGAAGGTCTTGGTGC
The DNA here is from genome assembly GCA_017744355.1 of bacterium. Lineage (NCBI taxonomy): Bacteria > bacterium. The sequence goes on along the minus strand of JAGIBK010000002.1, from coordinate 12,130 downwards.
CGACCAGCGTCGCGCGGTGGGTGTCCTGAAGCGCGCCCGAGAGGATCTCGGAAGCCGAGGCCGAGCCGCCGTCCACCAGCACCACCACCGGCTTGTTCTTGGGGATGGCCAGGCGGCCGGTCGAGTCGAGGGTCTCGCGGTTGCCCTCGCGGTCCACGATCTGGACGACCGGGACGCCCTTGTCGATGAACATGGAGCCGATGCTGACGGCGTTGGGCAGCAGACCGCCGGGGTTGCCGCGCAGGTCGAGCACCAGCGCGCTCTTGTTCTTGAACTTGTCGAGGGCCAGGCGCATATCCTGGTCGGCGTTCTCGTTCATGAAGGTCGAGAGACGGATGTAGCCGATGTTGCTCTCGAGATCGCGGGTCTTGACGGCCTTGGTGGCGATCGAGTCGCGGATGATGGCGACGTCGAAGGGCTTCTGGGCGCCGCGCTGGATCTTGAGGGTAACCTTGGTGCCCTTGTTGCCGCGGATGTGGGAGACGGCTTCCTCGATGGCCATGGACTTGGTGGTCTTGCCGTCGATCTCGACGATGTGGTCGCCGCTCTTGAGGCCGGCCTTGGCGGCAGGGGTGTCCTCGATCGGCGCGATGACCGAGAGGTGCTTGTCCTTGTTCATGCCGATCTGGATGCCGATCCCGAAGAACGAGCCGTGACGCTCGTCCTGCATCGACTTGAAGACCTTGGGCTCCATGAAGCGGGTGTAGGGGTCGTCGAGGCTCTCGAGCAGGCCGCGGATGGCGCCGTACTCCAGCTTGTTCTCCTGGACCTTGCCGTCGATGAACTCGCTCTTGACCAGGTCGTAGACCTGCCGGAAGGTCGAGAAGGAATGCGTCTCGGCCGCCACCTTGAGAGGATGAACGCCCATGCCGATCCCGAAGGAGGCCGCCATCAGGCCCATTACCACCATGACGTTGCCGAAGTTACGCTTCATCTGACATCCTTCCAAATAAGAGCCTGGGGCTCACTCGGGTTCAGTTGTACCCCTACCGCAAAAACCCTAACGGATCGACGGGGGTGCCGTTGCGCCGGACCTCGAAATGCAGGTGGGGACCGGTCGAGAGGCCCGTAGAGCCGCTGTAGGCGATGAGCTGCCCGCGCTCGACGGGGTCACCCTTGGAGACGACGATGCGGCTGGTGTGAGCGTAGAGCGTGGTCAGATCCCCGCCGTGGTCGATGATGACGAGCTTGCCGAAGGCGCCGAACCACCCGCTCCATATTACCACTCCACGATCCACCGCCTTGATGGGGGTGCCTGATGGGGCGCTGAAATCCAGGCCTCGGTGGGGGCGATTGACGTGCAGGATCGGGTGGTAGCGCATGCCGAAGCCGCTGCCGATGGGCGAGTCGACGGGACGGGCGAAACGCCCGGTGCCGAGCCGCGGCATGCGCCGGCGCGCGGCCATCAGGCGGCGAATCATGGCCTCGATCTGCTGACTGTCGCGTTCGAGCTGGGCGATCGCGGCCTCGGCCTCGGCCCGCTGGCTACGGATCCGCTCGAGCAGCTCGGTGGTCTGCTCGGTGTTGTCCTGGATCTCTTCCTTCTGCTGCTTGATGTTGTCGGTGACGGTGGCGATGGTCTGGACCGTCGCCCCGTACCGCTTGCGCTGGACGGTGATATCGGAAAGGCGATTGTCGAGCCGGTGCAACAGCTCGGCGTCGGTCTGAGAGATGTGCTTGAAATACTGGTAGCGCATCGTGAAGGTGGAGAGATCCGGCGCGGTCAGCAGCGCCTCCCAGTAATCCGCCTGACGATGCTTGTAGATGGCCCGCAGGCGGCTGCGCGCCAGCACCTGCTCGCGCGCGAAGCGGGTCTTGGCCTTGCCGAGAGCGACCTTGGTCGCCTCCAGCTGCTTCTGGGCGCGATCGAGCCTGAACTCCGAGTCTTCGAGCTGGACGCTGGTGCGCTCTAGCTTCTGCTGCAGGTCCGAGAGCTGATCGACCGTCTTGTGCTCCTGTCGCCTGAGGGTCTTGACCCGCTGGCGCGTGGCTTCCAGACGCTGGTGGATCTCGTGCAGGCGATCCTGGTGGGCCTTGATCGGATCCGCCGCGCGGGCATCAGGTCCCAGCACGCCCTCCAGCGAGAGGAGCGTCGTGGCAGCAAGCGCGCAAGCGATCAGCTTGTAAGAGGCAGGTGATGACAACCGGCGTATGCTCCGTTACGAGTGCCCTGCACGCGGATGCAGGCGAGAGTACAGTGTTTCGGCTACCCGCTGGGGCAACCCGCCGCGCGAGGCAAGCTCGTCGACGCTCAGGGCGCGCATGGCCTCCACCGACCCAAGGGCCTTGAGCAGGTGAAGCTTGCGCTTCTCACCGATGCCCGGCACGTCGTCCAGCACCGACCGCGTCATGCGCTTGCCACGCAGCTTGCCGTGGAAGGTGTTGGCGAAGCGGTGGGCCTCGTCACGCACCCGCTGGATCAGGTGCAGGGCCGGCGAGGTCTCCGCCAGGCGAATCGGGTCCTTGCGCCCGGGCAGGTAAATCTCCTCGAACTGCTTGGCCAGGCCGAAGATGGGCACCTCGACCCCCAGGCGGTCCAGGGCGGCGACGGCGGAACCAAGCTGTCCCTTGCCGCCGTCGATCAGGACCAGATCGGGCATGCTCCAGCGCCCCCCGGGGTCCGCCCCTTCGGCGACATGCTTGAAGCGGCGCTTGACCACCTCGTGCATGGAGGCGAAGTCGTCGATGCCCTCGACGGACTTGATCTTGAAGCGGCGATACTCGGCCTTGGCCGGCACCCCACCCTCGAAGACCACCATGGACGCGACCGTGTCCGAACCCTGCACGTGGGCGATGTCGTAGCCCTCGATCCGGTGCGGCACCTCCGAGAGGCCGAGGGCGTCGGCCAGCTCGCGAAGTGCCTTCTGAGGACCTTTCTCGATCGCCGCCCAGCGCCGGAGACGCTCCTGCTCGAGGGCCTGCTGGGCATTATAGGCCACCATCTCCAAGAGCTTCAACTTGTCGCCGCGCTGCGGCACCAGGAGCGCCACCTTGCTGCCACGCTTCTCGGCCAAGAAGGCAGCGAGCACCTCCTGGTCGGGCACGCTCTCGGGCAGCAGGATCTCCTTGGGCACCCGCGCCCCGGCGGCGGTCCCGTCGTAATACTGGGCAAGGAAGGCTCCCAGCACCTCGGCGGGCTCGGAGTCGGCCCGTTCAAGGGTGAAGGCGCGGCGGCCGATCACCTTGCCCTCGCGCACCTCGAAGAGCTGGATGCAAGCCGACAGCTCGTCGCAGGCGATCGCCACCACGTCCTGGTCGGTCTCACGGTTGGCCTCGACCTTCTGCTCCTCCAAGAGGCTCGTGATGGCGGCGATCGCATCGCGCGCCTTGGCCGCGCGCTCGAAGTCGAGGGCCTCGGAGGCCTCGGCCATCTGGGCCTTGAGGTCGCGCAGCAAGTCCTTGTGGCGCCCTTCGAGGAAGCTGATGACCTTGTTCACCATCTCCCTGTACTCCGGCACCGAAACCATGCCCTGGCACGGGCCCAGGCAGCGGCCGATGGCGTAGTTGAGGCAGGGGCGATCGCGGAACTGGGGGGTAGGGCGCTGTCTGAGCGGGAAGAGCTGCTTGATAAGTCGCAGGGTCGCGTACATGGCCCCGGCATCGGGATAGGGACCGAAGTAGCGCGCGCCGTCGTTCAGGCGCTTGCGAGTGACGACCAGGCGGGGATAAGGCTCGTTGAGGGTCAATTTGAGCCAGGGATAGGTCTTGTCATCCTTGAGCAGGATGTTGAAATAGGGCTGATGCCGCTTGATCAGGGTGTTCTCGAGCACCAGGGCCTCGACCTCGGTGGTGGTCGAGATGGTCTCGAAGTGATCGATCACCCGTACCAGGGCCCGCACCTTGGGCGAGTGCCCCTTGTCCTCGCGGAAGTAAGAGCGGACGCGGCTTCTGAGGTTGACCGCCTTGCCCACGTACAGGATCAGCCCGGCGGCGTCCTTCATGAGGTAGACGCCCGGGTTGGTCGGCAAATGCGAAAGCAACTCCTGGATTCGGTCGGAAAGCTGCACCAATCAGCACCTCGTCGGGAGGCATTATACCGCGAATGGCCCCAGATCGCCGCTTCTCGGGTTTGTTCTTGGAGGAGGGGGGAACAAGATCTAGACTGGAGACGTGACTCGGAGGGCCCCGCATGACCACCCCCTTGCAATGGGCGATCAACGTGAACCCCGCCCGTCTCTCGCCCGATCTGTCGCTCGACGCGCTGCACCGTAACGGCGATCGCGCCATCGAGCACCTGAGTGATCTCGGCGTGAGCTACGTTCGGATGGACCTGCTCTGGGCCCACCTGGAGCCCGAGCCGGGCCGCGTCGTGCAAGAGGTGGTGAGCTGGTACCGCCACTACCTCAAGGGCCTGGTCCAATCGGGCCGCTCGGTCTACGCCATCCTCTACAACCCGCCCGCCTGGGCCTGCGAGCTGGCCGAGCGGGATCTCGACGCATTCCTTGCGGCCTGGCGCGCGTATTGCCGGCTCTGTGCCCGCGAGTTCGGCGACCTGGTCGGCGTCTGGCAGGTCTGGAACGAGCCCAACAACTTCGTCTCCCACCTCAAGGACGACTTCAACCTCTTCGACGTCCGCACCTTCTCCCTGGCCTCCTGGCGCCTCACCCTGCCGGTCGGGGTGCGCTGGCAGGCACTGGTACCCCTCTTCCGCATCGCCCGCCAGGAGCTCGGCGAGGACGCCTTCCTCGTCTACAACGTCATCTCCAACGTCTCGGAGTACACCCCCGTCTCCTACCCCGGCTGGACCGAGTGGGAGCACTTCACCGACCAGTTCATGGAGCGCGCGGGTGATTGCGTCGATGCGATCGCGCTGGACCACTACCCCGACACCTGGGTGCCGGGCTCCGGCCCGCTGCACTGGGACCCCATCGACGTGCTGGCGCGCAAGGTCAACGACCCGCGCTCGGCGTGGTACGGCAAGACGGCGCTCGTGGGCGAGTTCGGCTACTCCAGCTGCCCCAACGTGGACCTGGTCAAGCGCCCGGTGCGGATTCGCTTCTTCCCCGAGGACCACAGCGACGAGACCATGCGCGACTGGTACGCGCAGGCCCTGCCGCACCTGGCCGATCGCCTGGCGCCCGAGCGCTGGCCCCACAACAAGCTCAATCTCGCCAACGTCTACGAGCTCTACGACGCCGTGCCGGGCCACCTGCTGGGCGGCAGCCATGCCGAGGTGGTGGGAATCGAGTACCACTTCGGCCTCCTGAGCGTCACGGGCGAGCCGAAGCCCGCCTACCACGTCCTCAAGGACATGATCCACGGCCGGCTCGTACCGGCCGAAGCCCAGAAGCGCAAAACCCCGACCCACCCCCTGCGCCTCTACATGCAGGGCTCGGCCGCCTCTCGCATGGTCCACCGGCGCCTCGCGCCCATGGTCTACGCCCTCTACCAGGCCGTGCGCCCGCCCCTGCGCCGCCACGACGCTGGGGTCCTGTCGGCGGGCGCCGTCTGGGCCCTGTACCAGCTCTGGCGGGCCGCCAGTCGCCCAAGCAAGTAAGGGTCGTTCCGTAGCTTCTTCGAATGGCGGAAAGCTTTGCCGACGTGTTACACTCAGTCGGCAAAAGCTTGCTTGCGCGCACTTTGCGCCTGATCGCACCACCATAAGGAGAATTTCGACGATGAAAGCCCCCGTTCGCGTAGCCGTCACCGGCGCCGCCGGCCAGATCGGCTACAGCCTCCTGTTCCGCATCGCCAGCGGCGAGATGCTGGGCAAGGATCAGCCGGTCATCCTCCAGCTGCTCGATCTGCCCGTGGCTCAGGCCGCCCTCAAGGGCGTGATGATGGAGCTCGAGGACTGCGCCTTCCCCCTCCTCGCGGGCATGGTCGGCACCGACGACCCCGAGGTGGCTTTCAAGGACGCGGACATCGCCCTGTTGGTTGGCGCCCGTCCCCGCGGCAAGGGCATGGAGCGTAAGGACCTGCTCGAGGCCAACGCCGCCATCTTCACGACCCAGGGCAAGGCCCTCAACAAGGTCGCCAAGCGTGACGTCAAGGTGCTGGTCGTCGGCAACCCCGCCAACACCAACGCCTACATCGCCATGAAGAGCGCCCCCGACCTCAACCCCCGCAACTTCACCGCCATGCTGCGCCTCGATCACAACCGCGCCCTGTCGCAGCTCGCGAGCAAGACCGGCAAGGCCGTCGGCGGCATCAAGAAGATGGTCGTCTGGGGCAACCACTCGGCCACCCAGTACCCCGACTACCGCTTCGCCACCATCGACGGCCAGGGCGTCCAGGGCATGATCAACGATGCCGCCTGGAACAAGGACACCTTCATCCCCACCGTCGCCAAGCGTGGCGCCGCCATCATCGAGGCCCGTGGCCTCTCGTCGGCCGCCTCTGCCGCCAACGCCGCCATCGACCACGTCCGTGACTGGGTCCTCGGCAGCAACGGCGAGTGGGTGACCATGGGCGTGCCCTCGGACGGCAGCTACGGCATCCCCGAAGGCGTCATCTACGGCTTCCCCTGCACCTGCGAGAACGGCGACTACAAGATCGTCCAGGGCCTCGACATCGACGCCTTCAGCAAGGAGCGCATGGACGCCACCCTCCAGGAGCTGAACGAGGAGCGCGACGGGGTCAAGCACCTGCTCGGCTAAATCGCATCCCATCCCAAAAGAGAGGGGCCGCCGATTGGCGGCCCCTCTCGCTTTGATGGATCGGCGCAAAAAAAGGCGGGCCTTGCGGCCCGCCTCGCTTTGAGCTTGATGCTTAGCGCTTGTCCATGGGGACGTACTTGCGCTCGCTGGCACCGGTGTAGTCGGTGTCGGGGCGCATCAGGCGATTGTTGGCGTACTGCTCGAGCACGTTGGCCGACCAGCCCGCGATGCGGCTGACCGCGAAGATCGGGGTGTAGAGGTCGATGTCGATGCCCATCATGTAGTAGGCCGACGCCGAGAAGAAGTCGACGTTGGGATCCAGGCCCTTCTCGGCCTTGACCAGACGCTCGACGGTCTCGGACATGTTGAACCACTTGAGGTCGCCGGCGCGCTCGCCGAGCTGCTTCGAGACCTTGCGCAGGACGGTGGCGCGGGGGTCCATGGTCTTGTAGACGCGGTGGCCGAAGCCCATGAAGCGCTGCTTGTTGGCGAGACCAGTCTTGACGTACTCCTCGACCTTGGCCTCATCGCCGATGGTGAGCAGCATCTTCATGACTTCGCTGTTGGCGCCGCCGTGCAGGGGGCCCTTGAGGGTGCCCACCGCCGAGGTGATCGCCGAGTAGAAGTCAGAGAGGGTCGAAGCCGTAACGCGCGCGGCGAACGACGAAGCGTTCATCTCGTGGTCGGCGTGGAGGATGAGGGCCACGTCCATGGCGCGGGCGTTGACTTCGTTGGGGACCTCGCCGTTCAGCATGTAGAGGAAGTTGGCGGCGTGGCTGAGGTCAGCGCGGGGGGCGAGGACTTCCTTGCCCTTGCGGATGCGGTCGAAGGCGGCGACGATGGTCGCGACCTGGGCCGTCAGGCGGAAGGCCTTGCGCTGGTTGGCCTCGACCGACATGTCCTCGGCTTCGGCGTCGAAGAACGCGAGCGCCGAAACGGCGGTGCGCAGCGCGGCCATGGGGTTGGCGTCCTTGGGCATCAAGCGCAGGACGTCGAGCACCTGAGCGGGCAGGGCGCGCTCGGCCACGAGCTGCTGCTTGAGCGCGGACAGCTGGGCATCGGTCGGCAGCTCACCGTTGAACAACAGGTAAACGACCTCTTCGTAGGTCGAGTGCTCGGCGAGCTCGTGGATGTTGTACCCACGGTACATGAGCTTGCCCTCGGTCCCATTGATCGAGGTAATCTGCGAAATCGCCACCACGACCCCTTCAAGACCGGGGAAGTAGGGTTTCGAGGGTACGACCTTCTCAGCCATCATAATCGCAAATCCTTTCCTTGCGTTCGGTATGTTCCATGGTTCAGTCCATGGGTGAAAATTTGAAACGCTCATGCGGGAGTTGCACCTCGCATTCAAGCCTGGTTCGTCCGGCTCGTCACTCCTGAGCGCTGTTAGCAAGTTACCAACATTCTAGCACCATTGCCTCGCAAGGACAAAGGCCGTCTGGGGGGCATTTCCCGGGGCAAAACCTAACAAAGCTAGAAACACTGGCAAGCAAGGCTTCATCCAGCGATCGAAAGGCTGATGCCGCTTGCCCTATGGCCGCTTGAAGGCTGGCTTTACACGGGCAGAAGGCGATCGCTATAATCTAAAGAAGAGTGATAAGTTTGTTTAACCGACGACCCCGATGACCCATGGAGATAGCCCTTTGACCGTTCAGACCACGCCCGCTCCCGAGATCGCCGAGTTGACCCAAGGCGCCGCCGAGGTCCTGCCCCACGGCGGCCTCGAAGCCAAGCTCAAGGAGCGTGCCGGCAAGCCCCTGCGCGTCAAGCTCGGCTTCGATCCGACCAAGCCCGACCTTCACATCGGCCACGCCGTGGTTCTCAACGCCCTGCGCCGCTTCCAGGACAAGGGGCACCAGGTCGTCATCATCATCGGCGACTTCACCGCGACCATCGGCGATCCGACCGGCAAGGAAGCCACCCGTCCCCCGCTCTCGACCGACGAGGTCAACGCCAACGCCAAGACCTACCTCGAGCAGCTGGGGCTCGTGCTCGACCTCTCCAAGACCGAGGTCCGCTACAACTCCGAGTGGCTCGCCAAGATGAGCATGGTCGACTGCCTCAAGCTGACGGCCCAGACCACCGTCGCCCAGATGCTCGCCCGCGACAACTTCGCCAAGCGCTACGAGCGCAATGACCCCATCGGCCTGCACGAGTTCATGTATCCCCTGCTGCAGGGCCACGACTCGGTGGTCATCGACGCCGACATCGAGATGGGCGGCACCGACCAAAAGTTCAACAACCTGATGGGCCGCCAGCTCCAGGAGAGCGCCGGCAAGCCCGCCCAGGTCGTCATGCTCTACCCCATCCTCGAGGGCACCGACGGCGTCCAGAAGATGTCCAAGTCCCTCAACAACTACATCGGCCTCACGGACGCCCCCGAAGACATGTACGGCAAGGTCATGTCCGTCCCTGACGCCCTCCTCGAAAACTACTACCGGCTCGCATCCTGCCTGTCGCTCTCCGAGATCGAAGAGACCCTTGCGGGCTACAAGGCCGGCACCCTGCACCCGCGCGATGCCAAGATGCGCCTGGCGCGCGCCATCGTCTCGCGCTACCACGGTCCCGAGGCAGGTCAGCGGGGCGAAGATGCCTTCGTCCGCCAGTTCCAGCAGCGTCAAATCCCCGACGACATGCCCGAGGTGACGCTCGCCTCTCTGGGCCTCGAAGGGGACACCGCCGGCATCCTGGCCCTCCTGAGCGGGGCCAAACTCGTCGCCTCCACCAGCGAGGCCCGGCGCCTCATCCAGCAAGGCGGCATCAAGCTGCACCAGGGGGATGAAGCAACCACCGTCTCGGACCCTCAAGCCACGGTCGCCATCCCCGCCGAAGGTCTCATCATCCAGGTGGGTAAGCGACGTTTCGCCCGCATCAGCCGAGGCTAGCATGGCGATCAACACGATCCCGCCCTCGGCCAACGCCCCCCATCTGATGGATCTCGTGCCAAACGAGGGGCACCGACGGTGGATCGCCGCCATGGCGCGTCAGCTGCCTTTCTTGGCGGACATGATCCCGGCGGATCTGTTGATCTACGTTCCGACGCCCGAACAGCGCCTTGTCGTCGTGGCCGAGGCCAAGCCCACGGTGCGCGAGTCCTTCTACGCACGCTCCCTGCTCGGGCAGGTCGTCGAACCGGACAGCGCACCACCCCTGTTCGCCGCCCTGCGCAGTGGAGCGATCACCGAGGGAGCCACGGGCAAGGTCATCAACGGTCAGCCCATGGGACAGGTCATCTATCCCATGGGCAACGGCAAAGAGGTCTGCGCCCTCCTGGTGGTCGAGCGCAACCTCTACGACCAGGTCAAGCACACCGAAGAGAAGCGTGAACTGTATCGCACCGCCATCTCGCGCACGGTCCAGACCCTGCTTTCCAAGTCTCGTACCAGCGAGCTGACGCTCCCCTCCATCCAGCCCGGCGATGCCCTGCTGCTCCTCAACCAAGGCGGACAGATCGTCCATGCGAGCCACTCGGCCGCAAACCTTGCCCGCCGGATGGGCCTGCCCGAGCTCCTCGAAGGCCTCTCGTGGGCAGACACCTTCCTCGCCAACCGCGAGAAGCGCCTCGTCGCCTCCAACGCCATCTACGAAGAGACCGAGCTCCTGACGCCCCAGATGGCCGTCAGCGTGCGGACCCTTCCCCTGGAGCCCGCGGATGAGCAGGTCGCCTCTATCCTCGTGCTGCGCGACATCAGCGAGATCAAGGAGAAGGACCGCGAGCTCGCTATCAAGGAGACGATCATCCGGGAGGTTCACCACCGGGTGAAGAACAACCTCCAGACGGTTGCAGCCCTTCTCAGGCTTCAGCAGCGGCGCAGCCGCAACACCGAGGTCAAGAGCATCCTCAGCGACTGCATCGACCGCATCTCGAGCATCGCCCTGGTCCACGAGTACCTCTCGCACGAAGACGTCGAGATGGTGGACATCAAGGAGCTCGCCTACAACCTGCTCTCGGCCTCGCTGCAGAGCATGATCCCGCCCGAAAAGCAGATCGACGCCCGGGTGATGGCGCCTTCCTCATCCGTTACCCTCAGCTCGGCCAAGGCCACCTCGGTGGCACTCATCATCAACGAGCTACTGCAGAACACCTTCAAGCACGCCTTCACCGGGCGCACCCAGGGGCGCGTCGAGCTCACGGTCACCTTGGCCGAGCCCGACGTTTTGCACATCGTCCTTCACGACGACGGTATCGGCCTGCCGGCCGACTTCGACCCTCAGAAGGACGCCAACCTGGGCTGGGAAATCATCTACACCCTCGCCCAGCAGGACCTCCGCGGCGACATCGCGATCGAGAGTTCCTCACAAGGCACCACCGTCACCGTCTCCATCCCCGTTTCAGAAAGGGGCTAAGCCAACATGGACAAGAAGAAGCTGCGTATCCTGCTGGTAGACGACGAATCCATCATCCGCCTCGATATGCGCGAAATGCTCAAGGAACAAGGCCACGAAATCGTCGGCGAGGCCTCGGACGGCCAGATGGCCGTCGAGCTCGCCGAGAAGCTCACGCCCGACCTCATCCTGATGGACATCAAGATGCCCAAGATGGACGGGCTCGAAGCCATCAGTCAGATCAATCGCAACCGTCGCATCCCCACGATCATGCTCACGGCCTATAGCCAGCCCGAGCTGGTGGAGCGCGCCGTCGAACTCGGTGTCTTCGGGTTCCTGGTCAAGCCGGTCAAGGAGCACGACCTGCTCCCCACTATCGAGGTGGTCCTCGCCCGAGCCGAAGAGCTCTCGACCCTCGAGAAGGAAGTCGGCAGCCTCAAGGAAACGCTCGAGACCCGGAAGATGGTCGAGAAGGCCAAGGGTATCCTCATGGAGTCCTTCGGGATGACTGAGGCCGCCGCCTTCCGCAAGATCCAGAAGCTCAGTATGGACAAGCGCAAGCCCCTCAAGGAGGTCGCGGACGCCATCATCCTCGCCCAAGAGGTCAGCGGCGATACGCCCCGCACCCGAGCGTAAAAGAAACACCAAGAAGGGCCGGCGCGATGCGCCGGCCCTTCTCTTGGGTGCTCATAAATTAGACGTACAAAAAGCCCGAGGCGCCTCGACCCTTCGCAGGGGAGGCGCCTCGAGGGCTGAGTAATCTGGCGATGGGCTATCTTCCCAGGCGGTCTCCCGCCAAGTATTTTCGCTGCTGGCTCGTTTCACGACCGTGTTCGGGATGGGAACGGGTGGGACCAAGCCGCCTAATCACCAGAAACTTATCGAGTGCTTTGCCTACGGGGTTAGCCGCGGGCGCTGTACTCTGACGACTGCACGGGAGAAGATTTTTGTGGTTGAACGGGCCAAAGCTCTTTCAGTTGAAAGAGTAGGTCAAGCCCTCGACCGATTAGTACGGCTTGGCTACAGGTATTGCTACCCTTCCACCGGCCGCCTATCAACGCAGTGTTCTTCTGCGGGTCTTACCAGGTTAACCCTGTGGGGGAACTCATCTTCAGGTGGGCTTCACACTTAGATGCTTTCAGCGTTTATCCGCTCCGGACACAGCTACCGGGCATTTGCCGCTGGCGCGACAACCCGTACAC
>JAGIBK010000001.1:900000-1156702 GCA_017744355.1 bacterium | reverse complement strand
CGAAGAGGGTCTGGCCGGCGACAACGTCGGTCTGCTGATGCGCGGTATCGCCAAGGAAGAGATCGAGCGCGGTCAGGTCCTGGCCAAGCCCGGTTCGATCAAGCCCCACACCAAGTTCAAGGGCGAAGTCTACGTCCTGACCAAGGAAGAGGGCGGCCGTCACACCCCCTTCTTCCCCGGCTACAAGCCCCAGTTCTACGTCCGGACCACCGACGTCACCGGTTCGATCGTCCTGCCTGCGGGCGTTGAGATGGTCATGCCCGGCGACAACATCCAGATGGAGATCGAGCTGATCACCCCCATCGCGATCGAGGAAGGCATGCGCTTCGCGATCCGTGAGGGCGGCCGCACCGTCGGCGCTGGCGTCGTCGCCAGCATCATGGGCTAAGCCACGGGTTTCTAAAGAATCCAACGAAAGGGGAGCCGCAAGGCTCCCCTTTCGCTTTGCGCGTTTTTGGGGTGGCGTCTTCCTTTTGGCGGCCAATCACGCTATTATCGTCTGTTAACCGGGGTCCACACAGGCGTGGCTCGGTGAAGGAAAGGAAAAACGCATGTCCGAATACGCCCGGCGCCTCCCCAAAGCCGAACTCCACGTCCACCTCGAAGGCGCCATCCGCCCTGAGACTCTTCTCAAGCTCGCCGAGCGCCACGGCATCGCCCTGCCCGCTCACGACCTCGAAGGGGTCCGGGACTTCTATCGCTTCCGCGACTTCCTCCACTTCATCGACGTCTACACCACCATCTGCAAGTGCCTCAGGACCCCCGAGGACTTCTACCTGGTGACCAAGGAGTTCCTCGCTTACCAGGCGAGCCTCAACGTGAAGTACTGCGAGACCTTCTTCGCGCCCGGCCACTTCATCAAGCAGAACGCGGACCTCGGGGCGATCGTGGATGCCATTACCCAGGCGCGCAAGGAAGCCGCCCGCGACATGGGCGTGCGGATGGAGCTCATCGCCGACATCTCGCGCGAGATGGGCGCCGAGTTCGGCGTGCGGATCGCTCAGGAAATGGTGCGGATCAAGGACCGGGGCGTCATGGGCCTCGGCATCGGTGGGGCCGAGGCCGAGTTCCCGGCCGAGTGGTTCGAGGAGGCCTTCCGCCTCGGCCGCGAGGCGGGGATGCCCGTGGTGGCCCACGCCGGTGAGGCCGCCGGCCCCGAGAGCGTCTGGAACGCCCTCAACGTCCTCAAGGCCCAGCGCATCGGCCACGGCGTGCGCTCCATCGAGGATCCCGCCCTCATCGCGCACTTGCGCGACAACCAGATCCCGCTCGAGGTCTGCCCCACGAGCAACACCTGCATCGGCATCTACCCCGACTACGCTTCGCACCCGCTGCGCAAGCTGGTCGACGCGGGCTGCCTGGTGACCCTCAACTCGGACGATCCCCCCATGTTCGAGACCGACCTGGTGCGGGAGTACGACGTGGCCATGACCGAGTTCGGCCTGTCGCGCGACCAGATCGAGCAGATCGTCCTGAACGGCATCCGGGCCTCGTTCCTGCCCGAGGCGGACAAGAAGGCTTACCTCGCGAGCTTCGAGGCTGAGCTTGCGGCGCTGCGCGTCGAGCCCCAGGCCGTTTAAGAGAAAAAACCTTGCCGAGTGCCGCCATGTACCTCTTCGCCCTGGCGTCCATCGCCGGGGCGCTCGCCGTCGCCCTCGCGCGGAACACGGTCCTAGCCGCCGCGGCGCTGATGGGCACGGTGGGGGCGAGCGCCGTGCTGTTCTGGCTGTGGCAGGCCCCGTGGCTTGCCGCCGCTCAGCTCTTCGGCTTCGGCGCGCTGGTGGGCGGCGTTTTTCACGTGGCCTACTGGCAGAGCCAGGCCCAGGTGAAGGCGGGGCCGTCGGATCGCAGGCTTTACTGGGCCTCGCTGGTGCTACTGCTTTGCTTGATCCTCCTCGTTCGGGTGTTGGCCGGCTCCGAGTGGGGCGCTCTGCTGCTCGCACAGCCGCTCTCCTTCGGGCTCGGGCATGCCCTGGGGCTCGGAGCCGCCTTGCTTTCGATCGGGCTCTACGGGGCGGTGATCCAACGCGACGGGATTCGCGCCTGGATGTCGCTCGAAGTCGCCCTGGTCGCCGCCGTCCTCAACCTCGTGGCCTTCGGGCACTTCCTGCACCCTCAGGCAGCGGGCGAGGGCAGCCTCGTCTTGTCGGTCATGGGGCTCGGCGTGGCGCAGGCGCTGGTCGGCATGGTCCTCTTGCGGGCGCTCTTCGTCCGGCGCGAGACCGTGGACCTCGAGGCCTTCGACGAGGTGAAGGGATAAGCCATGACGAACGGGGCACGCCAGCGGCTCGCCGAGGCCTTGGAGCGGGTCGAGCGGGACTGGATCGGGGGCGCGTACGCGGCCCTCGCGTTGCTGGTCCTCACCATCGCTGAAGCCATCAAGCTCGGTGCCGGGGGCAAGGTTCAGACGAGCCTGCTGATGGCGCTCGGGTGCCTCGTGGCCTTCGGGATCTGGTACATCCTGCGGGTGCCCGATTCGATCGCGGGAGTCTTCCGGCTTTTCGGGCAATTGCTCGGTCTTCGGACCTAGAAAGCGCGGCCGGTTCATGTCTGCTCTGTTGCCTCTTTCCGTGCTGCTGCCCCTGCTTGGGGCGATCGCGATCCTCCTGCAACCCGCGAGCCGCAGCCGCCTGCTTGCGCTCTTCACGACGGCCCTGGCCCTCGTGCTGTCGCTTGCGGTCGCGATGCCGTTCGATCCGCGTGGGGGCTGGCAAGCCCTCTCGCAGGCGGACTGGCTGCCTTCCTTGGGGATCGGCTTTAGGTTCGGGCTGGACGGTCTTGGTCTTCACTTCGCGCTCTTGACCAGCGTGGTGGCTTTCGCGTCGGCAGCGGTCGCCTGGCGGGCCCAGAAGGGCGACAAGCTCGAAATGGCCATGCTGCTCTTCGTCCAGGCGGGGGCAGGCCTCGCCTATGCGGGGCGGGACCTCTTCCTGTTCGTGGCGGGCTGGCAGGTGGCCCTTACCGCCCTGGCGACGTGTCTGGCCGCCTATGCGCCGACCGGCACGTCGAGCAAGCTCCGCTTGTTCACGGGGATCGCCTCGGCCCTTTCCCTCTCGGCGCTGCTCGTCCTGTACCTGCTGAACGGCTCGGCCGCGGACGTGGTCCTGTTGCAGCAGAACCACCCGGCGGCGGTGGCCCCCATGGAGATGCAGCGCGTCATCTTCGGCGTCCTGGCCGCAGGCTTTGCCCTCCAGATGCCGCTCGTTCCCTTTCACCCATGGCTGCTCGATGCGCTCGAGGACCTGCCGGCACCGCTCGCTGCCATGCTGGCGGGCGTCGTGGCGCCCCTCGGCGTCTTCGGCCTGATCCGCTTCGGCCTGGCCGTTATGCCGGGGCCCGCGCAGGCGCTCTCGCCGGTGCTCGTCTTCCTCGGCTTGGTTTCGCTGCTGTACGGTCTCTGGGGAGCGCTCGCCGCCTCGGGGCGTCGGCGGATGGCTTGTGTTTTGCTCGCAGCGGTCGGCGCGTTGGTGGTGGGCCTTGGGGTGATGCAGCTCGTGACCATCAAGCTGGCGCTCTTGCTGCTCGCGGCAATCGGCATTGGCCTGCCCGCCTGGGTCTTGGCGGCCGAGGCGCGTCCGACGAATGCTCGCTTGGCGCCTCTGGCTGTAGGGGTGGGCCTCGCGGCAGTCCTCTGGCCCCTCATGACGGCGGGCGTTCTGGACGGCTTTGCGGCAAGCTTGGCGCCGCTCATCGGGTTGTAGGGGGCGCGTGACCGTGTTTGATTTTCGCTTGCTGTTCCCCGATGCCGTGGTGTTCGCCTTGCTCCTCGGCAGCCTGCTCGGCTGGCGCTTGCCTAAGGTTCGCGCCGGCATCGGCTTGATTACCTGCTACGGTCTGATTGCCGCGGCGGGCCTTCAACTCGGTAACTTGTTCACGGCGACGGGGGAAGCCAGCCGTGGCGGCTGGCTCATGCTCGATGGCTACGCGGGGCTCGTGCGGCTCGTGATCCTGGTGGCGAGCGCGGCCGTGGCTGCCTTGGCGGGTGATCACCTTCAGGCCCACCCGGCGCGCGCGCGTTTCTACACTTGGCTCTTGCTCGCTACCTCGGGAGCACTCGTCTTGCCGGCGGCGGCCGACTGGGCCGTGCTCGCCCTCTCTCTGGAAGTCATGGCGATCGGAGCGTCGCTCTTGATCGGCTGGGATCGTTCCTCGCAGGGCAGCCTGGAGAGCCGCCTTCGCGCGGAGGCGGCCTTCAAGTCCTACATGCCGAGCGCGGCGGCGACGATCCTGCTCTTGTTCGGGGTGTCCTGGCTCTTCGGCCTGACCGGCACCATTACCCTGGCCGAGACGGGCGGCAAGCTGCTCGACCTGGGCACCACCACCCATCCCCCGATGCTGCTGGCGGTGCTCTTGGTGCTCGGCGGCTTGAGCTGCAAGGCCCTGCTCGTGCCCTTCCAGGCCTGGGTGATGGATGCGAGCGAAGGAAGCACGCCTGCGGCCCTCGCCTTCGCCCTCACGGTGCCGGTGGTTTCGACCTTCGCCGTGCTGGCGCGGGTGCTGCCCGGCGCCCTGATGATGGCGCGCGACCTCTGGGCCCCCGCCCTCGTGCTCATGGCGTTGGTGGCGATGGGGCTGGGTAGCTTGCATGCGATCGCCCAGGCTCGCATGACCCGCATGATGGCGGGGGCTGCGATCGCGCAGGCGGGATTTCTCGCTCTCGCCCTCATCGCCTGCGCCCACCCCGACGCCGCCCCCGAGGCCCGCTCGGGGCTGCTCGTGGCCCTTGCGGCCTACGCGGCCTCGACCCTGGGGGCCTTCGCCGCGATCGCGGCCCTCGCCGAGGGAACGGGCGAGACCTCGGTCGTGGCCTACCGGGGCCTGGCGCGTCGTCACCCGTGGCTGGTGGGTGCTCTTGCCCTTTGCTTGCTGAGCCTCTGCGGCCTGCCGCCCTTGGCGGGCTTCTGGGGCAAGGTGCTCGTCTTCAAGGCCGTGATCGGCTACGCCTACCTGTCCCAGGCCTACGCCTTGGTCTGGCTCGTGGTCGTCGCGGCCC
This sequence comes from bacterium, assembly GCA_017744355.1. Classification (NCBI taxonomy): domain Bacteria; species bacterium. The sequence goes on along the minus strand of JAGIBK010000001.1, from coordinate 1,151,709 downwards.
TCCAATCCGCGTTGGCGGCGTATTATTACATGCGGGCCCCGCGCCTCTCGCTCGAAAAGGTCGCGCCGACCCTTCCCGCCTTCGAGGTGCGGCCGGCGGCGATCGCCGTCGCGGCGGGGGCCGTCGCCCTGCTCGTTCTCTTCTTCCTCGTGCCCGACGCCCTGTGGCAGCTCGCTCTCAAGGCCTAGCCCGGCTTTTGACCCAGGAGGTCCCGATGATCACCCAAGACACCGTCCACCACGTGGCCAAGCTCGCGCGCCTCGAACTGGAGCCTGCCGAGGAGGCGATGTTCACCGAGCAACTGGGCGCCATCCTCGGCTACGTGGAGCAGCTCCAGGAGCTGGACACCACCGGCGTGGCCCCCACGGCCCATCCGCTGCCGCTGCGCAACGTGACCCGCGGCGACGTGCTCGCCCCCAGCCTGACGCAGGCCGAGGTCCTCCAGAACGCCCCTGCTGCCGAGCAGGGCATGTTCCGCGTTCCCAAGATTCTTAGCGAGTAAGTCATGACTCATCCTGCTCATATCGTGGTGGTAGGCGCCGGCGGCGCCGGCATGATGGCGGCGATCGCCGCCGCGCGCGCCGGAGCCTCGGTCACCTTGCTCGAGAAGACCAAGCGTGTCGGCTACAAGATCATCATCTCCGGCAAGGGGCGCTGCAATATCACCAACGCCGAGCCCAGCGTCAAGGAGCTGGTCCAGCACTACCCGGGCGGCGGTCGCTTCCTGTGGAGCCTGCTGTCGCGCTTCGACACCCAGGACGCGGTGCGCTTCTTCGAGGACCTCGGGGTCAAGACCAAGCGCGATCGCGGCGGCCGGATCTTCCCGGATTCGGACAAGTCCACCGACGTGGTCGAGGCCCTGCAGCGCGAGATGATTCGCCTCGGCGTCACCCTCAGGCTCGAAGCTCCCGGCAAGGCGATCCGCACGGAGGACGGCCGGGTGACGGGCATCGAGTTGCAATCGGGCGAGGTCGTCCCAGCGGACGCCCTGATCATCACGGTCGGGGGTCAGTCCTTCCCCGGCACCGGCTCGACCGGCGACGGCTACACCATGGCCCGCGAGACCGGCCACCAGGTGGTCGATCCCTTCCCCGCCTTGGTCCCCCTCAAGGTCGCGGGCGTCAAGGAGCTGGCCGACCTGGAGCTGCGAAACGTCAAGGCGACGGTCGTCGCGGACGGCAAGGCCACGCTCGATCGCCAGGGCGAGATGCGCTTCGCCCACTTTGGTCTGACGGGCCCCATCATCCTGTACCTGAGCCGCCATGCGGTGCTTGCTCAGAAGCAGGGCAAGAAGGTCGAGATCCACCTGAACTTGAAGCCGGCGCTCACCCGCGAGCAGCTGGACGCGGGCCTGCGCCGGGACTGGGAGGCCGCCCCCCGGGCGACGCTCGCCGAGGCCATGAAGGAGCGTCTGCCCGAGCGCTTGATCCCCTTCTTCCTCCAGGCGGCAGGAGCCGAAGCCACCAAGCGCGTTTCGGAAGTGACCCGCCAGGAGCGCAACCGGATCCTCGATACCTTCCAGCGCTGGGTCTTCCCCGTGATCTGCGCGCTCTCGAAGGAAGTGGCCGAGGTGACGGCCGGCGGGGTGGATCTCAAGCAGGTCGATGGCAAGACCATGGAGTCCAAGCTGGTCAAGGGGCTGTACTGGGCCGGTGAGGTCCTGGACGTGGATGGCTACATCGGGGGCTACAACCTCCAGGCCGCCTGGTCCACGGGCTGGGCCGCAGGCCTTGCGGCTGCGCGTCAGGTACTTTCCCCCGAGGATCCTGAGCAGGTCTTGATCAGCGTCACCCGTTAGGGCCCGAGGCTACTCCTCTTCCGGATTTTTCCGCCTGCCGCCCAGGGCTGAAGGCAGTCCCGGCTGCTCTGCCTGCCAGAGGACCTCGGCGTCGGCCTCGGGGCCCGGGGTGTCCGGGCTCTCCTTGTGGCCCGCATCGGCGATGTCCCACGGCATGCTCGCGGCGAAAATCCCGGTCTTGATCGGCACTTCGGCGCCTTCGCCTTCGCGCTCGTAGGGCAGGCGCACCTCTTGTGGCGGCGGCGACTTGGGCTTGCGCCCGAACGGCGGGTTCTTCAGCCGATCGCTTCGCGCCTTCAGGGGTGGGAAGGGGATGTCGAGGGGGGAGGGCTCCCAGGCACCCACCGGCTCCGCATGCTTGAAGAGATCCTCGTAGCGGGCCTCGATATCCTCGCTGAGGGTCGGCGGGGTGTAGGGGGGCTGTGCGTGGATCTCCTCGCGCGATAGCCTGAACACCTTGACGGCGCCCCGGTCCTCGTTCAGGTCGAGGGCGGCGACGTGGATCAGGATGTGGCGGCCGTCGCCGAGCCGGACGCCGATCAGGCGAATCACTTTCTCCTCGGTTTCCACCACCAGATCCACCACGGTCCCCGTCAAGAGATCGTCGCGGTCATGGACCGCCCATCCCAGCATGTCTGGGGAGCCGGGGGCCATCACGAAGTCCGGTAGCTCGCGCATCGTCCTCAGCGCCATGGTTGGCCTCGCTTTCCTGCGCGGCCGCCGGGCGTCGCTCGTGCCGATAGGCCGCGGGAACACTGTAAAAGTGCGAAATCCGAGCGTCAACGCCAGGATGCGCCTTGTTCGAGCGGGGTATGACCTGCTTGCATCTTTGAGGCCTTCCCGGCAAAATGGAAGTTCCTATCGGCGTGATAGGTTCTTGCGAAGAAGAGGTTAAGATGCGGCTCGACAAGTGGCTCAAGCTCTCGCGGGTCATCAAGCGGCGCACCGTGGCCAACGAGGTTTGTGACCAGGGCCGGGTGACGATCAACGGTCGTCCCGCCAAGGCCGCGGCTGACGTGAAGCCTGGCGATCGCCTCGAGATCCAGTTCGGGGGCAAGACCCTCAAGCTCGAGATCCTGCTGGTGCCCAGCACCCCGGTCGCCGCCAAGAGCGCCTCGGAGCTCTACCGCCTCGAAGGCGACGTCGCCGCCATCGACTAAGGCCCTTCTTCCACCGCCCCCCGCACGACAGAGGACACGACACCAACATGACCAGCACCTTGATCGAAGACATCTACGCACGCGAGATCCTGGATTCGCGGGGCAACCCCACCGTCGAAGTCGACGTGGTGCTGACCGGGGGCGCCTCGGGTCGCGCGGCCGTGCCCTCGGGCGCCTCGACCGGCGCCCACGAGGCCGTCGAGCTGCGTGACACGAACGAGCCCAGCCGCTACGACGGCAAGGGCGTGCTGCGCGCCGTGGACAACGTCAACGAAGTCATCGCCAACGAGCTCGCCGGCATGGACGCCATGGACCAGATCGAGATCGACGAGGCCATGATCCAGATCGACGGCACCCGCAACAAGGCCAAGCTCGGCGCCAACGCCATCCTCGGCGTGAGCATGGCGATCGCCAAGGCCTCGGCCAACGCGACCGGCCTGCCCCTCTACCGCTACATGGGCGGCATGGGCGCTCGCACCCTGCCCGTGCCGATGATGAACATCCTCAACGGCGGCGCTCACGCCGACAACCCCATCGACATCCAGGAGTTCATGATCATGCCCGTGGGCGCCGCCTCGTTCGCCGAGGCCCTGCGCACCGGCACCGAGATCTTCCACCAGCTCAAGAAGGTCCTGCGCCGCCGCGGCCTCAACACCGCCGTCGGCGACGAGGGCGGCTTCGCCCCCATGATCAAGACCGCCGAAGAGGCCCTGGACCTCATCGTCGAGGCCATCTCCCAGGCGGGCTACTCGGCCGGCGGCGACGTGCTGCTCGCGCTCGACGTGGCCTCCACTGAGTTCTACAAGGACGGCGTCTACCGCTTCGAGGGCGAGGGTGTCAACCGCAGCCGCGAGCAGATGGTCGATTACCTCGCGGGCCTCTGCGATCGCTACCCCATCATCTCGATCGAAGACGGCATGGCCGAGGACGACTGGGATGGCTGGCGCCTTCTCACCGAGCGTCTGGGCGAGCGCGTCCAGCTGGTCGGTGACGACCTGTTCGTGACCAACCCCGATCGCCTCTCGCGCGGCATCGCCGAAGGCATCGCCAACGCCATCCTCGTCAAGGTCAACCAGATCGGCACCCTGACCGAGACCCTCACCACCATCGAGATGGCCAAGCGCGCCGGTTACGGCGTCGTCATCAGCCACCGCTCGGGTGAGACCGAGGACACCACCCTCGCGGACCTCGCGGTCGCCACCAACGCCGGCCAGATCAAGACGGGTTCGGCCTCGCGCTCGGACCGTATCGCCAAGTACAACCAGCTCCTGCGCATCGAAGAAGAGCTCGGCGAAGGAGCCGTCTATCCCGGTCGCGAAGCCTTCTACAACCTCGGCTAAGCGGACGCAAGACCAGTGGTCGGCCCCCGATTCAGCGAGTGGGCCGACCGCTACGTTAGGAAACAAATGGAAGCACGAAAGAGTACCAAGATCGTCGCCACCCTCGGTCCTGCCTCGAGCAGCGACGAGGTGGTCCGCCGCCTGATCGAGGCCGGGGTGGACGTGTTCCGCCTCAACTTCTCGCACGGCACCCACGAGACCCACCTGGCGAACATCGAGCGGGTCCGCCGCATCTCCAAGGAGATGGATCGGCACGTCGCCCTGTTGCAGGACATCCAGGGTCCCAAGATCCGCGTCGGCGAGATCAAGGGCGGCCAGGTGACCCTCATCCCGGGCCAGACCTTCATCCTGACCACCCAGCCCCTCGAGGGCAACGAGCAGATGGCGTCGGTCTCGTACGAGCGCCTCACCGAGGACATCGAGCCCGGTAAGCGCATCCTCCTGGATGACGGCCTGCTCGAGCTGCAGGTGGTCGAGGTCAAGCCCGAGATGCTCGTCACCCGCGTGATGGTCGGCGGCCCCCTCAAGCCGCGCAAGGGCGTCAACTTCCCCGGCAGCCCCCTCAAGATCTCGGTCCTGACCGACAAGGATCGCCGGGACCTGGCCTTCGGCGCCCAGCAGGGCGTCGACCTGGTCGCGGCCTCCTTCGTCCAGCAGGCCTCCGACGTGCTCGAGGTCAAGGACTGCCTCGCCAAGTTCGGCACCCGCACCCCGGTCATCGCCAAGATCGAGCGCCGTGAGGCCGTCCAGGCCCTCAACGAGATCATCGCGGTCGCCGACGGGGTCATGGTCGCCCGTGGCGATCTGGGCGTCGAGATCCCGGTCGAGGACGTGCCCCTGGTCCAGAAGCAGATCATCAAGATCTGCAACCTGGAGGGCAAGCCCGTCATCACGGCCACCCAGATGCTCGACTCGATGATCCACAACCCGCGCCCCACCCGCGCCGAGGCCTCGGACGTGGCGAACGCCATCCTCGACGGCACCGACGCGGTCATGCTCTCCAACGAGACGGCGGCCGGCTCGTATCCGCTCGAAGCGGTCGAGACCATGGCCCGCATCGCCCTGCAGGTCGAGCGGAACGTGCGCCCCACCGAGCGTCCTGAACTCGAAGAGGAGTACGCGCGCCCGGTGCAGGATGCGATCGCCCACGCCGCGACCCGCATGGTGCCCGAGCTCAACGCCTCGGCCATCATCACGGCGACCTTCTCGGGCTCGAGTGCGCGTCACGTCTCCAAGTACCGCCCCAACTGTCCGATCATCGCGGCCTCCTGCAACGAGGAAGTCTGCCGGCAGATGGCCCTGGTCTGGGGCGTGGTGCCCATGCTCATCGCCGAGAACGACAACACCGAGTCGCTCTTCAGCGAGGCGGTCGATTGCGCCAAGGAGATGGGGATCCTCGCCCCCGGGGACCTCGCGATCATGGTCGCCGGCGTCCCCATGGGCCAGGCCGGCACCACCAACTCGATCAAGGTCGAGGTCATCACCAGCATCATCACCCGCGGCATGGGCCTCGGCCAGCGGCCGATCAGCGGGATCGCCCGCGTCGCCCAGTCCCCCCGCGAGGCCATGGCCAAGCTCGAAGCCGGCGACATCCTGATCACCCATCAGACCGACGCTGAGTGGACGCCTGCTATGGAGCGCGCGAGCGCCACGGTGGTGCGCGCGGGCGGCCTGACGAGCCACGCCGCCATCGTCTCGCTGGAACTCGGCAAGCCCGTCATCCTGGGCACCGAGGACCTGGACAAGATCCACGACGGCATGGTCATCACCCTCGACCCGGTCCGGGGCCTGGTGCTCAAGGGTCAGGTCAAGATCTAGGGCCCGTCGTGCTCGTTATGTTAGACTAGGAACCGCCACCCATCGCCCTCTTGCCGGGGGCGATGGATCTGCTTTTCAGAGGAGAATGCAATGACGCTTTCCGCCAACCCTCGTACCCCCGTTTCGGGCGAGAGCCTCGAAACCCGCATCGCCAACGATATCGTCCAGGTGGTCGAGGCCGCGGCCCTTGCCTCCGGTCGTCTGATGGGCCAGGGTGACAACCACGCGGCCGACCAGGCAGCCACCGAGGCCATGCGCGAGACCCTCAACCGGCTCGACCTGTGCGGCACCATCGTGATCGGCGAGGGCGAGCGCGACGAGGCGCCGATGCTCTACATCGGCGAGAAGGTCGGCACCTGGCGCGAAGGCGCTTGCGAGATCGACATCGCGGTCGATCCCCTCGAAGGCACCAACCTGGTGGCCAAGGGCCTGCCCAACTCCATCGCGGTCATGGCGGTCTCCGAGAAGAACGGTCTGTTCTACGCTCCCGATACCTACATGGAGAAGCTGATCGTCGGTCCTGCCGCCGCTGGCAAGGTGGACATCACCGCTCCGGTCAAGACCAACCTCGCGATCCTGGCCATGGCCCTCAAGCGCGAGATCAGCGACCTGACCATCGTCATCCTGGACCGTGAGCGTCACCAGGGCCTGATCGAGGAAGTCCGCGCCGCGGGCGCGCGCATCCGCCTGATCGGCGACGGCGACGTCTGCGCGGCGATCTCGGCGGCGGTCCGCGGCACCGCGGTCCACGCGGTCATGGGCATCGGCGGCGCTCCCGAAGGGGTGCTCGCGGCTGCGGCCATGAAGTGCCTGGGCGGCGAGATCCAGGCCCGGATCAAGCCCCGTAACGAGCAGGAAGCCGAGCGCTGCCGCGCCATGGGCATCGACCTCGACAAGGTCTACTTCACCGAAGACCTGGCCCCCGGCAAGGAGATCATCTTCGCCGCCACCGGCATCACCGAGGGCGACATCCTGCACGGTGTTCGCTACTACGGCGCCGGCCACCGCACCTACTCGCTGGTCATGGGCGCTTCGACCCGCACGATCCGCTTCATCGACACCGTCCACCAGACGGACAAGAACACCGCGGTCGCGCTCGAGCGCTTCTAAGCCTCGAATCGATACCGGAATAGCCGCAGGGGCCGCCCGTTTGGGCGGCCCCTTGCGTGCTATCATGGGGCCATGAGGTTTCTGTTCTTCATTGCCGCCCGTCATCTTTTGGCTCGCTGGCGCCAGACGGTCATGCTCATCCTGAGCGTCTCGGTCGGCGTGGCAATCCTGACGACCGCCCTCTCGCTGACCAACGGCTTCGAGGCCGACCTGGTGGACCGCATCCTCGGCACCACCCCGCACGTGGCGGTCACCGACGCACTGACGGGCATGGTCAAGGACTACCCGCGCCTTCAAGAGGAGATCAAGCCCCAGCCCCACGTCAAGAACGTCCTGCCGTTCATCAACGGCCAGGCCCTCTTGACCCGCTCGGGCTTCTCGTCGGGGGTCCTGGTGCGCGGCATCGACCCCGCCCAGGAGAAGGACAACCCCGACTGGACCAAGTACGTCCTCAAGGGCGACCTCGCGCCCCGCGGGAACCTGCCAGGCATCATGCTGGGCAGCGAGCTCGCCAAGAAGCTCGGCGCCAAGAGCGGTGATCGCTTGCTCTTGGTCAGCGGCCTCGCTTCCAAGCAGCCGGTGGTCGTGACGGGGCTCTACCAGGCGGGACTCTACGAGTACGACGCGCACGTGGCCTACCTGGATCTGCGCGTCGCCCAGCAGGTATTTGGTCTCGGCGACAGCGTGACGGGCCTCTCGATTCGCCTCGACGACGTCTTCGCGGCCCCCGAGGTGGCCTCCGAGCTGCAGCGCACGGTGCCCTACAGCGTGCGCTCGTGGACGGTCAACAACAGCAGCTTGCTCGGGGCCCTGGCCCTGGAGAAGCGGGTGATCTTCCTGGTCACCATGTTCATCATCATCGTCGCGACCATGGGTATCGCCAACACCCTCGCCATGTGGGTGCTCGAGCAAAGCCGCGAGATCGCGATCCTGCGCGCGCTCGGATCGAGCGGGGTCACCATGGGCCGCATGGTGGTCATGGAGGGGGCCGTCGTCGGCGTCCTGGGGGTCGCCCTGGGCCTCGCGGCGGGCGTCGGCCTCTCGCTGGCGCTGGGGAGCTTCCCTTTGGCCTTGCCTTCGGACGTCTACTACATCGATCGCCTGCCCGTGCGGATGGAGCCCCTCGACTTCGCCTTGACGGCCGTTGCCGCCTTGGGGGTGGCCCTCATGGCCTGCCTCTTGCCCGCGCGCCGCGCCATCAAGCTGGATCCGATCGAGGTGATCCGGCGTGCGTGAGGCCATCGGCCGGGATTTGTCTGGCAAGCTAGACATGGCGAGCAAATCTTCGTATCATTTGGGTGGTGAGGTTTAGGAAACTTGATGTTTTTCGCTCGCCGCATCCCTGTGTCCGTCCGGAGCGCCTTCTGGGGCGCGATCGCCATGGCGCTGATCGCAAGCTCTGGTTGCGCAGCGCTCTTCGGGCGTGCCAAGGCCCCTGAGGCCGAGGCGCCGCAGCAAGGGACGGGGCTTGCGATCGTCGAGTTCGTGGACCTGACCGGGCAGGACGTCGCCAAGCCCATCTCCCGGGCTTTCTGGGAGGAGACGCGCCAGAGCGTCGAAGGGGTCCTCGCCGCGCCGCCGATTTCGCGGCCCGGGCCGAGGCTCGCCGTCAGCTGGCTCAAGGGTCAGGCGACGGCGCTCGGGGTCCGGGCCTTTCTCACCGGGACGATCAGCGGGTATCGGGTGCAGGCGAGCCAAGGGCGCGTCTGGGTTTCGATGACGGTCAAGGTCGTCGCAGCGGACACGGGCAAGATCCTGTGGACCAAGCGACTGGTCGGGACCGAACCGCTCGATCCGAGTCATCCGCAGGCGGCCGCCTTCGAGCGGGCCGCCCGATCTGTAGCAAGGGAGTTTGCACATGACTACGCGCCCTAACCTCCTCGGTGCCGTGCTGGCTGCGACGACGGTCGCCACCATCGGTTTCTCGGCCCCGGCTCAGGCCGTGCCCCTGATCGGCATCGGAGCCTCGGCCGGCGCCCACATCGGCTACCTGAGCGGCGACAAGCAGGGCGCGTCCATCTCGGGTCCCGCGTTCGAGTTGGACGGCAACGTGGACGCCTTCGGCTTCGACGTGGCGGGGAACCTCATCAGCCGCCTGGGCAGCGACGAGATGCTCGCCGAGGTCGGTCTGCGCAAGGAGCTCTCCTTCATCCCGATGATCTCCCTCAAGCCCGGCATTTTCTACCAGGGCCAGAGCCTCTTCTCGCCGACCTTCGACCACGGCGCCGGCGCCCGCGTCGATCTGGGCCTCTCGCCCATCCTTTCGCCCCTGACCTTCGAGGGCAGCGTCGGCGTGAGCTACCCGCTCTCGTATCAGCACGCAATCGCCTCCTACATGCTGGGCGCGAACCTTTCGCTCATCCCGATGACCAGCATCGGTGTCCGCTATCGCGGCTACCGCGATCTCGCCGTAACGAGCGACATCAGCGTCATGGAGCTAGGTTTACGGGTGAGCATTTAGGTGCTATGCTGGTTCTTAATGAAGATAAGCAACGCTTCATTGACGCCCCGTGCCTTCCTTCATTGCAATCCTTTGATAACGCCCGTCGACTAGCGCGTTAGGAGTGACGATTCGAAATGGATAAGGAAAAGATTCTCGTTGTCGATGATGAGGCAAGCATCCGCCAGATCGTGGAGACCCGCCTCAAGTTGGCCGGCTACGAGGTGATCACCGCAGCGGACGGCGTCGAAGCCCTCGAAAAGGCTGCGGCCCACAACCCCGACCTGATCGTCCTGGACATCATGATGCCCAAGATCGACGGGTTCGAGGTCTGCCGCGAGCTCCGCAAGAACATGATGACCCCCATCATCATGCTCACCGCCAAGGGCGACATCACCGACCGCATCGCGGCCCTCGAGCTCGGCGCCGACGACTACGTGGTCAAGCCCTTCTCCCCGCGTGAGCTGGAGGCCCGCATCAAGGCGGTCCTGCGCCGCACCCACACCGACGTCGCCAAGCAGGCCACCATCAAGGTGGACAAGCTCTTGATCGACACCGGCAAGCGCCAGGTCCTCAAGGAAGGCAAGAAGGTCAAGCTGACCGAGATGGAGTTCAACCTCCTCGAGCTGCTCGCGACCAACCCGGGCCGCGCCTACTCCCGTTCCGAGATCCTGCACCAGGTCTGGGGTTACCGCCTGAGCCAGTACTCGGACACCCGCGTGGTCGACGTCCACATCTCGCGCCTGCGCTCCAAGCTCGAGGACGATCCCAGCTCGCCCGAGCTCATCCTCACGGCGCGCGGCACGGGCTACATGTTCGCCCACTACACCCCGCAGCCGGTCGAAGCCACGACCACGGCCTAAGCTCATAATTCCCCGCGGCGGGTGGACCTTCGTCCACCTGCCGCGTTTTCGTTGGAGGGTCTTCCCCATGCCCCGCAAGCCCATCATGCTCGAGACCCCGCGCCTTTTCCTGCGCGAGATGACCCTCGAGGACGTGGATCCTCTCTTCGAGGTCTTCGGGGATCCGGTCGCCATGCGCTACTTTCCGGCCCCCTACACCCGCGAGCAGCTCGAAGCGAGCATCGCCCGCAACCAGGAGCGCTACCGGACCCTGGGCTTCGGGCTGTGGACCGCGATCGCCAAGGACACCCATGCCGTCGTGGGGGACTGCGGGCCGACGATCCAGACCGTCGAGGGGCGCGACGAGCTCGAGATCGGCTACCACTTCCTGCCCGCCTACCAGGGGCGCGGCTACGCGACGGAGGCGGCAGCGGCCTGTCTCGCCTGGGGCTTCGAACATACCGGCTACGAGCGGATTATCTCGATGATGGTCGTGAGCCATGGCGCCTCGCGCCGGGTCGCCGAGAAGATCCACACCCGTTACCTGGGCGAGTTCGAGCGAGTGAGTTTGCCCCATTGCTACTACGGGACGACTCGCGCCGAATATAGCGCTCGCTAGCAGCTACCAGGCGGGGATAAGGGCAGGGCGACCCAGAAGAGGCTGCCCTTTCCGGGGATGCTGCGCACCCCGATGCGCCCATGGTGCGCCTCGACGATCGCCTTGCTGATGCTCAGCCCGAGGCCGATCCCGCCGACGCTCCGGGTCGAGCTCATATCCACCTGGGTGAAGGGCTGGAACAGTAGCGCGTGCTGCTCGGGGGTGATGCCGATCCCGCTGTCGGCGATGCTCAGGACGAGCCACTTCTTGCCTGCACGCGCCCGGACCGCAACGCTCCCGCCCGCTGGCGTGAACTTGATCGCGTTATCCACCAGCTTCCCGATCACCTGCGCGACTCGCTTCGAATCGGCCCAGAGGCAGGGCAGATCGGCAGGCACGTCCCAGCTCAGCCGGAGCTGCTTCTCGGTGGCCGGGGCGCGGTATGCCTCGACGGCTCCCGCGATCAGCGGGCTCGCAGGCACCGGCGAGGGCTCGACCAGGAACTTGCCGGCTCGGATGCTGCTCATGTCCAGCATGTCGTTGACCAGTCCGATGAGCACGTCGGATGCCCCCAGGATCTTCTTGATGAAGGCGTGCTGCTCGGCGTTGAGCGGCCCGGCCACTTCGTCGTCCAGGAGGCTTCCGAAACCGGTGACGCACTGGATCGGAGTGCGCAGCTCGTGGGAGAGGACGCTCAGGAACTGATCCTTGAGGGTGGAGAGGTGTTGGAGCTCTTCGATCCGCTGGCGCTGGAGACGCTCGACTGCGACGCGCTCGGTGGCTTCGCTGGCGAGGCTCAGGATCCCGAGCTGCGTTCCGCTTGCATCGCGGATCGGTACGTAGCTGAGGTCCCAGTGGGTCGTCACCGCCCCATCGCCCAGCCGGATGGGCAGGGCCTGTGCGTGGAACGGCTCGTCCGATTCGAGCACCCGCTTCAGGAGCGGCACCACCGTCCGAGCACCTTCGCCGAGGACCGCTTCGACGCGCCGCCCGAGGATTCGTTCGGCAGGCAGGCCGATCAGGCGTGAATGGGCGGGGTTGTTCCAGCGGTAGGTCAGATCGCGGTCGAGGAAGGCGATGGCGGCCGGCATGTGGGTGATGAGCCGCTCCAGCAGCTCCTTCTGCTCGGCGAGCGCGAGCTCGGCATTCTTGCGCTCGGTCACATCCCGGATGACGGCGAGCACGAACCGGCGTTTCCCGATGCGGCTGGGGATCGGGCTCAGGGAGAGCTCGAGGTAGAACTCGCGGCCCGACTGATGCCGCCCTGGCAGCTCCAAGGCGCGATTGGAGTCGATGAGGCGACCATGGCCCGTCTCGCGGAAGTGGCGCATGCCCGCGAGGTGCACGGCCTTGTAACGCTCGGGCATCAAGAGGGTGACGGGCTGTCCGATCGCTTCTTCGGCGGAGTAGCCGAACAGGTCTTCGGCCACGCGGTTCAAGAGCACGATGCGATCGCTCTCCACGTCGGCGACCACGATGGCATCCCGGATGTGGTCGAAGAGCAGCCCGATGCCGAGGTCCTGCATTCTGACACGCTCCGATCCCGCTGCGGCGGGAGGGCGCTTGTCGTCTCGCTTTGGGCCTCGGCTCATGGTTGCATCCCTGCTTTTCGCATGACCTGCAAGCGGGGTCCGAAGGCATGATACGCCTGGGAGGTCGAGGCTGCTACAGCCAAGCTGGTGAGGCTCCAAGCGACGAAGCCACCCGGCATCGGGTGGCTTCGTGAAGGGGCTGGGTTAGACGGTCGCGCCGTCCAGCGGTGCGGTGCGGTCGTTGCGGCGATCGCGGGCGAAGTTCGAGCCCTCGATGCCCTTGGCGTACTTCTTGACCTCGGCGGCGAGGCTCGAAAGCTCGAGGAAGTCCTTGATGTCGCGGGCCTCGTTGGTGACCAGGGCGATGGAGAGCGAGCAGAGCGGGAACTGCTGCTTCTGGCCGCGGCGATCGACCGAGAGGATGTAGCCGCGCTCGCGGTCCTCGGCCGGGTACAGCTCGGGGATCTCGGCGTCGAAGATCCGGATGATCTCGCGCGCGAGGCGCTCGGCCACCTTGGGGTGGGTGACGACGATGAAGTCGTCGCCGCCGATGTGGCCGATGAAGTCGCCGGGGTGGTCGACCATCTGAACGGCCTGCTGCAGAACCGAGGCGCACAGCCGGATGACCTGGTCGCCCTGCTCGAAGCCGAACTTGTCGTTGTAGGCCTTGAAGTTGTCCAGGTCGGTGTAGAGGATGGCGAGCTGCTCGCCCGAAGAGAGCCGGCCCTGCACCTCGGCCTGGATCGAGACGTTGCCGGGTAGCTTGGTGAGCGGGTTCGCGTTCTGGTCGTGCTGCTTCATGACGGCCAGCGACTCGCTCATCTTGTTGAAGGCCTGGGCGAGCTGCTCCAGCTCGTCGCCGGTATCGACCGCGACGCGCTTGCTGAGATCCCCCTGGGCGATCGCGGTGGCCTGGGCCACCAGTTCGCGGATGGGGTTGGTGATGGTGCGCGACAGGGCGGTGGCGACCAGCGAGGCGAGGATGGCGCCCGCGAGCGCCAGGCAGAGAATCGAGAACTGGGTCTGGCGGGCGGCCGACTGCATGGGGGCCTGGGGCTCGCCGATGAAGAGCAGCCCGACGAACTCGCCGTAGTCGCCGAAGAGGGGGGCGAACGCGCCCAGGTACTCGTCCTTGCCGAAGCGGACGACCTGCTTGGAGACCTTGCCCGTCTCGCGGACCTGGTGGACGACTGCGAGGGGCAGCTCGCCCTTGAGACGGGCGCTGCCGTCGGTGCGGATGGTCTGGGCGAGCCAGTGGCTGATGCGCGAGTTGCCGCCGGCGATGCCGACTTCGAGGCCCGTGATGCCCTGGATCTGGTCCACGAAGGCCCGGTCGAGCCACGAGCCGACCATGACGGCGCCCACGACGCGATCGCCGACCTTCATGGGGGCGATGCCGCGGATGGCGAGGCCCTGATCGCCCATGGGCTCGACGCCCTTGACCGGCTCGTTGGCGAGCGCGAGCTGGACGCCCGCGCTGACGAGCTCGGAAACCTCCTTGGGGACGCCGCGCTCCTTGATGGGGAGGCCGTTGGCGTCGAAGACGCGGACGATGCGGTTCTTGGGCAAGAGGTCGAGGAGGTCGTCGATGGCTGCATTGGCGCCGCCGCTCCCCGCGTTGGCCGCAGCCCCCGAGGTCACGAAGCGCAGGGCCTTGGGGTTGCTCGCGACCATCTGGGCCGAGGCGAGCGCGTCCTGCGCGAAGTAGTCGAAGGTGTGGAGGGTGACGGCCACGTCGTTGTCGAGGCGCTTGCTGGCTTCGGACTTGAGGCCCTTGGAGGTCATGACCGAGGCGACCAGCGCGACCAGCACCAGCAACGACAAGCAGACCAGGGTGAAGACCCCGGCCAGCTTGACGGCGATGTTGACACGCATGGTTGATCGCATGACGGACCTCCCGTAGGCGACGAGCGCTCCTTTACTTATTGTAGCCGGATCGGTCAACCTGACCAAGCTTAAAGCAAGTTTAATCCCTAGGAGTTTCCGCTATACTGGTCATGAGTTTCTAGACGCCACCTTCGAAAGGGATCCGATGCACTACGCCAATAGCCTGCTCGACACGATCGGCCACACGCCCCTGGTCAAGCTCAACCGCGTCACCCAGGGCATCAAGGCCACCGTGCTCGCCAAGGTCGAGTTCTTCAACCCCGGCGCTTCGGTCAAGGACCGTCCCGCTTTGCACATGATCGAGGATGCCGAGGCCAAGGGCCTGCTCAAGCCCGGCGGCACGATCGTCGAGCCGACCAGCGGCAACACCGGCGTAGGCCTTGCGATCGCAGCCGCCATCAAGGGCTACCGCTGCGTCTTCACCATGCCCGACAAGATGAGCCAGGAGAAGCGTGACGTCCTGCGCGCCTACGGCGCCGAGGTGGTCATCACCCCGACGGCGGTCGCCAACGACCACCCGGATTCCTATTACAGCGTCGCCAACCGCCTGACCCGCGAGATCCCCGGCGCCTACCAGCCCAACCAGTTCCACAACGCCAAGAACCCCGAGGCCCACTACATGACCACCGGTCCCGAGCTGTGGGAGCAGACCGGCGGCAAGATCACCCACTACGTCGCCTCCATGGGCACCGGCGGCACTATCTCGGGCACCGCCAAGTACCTCAAGGAGCAGAACGGCAAGGTGGTCGTGATCGGCGCGGACCCCGAGGGGTCCATCTACTCGGGCGACACCCCCAAGCCCTACCAGGTCGAGGGGATCGGCATGAACTACATCCCCGACACGGTGGACCTGCGCCTCATCGACCGCTACGAGCGGGTGGGCGATGCCGAGGCCTTCGCCATGACCCGCCGCCTCGCCCGCGAAGAGGGCCTGTTGGTCGGTGGTTCGGCCGGCACGGCGGTGGTCGCCGCCCTGCGGGTGGCCCGCGACCTGCCCGAGGACGCGGTGGTCGTGGTGCTCCTGCCCGACTCGGGCCGCGGCTACGTCTCCAAGATCTTCAACGACGAGTGGATGAAGCAGCACGGCTTCATCGAGAGCTCGCGCCAGAGCGTGATGGTCGGCTCGTTGCTGGCTGCGCGCGGCGATCGCTCGGGCCTCATCAGCGTCAACCCGACCGAGCCCGTCGCCGTCGCCGTCGAGCAGCTCCGCGAGCACGGCATCTCGCAGCTGCCCGTCATGGACGGCGACCAGGTCGTCGGCTCGGTGCAGGAGAGCACCCTGCTCAAGGCCATCGTCGAGGGCACCGGCGCGAGCAAGACCGTCGCCGAGGTCATGGGCCGTCCCTACGCCGTGGTGGACGAGTCCGAGCCCGTCAGCAAGGTCTACGAGGCCCTGCTGCGCGGCGACGGCGCGGTGGTGGTCTCCAAGGCTGGCCGGCCGCACGGCGTCCTGACCAAGATCGACCTCATCGAGTTCTTCGCGAGCTCGCAGCAAGTGGGAGTGACCGTCTAAATGAAGTTCCAGACCAAGGCCATCCACGTGGGCCAGGGGGCCGACCCCACCACCGGCGCGACCATCGTGCCCATCTACCAGACCTCCACCTACACCCAGGAGGACGCAGGGGTCCACAAGGGCTTCGACTACTCGCGCACGGCGAACCCCACCCGCAAGGCCCTCGAGGACTGCCTCGCCTCCCTCGAGGAGGCCCAGTTCGGCCTCGCCTTCTCGTCGGGGGTCGCGGCCACCGACGCGACCCTGAAGCTGCTGTCGGCCGGTGACCACGTGGTCGTCTCGGATGACGTCTACGGCGGCACCTACCGCCTCTTCGAGAAGGTCCTCACCCGCTACGGTCTCAGCTTCAGCTGGGTGGACGCCCAGGACCTGGACAAGGTCCGCGCGGCGATCCAGCCCAACACCAAGCTGATCTGGTCGGAGACCCCGACCAACCCCTTGCTGCGCCTCATCGACATCGAGGGCCTGGCTGCGATCGCCAAGGAGCACGGGGTGCTCTTGGCCATCGACAACACCTTCGCGAGCCCCTACCTCCAGAACCCGCTCACCATGGGCGCGGACATCGTCGTCCACTCGACCACCAAGTACCTGGGCGGTCACTCGGACGTCGTGGGCGGCGCGTTCATGACCAACCGCGAGGACCTCTACCAGCAGGTCAAGTTCGTCCAGAACTCGATCGGCGCGGTCCCTGGCCCCAACGACGCCTTCCTGACCCTGCGCGGGGTCAAGACCCTGGCCCTTCGCATGCGCGAGCACTGCGCCAACGCCAAGGTGGTCGCGGCGTGGCTCGAACAGCACCCGCTGGTCGAGAAGGTCTACTACCCCGGCCTCGAATCGCACCCCCAGCACGAATTGGCCAAGCGCCAGATGCGTGACTTCGGCGGCATGGTGTCCTTCGTGGTCAAGGGCGGTCTGGACGTGGCTCGCGTCGTCGCCAAGAGCACCAAGCTCTTCAGCTTGGCCGAGAGCCTGGGCGGCGTTGAGAGCCTGCTGACCCACCCGCCCACCATGACCCACGGGGCCATCCCCAAGGAGATCCGCGAGGCTCGCGGCGTGGTGGACGGCCTCCTGCGCCTCTCGGTGGGCATCGAGGACGCCCAGGACCTGGTCGCCGACCTCCAGCAGGCCTTCGACAAGGCGGCTAGCGCTTGCGATTCGTTGGTTAGCTCGTAGCCGGCCCGATTTCTCATCCTATATCAGCAAGGCTCCAGGTGAACGATTCACCTGGAGCCTTGCTGTTCTGAGGCGTTCGAGCTTCGTTCCCTAAAAAATGTATTCGGCTCGCACCGAGGGAACGGTGGCGCTTCCCCCGAGCACCGTTGTGTACTTGTACGTGCCGGTGATGCGTCCGACGAACGTAAAGCTCTCTCCGCTGACGAAACGTCCAGAGGAAACGTCGGGCAGGAAGAGGCGTTGATTGTACACCACATCCCAGCTGCGGGAAAAATCGCTCCACTCCTTTTGTCGGAGGAATACCAAGGCTCCGCCGGGCGCATCAGAGTCGAACTTGACGTCTACCATCGCAAACTTTCCGATCTTGCTATTGACCTCGGTGGCGATGTTGTGCGAGCCGATAAGGTAGTCCGGAGTATTGATCTTGCTGAGCGAGGGGCCAATTTTTGATGCGGTCGCCTTGTCACGCTTGATGAGAGCGTTGATGAACGTTTGCCAGTTATCAGCCTGCGCTTTCTGCTGTGCTTCAATTTCGTCCTGTTGCTGAGCTCGTCGGCTTTCTTCTGCCTCTTGTTCTTTTTGCAGCGCTTCCGCTTCGGCTTCTCGCTTTGCCTGCCGGACTGCTTCTGCCTTTGCTTGGGCGGCTCGGAGGTGGCCAAGCGTTTTTTCTTGAGCCAATTCCGCGTTTTCCAGGCTAGCAATGGTGGCATTCAATGCCTGGAGCTTTTTCTGGTGTTCTTCAACGCTGGTCGTGTTATTGGCATTGGCCCCTATCCCTGCCAAGACCCCCGTGCCAAGTCCAACCAGGCCAACCAGGCTAAATGTCAGTGGGCGCGTGTTAGCGTCCCAGAAAAAACTGGATCCGTAAAGAAGGCCAAAGCCAGCGGCTAGCGCAAGGCCGCCGATCGTACCGCCAACTCCTACCATGAATGGATTCTGGAGGTGGGGCGCCTCCAGGGAGGAAAACTGTTGCGAGGCAACTAACTTCTCGCTGCGTAGATCACTCAGTCGTTGCTTCGCTTCGCCAAAGTCAATACGATAGTAGCTCGGTTCAAGTTTTATGGTGTTTGCTTCTGAACTGACCATTTCGCTTGTGATGAATCCCCGTACGATTGAGACGTTGAAGGGCGCACGGTCGTTTCGCTGAATCTTGAGCTCGACTGTGCTTCCTTTAGCGCCACGAAGCTGCTTGGCGAGGTCCTCCAAGGCCCGACCATCGGTTGCCCTGCCTTCGATCTCCAGAATCTCATCCCCAACCCAAAGTCCTGCTAGAGCCGCGGGGCCGCCCTCGGTTAGGGATGTTACGAGCGCGTGTTTGTCGATATCGAATCCAAGCCTGATGCCGATTCCTGAAAACGGCCTTTCCTGATTGCTGGCGTGTGCGCCTTCTTGAGGGGACGGCGTCATGGCCTCCGGCTCGGCAAAAGCGGATTGGGTGAGCAAACAGGTGAAGGCTAGAAAGCCGCCGATGATGCGAAAATGCCAGTGTGGATGTCCCAAGATTACCTGCCCTTCTCAATGAATGGTTCGTTCATCGAATCGACGGTCGTCATACCTTGCAAGGCATTCCTTGCTTCGAGGAATACCGGACGTTTCCTGGAGCTGTCTCCTTAGGAATAGACCTGGCGCAAGGCAATGCGAATAATGATTGCTTGCTTTCTCGTACCCTGTTCCTGTTGCCAGTATTCATATGAGTAAGCAGCCTGAGCTGACAGGGGGCAATGCGGACGAGGCGTGCATTTACTCCGAATGCTGGCTAGTTTCCGGGTGAGCGTGTCGCCCTCTGGATGGCCGTATGGGGCGTTGGCTTGCTTGCCCTACAGGTGAAATGCCACCTGTCTGTAGGGCAAAACACACCTGTATTCGCAGGGGACTAAAACTGCAGCCAGACCTAAATTATTCCCAGCGACCGGTGCATTCTGAAGAGGGAGGCGGTTACTCGCCGGTCTTGGCGAGCAGGCCGCGCTCCTTGACCACCGCGAAGGTGTGGTAGAAGAAGGCGATCGCCCCTGCCATGTACAGCGCGTCCAGCCCGAAGGCCCAGAGCAGGTGGTTCAGGGGGATGTGCCCGGTGGTGATGACCGCGCGCATCCCCTCGAAGACGTGCGCGCTGGGCAGCAGTTTCGCGAGCGCCTGCATCACGGGCGGCAGGATCGAGACCGGGTAGAACACGGCCGAGAGGGGCTGGAAGATGAAGGCGAGCACCCACGCGAGACTCTCGGCGGCTTGCCCGAAGCGCAGCACCAGGGCCGTGGTCGTGATCCCGAGCGCCCAGCCCATCAGCAGCAGGCACACGACGAAGGGCACCAGTGACCACCCGAGGACCAGGATGTTGAAGCCGTAGAAGACGCCCGCCAGGATCGACATCATGACCACCGAGAGGCTGAGCTTCGCGAGGCTGATGAGCACGGTCGAGGCCAAGAACTCGCCGACCGAGAGCGGGCTGACGAAGAGGTTGAGGAGGTTGCGGCTCCAGACCTCTTCGAGGTAGGCGATCGAGACCCCTTGCTGGGCCCGGAAGAGCAGGTCCCACAGGATGAGCGCGCCCAAGAAGAAGGCGAGGAAGTTGGGCAGGGCCCCCGCACCGCCGAGGCGGCTGAGGTACATGCTCAGGAAGCCCCAGATCAAGAGGTCGAGGAGCGGCCAGTAGATGAGCTCCGCGATGCGCATGGGGGTGCGCCGGATGACGTAGACGTGCCGGGTGAAGAGGGCCCCGATCCGCTGAAGGCTGCCGCTCATGCCTGATCCTCCACTTCGCCCCGCGCGACCTTCAGGAAAACGGCCTCCAGGTCTTCGGCCGAGAACTGCGCGACGATCTCGGCGGGGGTGCCGCTCGCCAGGATCTTGCCCTGGTTGAGGAAGACGACCCGATCGGCCATCATCTCCATCTCGCGCAGGTTGTGGGTGGTGAAGAGGATGGAGAGCTTGCGCTCGTCGCGGATCCGCAAGAGCAGGTGCCGGATGCGATCGGCCACGTCGGGGTCGAGGCTCGCCGTCGGCTCGTCGAGAAAGAGCAGCTCCGGGTCGTTCAAGAGCGCCTTGGCCAGGTGCAGGCGGGTGAGCTGTCCGCTCGAGAGCTCCTTGGCGGGTCGCTCGGCCTTGCCCTTGAGGTCCAGCAGCTCGATGGTCTCGTCCACCTTGCGCCGCAGGTTCGGCACCCCGTAGAGGCGGCCGAAGACCAGAAGGTTCTCGCGCACCGACAGGGAGTAAGGCAAGGAAACGTAGGTCGAGGAGAAGTTGACCCGCTGGAGAATGGCCTGGCGGTGATGCGCCAGGTCGAGCCCGAAGACCTGGATCTCGCCCGAGGTCGGGGTGATCAGGCCGAGCAACATCTGGATGGTCGTCGTCTTGCCCGCGCCGTTGGGCCCCAGGAGCCCGAGGATCTCCCCGCGCGAGAGCGAGAACGAGATCCCGTCGACCACCACCAGGTCTCCGAAGCATTTCTTGAGGTCCCGGATCGCCAGCAACGGCATCCCCTGTCTGTCTTGCATCTGTCCTCGCGAAGCTTGATCGGTTATTCTGCCCATGATAGCGCAACCAGATAGAGGACGTGCGCAGGCCCCTCAGCCCTGCCGCGAAGGAGGAAGGCATGCGCGCACACCGCTATAGCAGCTCGATGGCGCCCACCGCCCTGGCGGCGCTGCTTGCGCTGGGTGCGCCGGCGAGTGCGGCCCAGGCGACACCCGATTCCCTGCCCCAGACGAAGCCTGAGGCTGCTTCCACGTCGCCCGAGGCCCCCGAGGCGGGGCTTGCCGTCCTGCGCGGGGTGGTGGGACGCGCCGTCTACGTGGCGCTACCCGCCAACAAGGGCTACGCGTGGGAGTGGGCGGCACGCGGCGAGCGCTGGCTCTTCGATGCCCCCTTCAGGGTCCGGGTGGTGGCCGAGCCGACCCCGACCGAGATCTGGACCTTTCCGCTGGCGCGCCCCGGCCGCATCCTGCTTGATTTCATTCAGCGCCCGGTCGCCGGGCCCATGGACGACAACGCCGCCACCCATTCGATCAAGCTCTGGGTCATGACCCCCTACGAGGCGCAGCAGCACGCTCCGGCCGACCTGCGCGACACGCTGCTCCTGCGCTAGCGCTCAGCGCTCGAAGCGCCGTCTCGATCGGCGGTAGGAGTGCGATCTCCAGAGCGGATCCCGCTCGCTTTGCATGGACTCCGACTCCTGCGCCTTGGCGGTGATCGCCTTGCGCCGTGCCGCCTTGCGCTGGGTCTCGACTTCCTGCTCTTGTTGCGGATCGTTTGAGCGGTGCTGGCCGTTGAGCGACGCCAGCAACAGCGGGCCGTAGATGAAGCGGGTGAAGCCCTCCGCGGCCATCGCCCGGGGGTTGTCGAACATCAGGACCAGGGCGTCGGGCCCGCGCGAGGCGAACACCGTCGCCGACGCGCGGAACGAGGAAACGGCATCCTCGGCGCGGATGTTCTTCCAGATGGTGACGATCACGTGGTCGCCTGGCCTCAAGCGCGGCGGGCGGAAGAAATGCACCCGCGCCGCCACGGGCGAGACGTCGCGAATCTTGGCCTTGATCAAGAAGCTCCCGGCGCGGTCGGTGAGCTCGACCGGGATGACGTACATGACGCGCTCGAAGGCACGCTTGTTGGGGTTGGCGATGGGGCGTGTCGCTTGAGCGGCGCGCCCATCGCTCGGGAAGCTGAACGAGTCGTCGGCCAAGAGGACCTCTTCGCACGTGCGGCCCGTCGCGGATGCGGGGGCCAAAGAGCGCGGGATATGACGTGATACTGAAAGCTTAGTTGTTAGTGCCGGGGCGGGTCAAGCTCTTGCCTTCACGGGGCTCACGACAGCCGAGCAGGGGCTAGGCAGGGGCCAGCCGGATCGGGTACCCTGAAGAGGCCGTAAGCGCGCCGTAAGGCGCTTGGCAAGCGAGGAGTTGCATGACGCGCGAGGGCTGTGTGGAAATCTTGACGCTTTCGGATCTCATTCGGACCCAGGCCGCCCTCAAGCCCCACGTGGAGGCCCTGGTCGCCGATGGGCGGCGCTGGAGCTACAGCGCGCTGGCGCGCGGAATTCGCCGGATCGCGGGTGCGATTCGCGCCGGGCACCCGGACCTGGTCCCAGGCGAGCGGGTCCTGCTCATGGCCCCTACGGGCGATTCCTGGGTCATCGGGTACTTCGCCCTCTTGCACCTGGGGGCGATCCCCGTGCCCGTCAGTCCTCAGCTGCGCGAGGTCGAACTGCTCGCCCACGCCCGGGATTGCCAGGCGCGCCTGCTCATGGCGGACGCCTCGGCGGGCGATGCGGTGCGCGAGGCCTTCATCCGAGCCTTCCAGGGTCGCGTCATGCGCCTGGATCCTCGCCGGCAGCAGATTTCGTGGCAGTCGGCACGCGGCGAGGAGCCGTTCGTCCCGTACTTCGAGCTGCCTTACGAGGAGACCCCCGACGCGGTGGTCGCCGATCCCGACGACGTGGCGACGATCCTCTACACCTCGGGCAGCACGGGCGAGCCGCGCGGAATCGCCCTCTCGCACCGGGCCATGCTGACAGCGGCCCGCGCGATCGCTGAAGCCCTGCCCGAGTCTCCTGCGCCGAGCACGGCGATCGTCCTGCCCCTGTATCACGGCTACCCCATGCTCGCGCAGCTCCTGTCGATCTTGCTGGTCGGCGGCTTCGTGCAGCTCTTCAGGGGCCTGGCCTTTCCCTTCCCCGTCTTGCAGGAGATGCAACGCGAGGCGATCGCGAGCTTCGCGGGCGTGCCTGCGACCTTCCGGACGCTTGCGGCCCTCGAGGACCTCGCGGAGCTGGATCTCTCTGAGGTGACGCATGTCCTCTCGGGCGG
Source organism: bacterium (assembly GCA_017744355.1). Classification (NCBI taxonomy): domain Bacteria; species bacterium. Next base: position 1,128,700 of record JAGIBK010000001.1, on the reverse strand, counting down.
GACACCCCTCACCCCGGACGATGTGGCCGCGGTGCGCAAGGTCTTCCCCAAGGCTTGGATCTTCGAACTTTACGGCCAGACCGAGGCCGGTCCCATCGCCCTGAGCTCCGAGGACGATCCCGGCTTCGGCACCGGACGCTTCGCCCGTCCTTTTCCCGGTGTCTGCCTGCGGATCGTGGGTGAGCAGGGCCCTGCGGAGCCGGGCGAGATCGGTGCGGTGCAGGTCCAATCTCCCTTCCTGATGCAGGGCTACTGGCAAGGCGGCCTTGATGCTTTCGTTCCGGCGCAGGGCGAGTGGCACCCGACGGGGGATCTGGGCTTCTTCGATCCCGAAGGCGTCTTGCACCTGCAGGGTCGACAGGAGACCCTCATCGTGGCGGGCAGCGAGAAGGTGAACCCTCGGGAGGTCGAGGCCGTCCTGCTGCGGCATCCAGGCATCCGGGAGGCGGCGGTGCTCGGCGTGCCTGACCCGGCACAGGGCCAACGGATTGTGGCCTGGGTGGTGGCCGCCACGCAGGACTTCGAGGTCGAAGCAGCCAAGCAACACTGCGAGCAGTATTTGTCGCGCCACAAGTGTCCCCACGAGATTCATTTGGTCGAGAGCTTGCCGCGGACGGAAAGCGGCAAGGTCCACCAGGCGCGCTTGATGACCTGGCAACAGGCCTGATTTCAAAGGGTGAGGGCCCGCCGGGTGTGTGAACGGCGGGCCCTCGTTTCGCTCAGAGAGGTTTTCGAGCGATGGGGATAGCATAGCCCAGCGCGTCTATCGGTGCCGTGGCATGCGATCCGAGCGGCGTGCGATCGTCCTTACGCCTGCTCGCCGGCTTCAGCGGCAAAGGCGCGGCCCGCCTCGCAGTACCTGAGGTAATCGCAGCGCAGGCAGTGCTCGGCGACGCGCGGGGTGAAGCGTTGCTCCGCTTCGAGCCGCTCGACGGTCTCGCGCACGCCTTCGAGGATCCCTTCGATGTGCGCGGCGCTCATTTCGAGGGTGAGGCGAACATTGCTCGCCAGGTAATGCACCGTGTGGTGCTGGACGGTCTCGCGGAGCTTCTCGCCGATGAGGAAGTGGTAAATCCCGAGCTGCTGGAGGGTGTGGGGGCGGATCTGCTCGGGGGCGTAGCCCGACTTGTAGTCGATGATCTCGAGCGAGCCGTCGAAGCGCCGATCCACCCGGTCGACGATGCCCAAGAGCGTGATGTCGCGGTAAGCGGCCGTGAGGCGCTTCTCCAAGAGGAGTGGGATGCTCTGGGCGTCCGACCAGGTTTCGTAGTAGGCGGCGAGCAGGTCCTTGCCGCGCGCCAGCTCGGCCAGCTCGTGCTCGCGCGAGTCGTAGCCGGCCCCCGTCCATGAGCGTTCGAGTTCGGCCTGGGCGGCTTCGAGGGGTCGCGCGGTGGGGCCGCCCTGCTCGTGGAGGACCTGGAGGGTCCGGTGGAGAGAGGTGCCGAAGCTCTGGTTGGCCCAGGCCCTGCGCGGCAGCTTCCGCACGTACTGGTAGTGGTACTGCCGCGGGCAGGTCTGATAGACATAGAGTTTGCTCGGGGAGTACTGGGGCTTGCGCACGACGGCTCTCGATCCTCTCGGCTTTCGGGGCGGCTCTTGCGATTATACGCCCTTCGCTGAGGTAAAATGGACGGGATCACGAGAGGAAAGCCCCGCATGAGACGCCGTCTCGTCCTACTAGCCGACGCGAGCAACGTTCATACCGTCAAATGGGCGCGCGAGTTCGCCGCGCGCGCCTGGGACGTCCATGTGCTCTCGCTGCTGCCCGCCGAGATCCCGGGCGTCGAAGTCCATTTCCTGCAGCCGCCGCCCGTGGGCAAGATCGGCTATCTGGCATTGATCGGGGAGGCACGCGCGCTGGTACGGCGCCTGCGGCCGGATCTCGTGCACGCGCACTACGCGACCAGTTATGGCTTGCTCGGGGCCCTGGCGCGCCATCGCCCCTTCGTCATCTCGGTCTGGGGGAGCGACGTGTACGACTTCCCCACGAAAAGCCCGCTGCACCGCGCCCTGCTCGCCTGGAACTTGCGCCAGGCGGATGCCGTGACCTCCAGCAGCCATGCGATGGCCGAGGCGACAGCGCCGCTGCTCCCGTCTCGTTCGATCGAGGTCGTCCCGTTCGGGGTGGATCTCGCCCGGTTCGGCCCCGCGACCCCTCACGAGGGCTTGACCATCGGCTGCGCCAAGATCCTCGAGGCTCACTACGGTCAGGAGCATCTCATCCGCGCGGTTCGCCTGTTGCTGGATCGGCGACCGGATCGTCCGGTGAGGCTCTTGCTCGCAGGTGAGGGTGATCAGCGCGATGCCCTCGCCTCTTTGATCGCCTCGCTGCATCTGGAAGAGACCGTCCAGCTCGTAGGGCGCCTGCCCCATGCCCAGATGCCGGACTTCCTGCGCGCTCTCTCGATTTTCGCCATGCCGTCGCTGAGCGAGAGCTTCGGCGTCGCGGCGGTCGAGGCGGCCGCCTGCGGCCTGCCCGTGGTCGCAACCCGCGTGGGCGGGGTGGGGGAGGTCGTCCTGGATGGCGAGACCGGTCTGCTCGTGCCGCCCGCCGATCCGGAGGCGCTGGCCCAGGCGCTCTCACGTTTGCTCGATGATCCGGCCCTGCGGGTCGCCATGGGAGAGAGGGGCCGTGCCCATGTGGCGCGGTGCTTCGATTGGTCCCGCAACGCCGATGCCATGGAAGCGGTATACGAGCGGCTGCTCGCTGTGGCGCCGTCGCGCCCGGTGGTTTCTTCTCAGGAGGTCTCGTGACCCAAGCTCTGCCCCTGCTCTCGGTCATCGTTCCGTGCCGGAACGAGCGGCAGCACATCGCCCCGTTCCTCGAAGCGGTGCTCGCTCAGGCCCGCGAGGGCTTTGAGCTCGAGGTGCTGATCGCCGACGGGATGAGCGACGACGGGACCCGCGAGGTCCTTGCGGAGTACACCGAGCGCCACCCGTTCATCCGGGTGATCGACAACCCCGAGCGCAACACCCCGCACGCCCTGAACCGGGCGATTACGGCGGCCCGAGGCGAGGTGATCGTGCGGATGGACGTGCATACGGTCTATGCCCCGGACTACCTTCGCGAATGCCTGGCGGTCCTCGAGGAGAGCGGCGCCGACAACGTGGGCGGCGCGTGGCATGCGGCCGGCAAGACCTACGTCCAGGAGGCGATCGCGCTCGGCTTCCAGTCCCCCTTCTCGTCGGGCGGGGCCGCCTCGCACGCCACCGAGTTCGAAGGCGAGGTCGACTCGGTCTATCTCGGCTGCTGGCGCCGCGCGGTCTTCGAGGAGGTCGGCCTCTTCGATCCCGAGCTCGTGCGCAACCAGGACGACGAGCTCAACTTGCGCCTGGTGCGTGCCGGCCGCAGGGTTTGGCAGTCCCCTCGCATCAAGTCTCGCTACTACCCGAGGGCCTCGCTCTCGGCCCTCTTCAGGCAGTACGCCCAGTACGGCTACTGGAAGGTGCGGGTGATCCAGAAGCATCGCCTTCCGGCTTCGTTGCGGCACCTGGTGCCCGGGGCCTTCGTGCTGGCCCTCTTGCTCTTGGCTTTGCTCGCGCCGTTCAATCGCTTGGCGTGCTGGGGCCTCGTCGGCCTCGTCGGCCTCTACGCACTCGCCAACGTCGCGATCTCGGTGTTGACCTGCTTCAAGCCGGCTCGCCTGAAGTACCTGCCGCTCATGCCTGGGGTCTTTGCGGCCTTTCACCTCGGTTACGGCTACGGCTTCCTGCGCGGCGCCATCGACTTCGTCCTGCTGCGCAAAGGCGGAGCTTCCGCCTTCACGACGCTTACCCGCGGGTGAGTTGCTCGCGGGGGGCTCGTTTCAGCTTGCCGAGCACCTTCTTGATCCCCGCCTTCGCGTAGGTGCCCAAGGCGAGGGCGTAGTTCAGGTACGCGCGCAGGGGGCCAATCTCGGGGTGCCTGGCGTGGATGCGTCGCTTCTCGGCCAGTAGCCGGGAGCGTTGCTTGCTGCTGAGCCCCCCGTCGGCGAAGCTGACCACCACCCGATCGACGAAGGCCGCGCGGACGCTCGCGCCGCACCTCAGCAGGAAGTCGTAGTCCCCGGCGATGCGGTAGCCATCGTCGAAAAGACCGCGCTCGTCGAAGAGCCCCCGGCGATGCAGGCCCGCCGGATGGGCGACCACCTGGGTCCGCTTCATCCGTTCCCAGTCCCACGGGGCGCCGCTCAGGGCACGCACCTGGCCCTCCGAGCCGACGATGGCGACGCGGGCCCAGACGAAGTCCAGCTCGGGGGTCGCGGCTGCGGCGAGGCTTTCGAGGGCGTCGGGGTCCGCAAAGACGTCATCGGCCCCCAGAAAGGCGATCCACTCGCCGCGTGCGTGGGCGATGGCTTTGTTCCAGGCATGGTAGACGCCCCGGTCCGGCTCGGATTCCCAGTAAGCCAGCTTGTCTTCGTTGGCGCGCACGATGGCGGCGCTGTCGTCGGGGGAGGCGCCGTCGATGATGATCAGCTCTTTGTGCGGGTAGCGCTGCTGCACGAAGCTGTCGATGCAGCGTTGAAGCGTGGTTGCGCCGTTGTAGACGGCGACGACGACCGTGATGAGCGGTTGGTACGTTTGCATGCTTTCCCGTTCACGAGCCAGTGAAATAAAAGCGGGGCCGCGCAATGGCGCCCGAATGGTCGCACACGCGCAATTGCGCTATCATGAGGCAAGGCCCCGAGATCTGTCGAGGGGAAGGCCGCCCCCGCCAACCTGTACCAGAAAGACGCCGCCATGGACGATCGCCTCCAGCAAATGACCGCTGCCGCGAAGGGAACGCTCGCCGAGACCATGGGCATGACCCTGCTCGAAGTCACCCCGCAGCGGGTCAGGGCCAGCATGCCGGTCGTCAGGGCCGTGCACCAGCCCTTCGGCCTGCTGCACGGCGGTGCGTCGGTTGCGCTGGCCGAGACGGTGGCGAGCATCGGGGCCTGGGCCAACGTGGACCAAGAGACTCAGATGGCCGTCGGCCTCGAGATCAACGCCAATCACCTGCGCGCCAAGCGCGACGGGGTGGTGAGCGCCGAGGCGACCCCGATTCACGTGGGCCGCACCACCCAGGTCTGGGAAGTGCGCATCACGGACGAAGCGGACAAGCTCGTCTGCATCTCGCGCTGCACCTTGGCCGTCGTGCCGAGGGCCTAGACCACGCAGTAGCAACCGACCAATATGAAACGCTCGTGCTTTTGGTATAAGCATGACAGCCGACCCTCGCACGTGGAGATGCGTTCATGCTGACACCCGCCCTTCAGTCTCAAGCGCTCGACAGTCGAAACCAGCAAGAGATGGTCACCATCTACGAGGCATGCATCCACGTGCGAGAAACCGCACGAGGCTTGCTGGACCGCTCGGATGAGATGGGCTTGATCGCGGTGAACGCCGAGATCGCCGCCGCCAAGTCTCAGGTCAACCAAGAGGCCTTCATGGTCCTGGCCAACGAGACGGGCAAGATCGCGCGCCAGATGAGCGTGCTGGTCGGCGAGATCCAGGGGGATGCCCATGCGCTCGCCAAGAGCTCGCTGAGCGGGGTCGAGAAGAGCCGCCGCCTCAATCGCATCGCCGAGGGCCTCGAGCGCATGACCCGCGCCGACAACGTCGCGTTCGTTCAGCAGGTCGCTTCGGATCTCGACGATCACATCCGCGGGATCCGCGGAGACATCTTCACGCGCTTCCACCACATGGAGGAGGCGCGCGAATCCGTGCTCCGGCAGATCGTCAAGATCGCCCGGATTACCACTTACTTCCGCATCGAGGCCAGCCGGGACGTGCAGCACGGGGCGTACTTCCGGAACATCGCCGATTCGCTGGCGCAGCTGAGCGAGTCGGCCGACGCAGTGGCCGGCGACATGAAGAACGTCATCAAAACCGCTTTCCACGCCTAGGAAGCGCGTCACACTGAGGAGGTCACCCCTTGATCGGTAAGGTCCTATTCGACGACGGCGACCACAAGTGGATTGCGCTCGCGCGCGATCCCGAGAAGAAGGACGCGGTCATCGACACCAACGAGTATCTCATCGTCAGCAACGGGGACGCGCTGCTGCTGGATCCGGGCGGTACCGAGATCTTCCCGGCGGTGCTCGCGGCCGTCTCTGAGCACATCAGCCTGGGGCAGCTCAAGGCCTTCTTTGCGAGTCACCAGGACCCCGACATCTTCTCGTCGCTGCCCCTGTGGCTCGGCGTCTGCCCCAAGGCGCAGCTCTACGTGCCGAAGATCTGGTCCGGCTTCCTCGCGCACTTCGGCTACGAGTACATCGACAACTTCAAGGTCGTCGAGGATGGCGGCGGGCTTTTGACCTACGGCAACGGCCTCGCGCTCCAGATGGTCCCGGCGCATTACTGCCACTCGTCGGGCAATTTCAGCGTCTACGATCCGCACGCCAAGATCCTCTTCTCGGGTGATATCGGCGCGGCACTTCTGCCCGAGGATCACTCGGACCTCTTCGTGCAGGACTTCGAAGCCCACGTGAAGTACATGGAAGGTTTCCACCGCCGCTGGATGCCTTCGAACGAGGCCAAGAACGACTGGGTTCGCCGCGTGCGCGAGCTGGACGTCAAGATGCTCTGCCCGCAGCACGGCGCCATCTTCCGGGACGAGCAGGTCGGCCAGTTCCTCGATTGGTTCGAGGCCCTGGAAGTGGGCTCGGCTATCGCCGTGACCCGCCAGGCTGCAGCCGCGAAGTAGCCTTTCACCCGAAAGCCGAATCCCCCGTCAGGCATGCCTGGCGGGGGATTCGTTGTTACGAGGGTTGAGGTACTTCCGAGATGCGTGGGGCTTGGCGGGCCGTGCTTGCGAGGTACACCCCGATCAGGACGATGGCTGCTTGCGCGATCTTGGCGGGGCCCATCGCCTCGCCGAGCAGGAGCCACGAGAGGGCGAGCGTCACGATGGGCATCAGGTACAGGTAGACCCCGGAGGTCGCAGCCGACATGCGGCCGAGGGCGTACATCCAGAGCCAGTAGGCGCACCCCGAGGAGCCGAGGCCCAAGAAGGCGAGCGAGCCCAGTGACAGGGGCGAGAAATGCCAGGTGGCGGGCGTCAGGATGGCCTCGCCGACGGCGAAGGGCAGCAGGCCGACGAGCCCCACCGAGTAGGTCGTGGTCAGGGTGGAGAGGGGCGAGGCACGGTCCGCGAGGGTCTTGCTGACGAGCGCGTACCAGGCGCCGACGAGGGTGTTGAGGGCCATCAGGCCGTCCCCCAGGCCGGTCTCCTTGAAGCTCGCCCCTACCAGGGCCGCGAGGCCTCCGAAGGCGAGCAGGGCACCGCCGATGGTTCGCAAGTTCAGGCGTTCGCGCAGGAAGATGGCGGCGCCGGCGATGGTCAGCAAGGGGCTTGCTGCGATGAAGATGGCGGTGTTGCCCGCGGTGGTGTACTTGAGGGCGATGTTCTCGAGGACGTAGGTCGCGGTGGTTCCGAGCAGGCCCGCCAGCACCACGCGTCCCCACAGGGGGCGGGGGATGGTGATCGGGGTACGGGTCACCAGGTGGGCCGCGAGCAGCCCGGCGACAGCTACGGCGAAGCGCAGGACCGCGAAGGCGATGGGCGGGATCTCGGCGATGGCGAGCTTGGTGGCGATGAAGGAGCCGCCCCAGATGAAGACGGCGATGAGCATGGCGATGGCTGGCATGTATATAGCTTAAGCGCCATTGCCCCGGTGGGACAATGGCGCTTCACGATTCTTAGTTGCCTGGGCGCCTTAACGGGAAGCCGCTAAGGAAGGCACCTGCGAATGCGTTTGTTGTTGTAATCGCTGATGTAGAGGGTCCCATTCGCCGAGACGGCGATTCCCATCGGGTAATCGAAGCGCGCCAGTAGTGGATTTGCCGAATCCAGATAGCCGCTCACTTCGCCGACGCCGGCGACCGTGGTGATCTTGCCGTCGGTCCCCACGCGCCGGATCACGTAGTTGCCGCTGTCGGCGATGTAGGCGGCTCCGCTGGCATCGAAGGTGATGTTGGACGGGTAGTTCAAGGCTGCCGCCGTGGCGGGACCGCCGTCGCCCGACCAGCCGATTGTTTCGTCCTGGCCAGCGAACACGGATGGATTGGCGTTCGCGTCGAACTTGAGGACCTTCGAGTAATAAGCGTCCGTCATGTAGAGATTGCCGGAAGGGTCCAGCGCCAAGCCCTGTGGCCAGGCATACTCGCTTACGTCCGCGAAGAGCGTCGGGGTGGCGTTGGATGCGTTTTTGGCCACCTGGACAATGTGCCCGTTCGATCCGTCTGCGATGAAGAGCATCGTGCCGTTGCCGACCACGGACACCGGGTCCCCGTTGAGGGTCGCCACCGTCGTGATCGTGCCGCTGGCGACTTTTCGGATTCGCTTGTTATCCGTGTCCGCGATGAAGACCTGGCCGGCAGCATCCACCCAGACCCCTTGAGGATTCTTGAGCTGAGCGCTGGTTGCGTTGCCGCCGTCGCCGCTGAAGCCGGCGAAGCCCGTGCCAGCGAAGGTGGTCACGACGCCCGTGGTGTCGATCTTGCGGATGCGATGGTTGGTGGGGTCGGCCACGTACAGGTTGCCCGCGGCATCGAGCGCGAGCGCCGTGGGGGAGCCGAAGCGCGCCTGCTTGGCCTGGATGTTGTTGCCGGCGAATTCCGTCGAGCGGTTGCCACCGATGGTGGTGATCACGTTGGTGGCGGCGTTGATCCGGCGGATGAGGCGGTTGCCGAGGTCCGAGAAGACGTAGTTGCCGTTGGGGTCTATGAACAGCGACTGAGGGTTGTTGACGGCGCTGTTCACGATCGACTGGCCGTCAGGGGTGTAGCCCCCGGTGCCGTTGCCCCACTTGGTTGTGATCGTTCCGTTCAGGAGCTGGCGGAAGCGATGGTTGGATCCGTCGCCGAACAGCAGAGCGCCGGTGCCGGCTTCCTTGACGATATTGGACGGCTCGTAGCTGAGAAAAGCCGACGTGCCCGCCTTGTTGTCTCCGTTGTAGCCGGCCCAGTTGCCGTTGATGACGGCACCCGCTTGTCGGGTGTAGCTGCCACCGACGGTGAAGGCGAAGAGGGTGGGGAAGGCCGTGTCGAAGATGTAGATGGTGTTGCCGTCCACGAAGGGCCAGCGCGGGGACTTCACGTAGGCGTCAGTGGGGGGCGATACCGACATCTCGGATGAACTCGAATATCCCCAGGGACCTCGGCCCGCGATGGTGCTGATCTTGCCGTCGCCGGCGACGCGGCGTACACGGTCGTTCCCGTAATCGGCGATGATCAACTGGTTCGAGGCGGTCAGCGCCAGTTCCTGAGGGTTGCGCAGCGTGGCCGAGAGTGCGTCTCCCCCGTCGCCCGTATTGCCGGGAGCACCGGTGCCCGCGACGATCGTGAGCATCCCATCGGTGCTGATCTTGGCGACCTGGTGATTGGAAAAATCACTGAAGTAGAGGACCCCGGTTCCATCGACGCAAAGCCCGGTCGGGTAGTTGAGATTGGCCGAGGTCGCCGGTCCGTTCGAGAGGGTTCCCTGGGTCCGAGTGCCGGCATAGACGGACAGGATGCCGTTCGGGTCGATCTTGTAGATGACGTGTTCGGCGGGGGCCGAGAAGTAGATCGACCCGTTGGGTGCCGGGACGCAGCGGTCCGCCGAGATCGGCCATTCGGTCGCCAGCGTGTTCTGGGGCGGATAGATGACGCCCGCGTAGGTCTCCACCCCTGCGCCTTGGCCGCCGTTTCCACCGCTGCCGGGAATCGCCGTGAGGGTCTCGGTGAGGTTGATCAGGCCGCCGGGCAGGATGACGAAGGAGCCGGTCGCCTGGCCCGCGAAGCGCTGATCCAGGAGCCTGACCGGTAGCGAGGCCATCGTCGGACGTTCGGAGGTTCCCACCGACACGTCGGTGTACGAGTACTGATCCAGCGTCGAGATGCGATCGCTCTCGGCGGTGCCCGGCGCCTTGTAGGCAAAGCCATGCAGTCGATACTTCGTGTTGCTGTGCAGGCGGTTCAGGACGATCGGCATCGAGAGCGAGCCGCTCGCCACGTCGACCTCGACCGGTACGCCGCCGTGACTCACCGGAGTGGCGGTCTGGCCGTCCACGGTATAGAGGCGCACGACCAGGTGATCGATATCGGCTTGCGTGTAGGCCTGAACGATGGCTTGCGTCTGCAACGCACCGCTCGTCACCTTGGGCGTGACGGTGAGCGTCGCCTCTCCTACCGTCGGGACACTGAGCAAGGAGGGGCGGCAAGCGCCTATCGCGAGCGGTAGTAACAGGAGCCAAAGCTTTTTCATGAAGGAGGGTCCTCTATTGTGACGAATGGCCAGTATGATACTTGGCTGATTTAGCGTACGTCCCCTTGCCCTCAAAGGGCAAGGGGACGTAACGATTTTGTCGTTAGTAGGTGGCCTGGAGGATGGAGAGGGACTGGTTCGCGTTGAACTCGACGATGGGGACGCTGTTGCTGCGCAGGTCGATGGCGCCGCCTGCGATGATACAACCCGTGATCTTGGTGCCTCCGGTCAGCATGATCCCACCGTTGGGAGCGAAGAGGACGCCCGTGATATAGCTCGTACCACCGGTCGAGATCGCATCGGAGCGCGTCGAGAGTGACACCAGCCCGAGGTCGGACGGGGAGGCGCCTTCGCGCATCACGGTGTTGCCGCCGGTCACGATGGGCTCGGTGCAGATGACGAGGCCGTTGCCCTTGAGGACGAAGGTGTTGTCCGTCTGTAGCCCACCCTCGATGTAGACGACCCCCTCGACCGTGACTTCCCAGACGCCGCCGAAGAAGATCTTCTTGCCGGTGGTCTTCGCACTGTAATACCCCTTGAGGGTCGCGTAGCGTTTGCCACTTTGCCAGGGGGTGCGATCGAGGTCGCTGTTTGCTTGGTCGATGTCCTTGTTCCCGTTGGCTTTGGCACTGTTCGCGAGGGACAGTAACTGGGCGGCGGAATAGCTCGGGACTTTTACGGGGTCGGCCTTGGTGGGGATCCCACCCGAGTGCCCACCGCGGTCGGTGGTGTAGGTGCCACCGTAGGTGACCTTGCCGTCGATGTTCGAGGACCCCTCGCGGGTGAGGTTACCATTGGCGTGGACGTCGGCCTTGCCTGAGGGAGTGGAGGTGACGCCCGTGTTCCCCGCGTAGGTGAGGTTCTTTGCCGTGAGGACGGCGTAGGCCTTGGCAGGGCCAGAGGATGGAGTGGGCGAGGGAGCTGCGACGCTGCGCAGGTAGGCGGTCAGCAAGGGCAGTTTCTTGCTCTGGGGGTTGTTGTTGAGGGTGGCCAAGAGGTCCTTGAGGTCGATGCGGCGGACGTCCTTCAGGGAGGCAGGGGCCGAGCCGTCCGCCTTGAAGGAGGCGAAGCTGCCGGCGGCGATCGCGAACATGGACGAGTCCGTCAGCTCTTCCCACTTTTGGGGCGAGGAAGCCGCGGTAGCACTCTCGCCGCGCTTGACCGCCTTCGTGCCGATCTCGTAAGTGATGAAGCCTGAGCCGTCCGCCTTTTGCAAGACGATGCGCTTGCCGTCCACCGTTGCACTGCTAAGCGCCGAGCTTGCGTGCACATCGTTGTAGAACGCTTCGGTGAGACGGTTGAAGTTGAAGTGATTAAGGTCGTCGCCCCGTTGCGTGTAATCAATTTTGAAGCTGTTCAAGGCGACCAAGCCGATGAGGCCGATAAGGCTCGCCATGATGAGGCTACTCACCATGATCTCGACCAAGGTCAGCCCGCGCTGGAAAGAATGATTGGCGTGATGGATGGACTTCACGGGGTAGCCTCTTTTGCGACGAGGGTCACGAGGCGATCGATCGGGATGGCGGAGTTAGAGGGATAGACCGTGATCGTGACCTTGTTGATGGAAGGCGAGGGAGTGGCGTATTGCGAAAAGGCGATGTCGTATTTCAAGTTCGTGTCGGGATCGTTCACGCCACTGACGCTCGTGAGTGCGGCGAATGGTACGGCACGCACCCTGGTTTCGAGCAGGCGCTGTACCAGGATGGCGAACTTCTCGCGCTCTTCGATCGCTACGTTGGCCTGCGCGGCCTTGAGGCGCATGATGGTGGCCGGGACCAAGGCGATGGTGATAATGGCGATGGCGATTGAGACTTCGACAAGCGTAAAGCCCGCGTGATGACGCCACCTCATGAGCCGTAGCTCCACTGCGTGATGATGCCGTTGCTCGCCGTCGCCTGGATGATGCTGATGTAGGTGAAGTCGTGCACGGTCACCGAGCCGGTGCTCTGGATCCCAAATGTGGGTGAAGATCCCAAGATGCGTGTCTCGTATCGGATGATGCGACCATTTCCTCTGTCCAGCTCAGTGGGGTTGAGGCTCTGGGTGGCGTTAAAGGAGGCGTAGACCCCGGCTTCGGCCGCCATTTGTGCCAGGAATTTGCTGTACTGGGCTTGTGTCGCTTTGGCATGAACGAGCTGCGCAGAGGCGAGCGCTACCGAGGCGGACATGAAGACGAACACAATAAGGGACAGCATCAGAAGGATCGAGCCCTTCTGATGCTGTCTTCCGTGTGAATCGCCGCTGCGCGTTGGCAATCGCAAGATTCACCCTCTTCAGCAGGCTATCGGGAAGCCGGTATTAGGGGGTGTAAGAAGCGGTCGCAACGCCCGTCACGTCGGTCTGGCTACCCGTGAGGGTGACCTTGTACTTGCCCCAGGTGATGTCCACCCCGGAGACGGCGGTGGTGCCGTCCATGTTGTCCGCGACGTTGGTCGGAGTAACTTTTGCACCATTAGCCTTTGCGACGGCCATTGCAAGGGCCGAGCGCGCATTGCTGACGGCGGTCAGCTCGCCCGCCTTCTTGGCATCCTCGTTCATCGAGGCGATCTTGACGGCGCCAACCGCGCCCAGGATGCCGAGGACGGCGATGATGATCGCAAGCTCGATCAGGGTGAAACCGCGCTGCGCCTTCTTGTGGCTCATCAAATTCTTCATTGGTCGTGCGGGCCTCCTGTCGCCCGAAAAGACTCTGGAACGCTTCCGTTCTTGCCGGCCGAGGAGCCGGAACCGAGCCGAATCATACGCTCTGAATCTGAATTTTTCCTTAATTTTCCTCAGCTTACGTAATTAATACGCAAGCTGCGTCTGACTATCCGAAGAAAAACTACCACCGCGGCGTATTTTCGAATAGGGGGTTTACCCTCTATTTTTTTAGGTGCTGGCCCCCTATTTGATTGAAATTGCCATCCTGCGATTCGCTGATCCTGCTTCCATCAAGCAAGGGAAAGCGCTGATTTTTGAAGTGGTTCTCTAGAGGGTGATAATTTCATCTCAATCGTGTTAAGAACTTGTCTTGTTAAGGCTTTTCTTCAGCTCCCTCGGGTAAGATGAGAGAAATTTACGCTTTCTTGAGTTCTTGTCGAAGTCTTCACATTCTTGACGATGATTTCATGTACGTAGGCGGGTGAGGCAGGCACGGAGATGTTCGGCACGGTGGGTCCCTTGAAAAAAATGATCACGTTGAGCATGACGCTCATGCTGCTCACAGCGCAGACCTCGGCGCTTGCTGTTCCGGAACCCGAAATTCCCTCGGTCGCTGGGAGTGTCGTGCTCGGCCGCAAGAATCCGTTTCGCCCGCTCATCGGCGCGCGCCGAGTCGAGCCGGGCATCCCGCCCCTCTCAGCCGCACCGCCTCTGCCGACCATTGCCTTGCCTTCAGCCGCACCTCGGAGCCAGTCGGATCTTGCCGACGTGGAGTTCAGAGGGGTTGCGTACGACGACGACGAGGCCCTCGCGGCTATGCGCATCGCCGGCCAGCTGCGCCTTCTGCGCGTCGGCGATCGCGTGGCGGGCGCGACCCTCGTCTCGATCGCAAGCGACCGCATTGTGCTGCGCAAGAACGGCCGCCTTCTGACCAAGCGCCTTCCCACCTCCTAGGAGCCCTTCATGTCCACCTACCTGGCCACCACCCGTCTTGCTTGTGCCCTCTCGCTCGGCATCACCCTCACGGCGCCGGCTTTCGCGGTTCCGACCGAGGATCCGATGGTGCTCAAGGGAGGCGCCTTCGAGCGGACCATCTCGGTGTCGATCGCGAACCTGCCGCTCAAGGACGCCATCCGTCTGGTCGCCCAGAAGGGCCGCCTCAACGTCGTGGTCGAGGACGACTTGCCGCAGGCGGTGAACCTGGATCTCAAGGACGTGCGCCTGGGCGATGCCCTCCAGTCCCTGCTCGCCATGGGCGGGCTTCAGGCCTTCAAGCAGGGGAGCGTGCTCGCGGTGGTCGGGCGTAAGCAGGCCTTCGAGCGAGGCCTGCTCTCGAGCGGATCGCGGGTCTTCACCCTGCGCTATGCGAGCGCAAAGCGTATCGCCGAGTTCCTCAACTCCTCGGTGCTGACCCGGCCCTACGTCGGGGCTCAGACCAATACCAACCAGGTGGGCCAGCAGATGGAGCTCGCCAAGGCGGATCCCCGCACCAACTCGGTGCTGGTGGTGGGGGCGCCCGCGGACCTCGTGCTTGCCGAGCGCACCATCGCTTCGCTCGACAAGCCCCGCGATCGCCGCATCTACAAGTTGAGCCATGCCAACGCCGTTCAGGTCGCCGCCCTGCTCAACGCCACGGTCTTCAACAACGGCAACAAGGCCACTGAGACCGAGAACCTGAACGTCGAGGCTGAGACCGTGACCGAGGGGCAAGGCGGGGTCAGCACCGGCTCGGGGACCGAGCTGAGCGATACGGCGTCGGTGGTTCGTCACCGCAAGCTCCAGAGTCAGACCGTCCAGGTCGAGGCCAAGGACTCGGTGGCGGTGCCCGACAGCCGTAGCAACTCGGTCATCGTCCTGGGCTCGCCCGAGACCCTCGCGATCGCTGATGAGGTCATTCCCCAGCTCGATCGGCGCCTCAAGCAGGTTGCCATCGAGGTCGAGGTCATCGAGACCGGCAGCCGCCAAGCCCTGGAGCTCGGTACGACCCTGAGCGGCGGCCAGAACCCGGTCGGGGCCTCGTTCGACCCCACGGGCGCGAACCCGGGTCTGACGATCAATTACGATCCCTCAGCGAACCTGACGAGCGTCTTTCGTGCCAAGCTGAACGCCATGGTGCAGAGCAAGCAAGCCAAGCTGCTCGCCCACCCGACCATCCTCGCCACTGACAACTCCGAGAGCCAGATCAACATCGTGGACGAGGTGATCAAGGGGATGAAGATATCCAACCCCAACCTCACCGGCAACCCCACGGCAACGCCGGGCCTGATCATCGCCGAGCCCATTTATGGGAACGCCGGGGTCACCCTCAACATCCTGCCGAAGATTGGTGAAGACGGCACGGTGACGCTGCGCCTTCACCCGTCGGTCTCGTCGGTCCGCGAGACCCAGAAGGATTCCTTCAACAACACCCTCTCGCTCTTGAGCCGCCGCGAGCTCATCGCACAGCAGGTCACCATCAAGTCCGGCGCGACCCTCGCGTTGGGCGGTCTGACGCAGACCAACACCATCTCGACGCGCAACAAGTTCCCAATCCTCGGGGACATCCCCCTCTTGGGGCACCTGTTCAGCAGCACGAGTAACCAGCAGTCTCAGACCGAGCTGATGATCGTCGTGACCCCCAAGGTCCTCTTGGACTGAGCCTGATCGCCAAACACCCCGTTCGCCACGCGGCGAACGGGGTGTTTGGCATTTTGCCCGATGTCGCTCAGTTCTTCAGGAGGCTCGGAAGGTCGAACATGGGAAGGTAAAGCGCAAGCGCGATGAAGCCCACGATGAGGCCCATGACGATCGTCATGGCAGGCTCCATCATGGCGGTCAGCTGCTTGATCTTGAAGTCGATCTCCCGGTCCGAGAAGGATACGCCCTTGGCGGCGAGCTCTTCGATGCGCCCCGAGGATTCGCCCACGGCGATCATCTGGGCCAGGACCCGTGGGAAGTAAGGGGTGCCGATCAGGCCGGATGAGAGGCTGTTGCCCGCTTTGACGCCCTCTTCGGCTTGGGCGAGCACGTCATGGATGGCCTGGTTTCGGACGATGCGTCGACAGTTATCCAGCGCACCGATGATGGGGATGCCGGCCCCGTACACGGTCGCAAAGGCGCGGGTGAAGGTGTTGGCGCTCTGCTCGACCATGAGCTGCCCGATCACCGGCAGGCGTAGCCAGAGCCGATCCACCAGTAGGCGTCCGACCTCGGTCCGGCTGAACCAGGTGTACGCCATCCCGACAAAGACGACAAAGAGGAGCACCATCCCGCCGTGCTCGCGCAGGCCGTGGCTGATGCCGAGCAGGATCTGCGTCGGGATGGGCAGCTGGTTGTGGGCCTTCTGATACATGGTCTCGAAGGTCGGCACCACGAAGGCCATCATGACCCCGACCACCAGGCACAGGGTCACTGCGAGGATCGCCGGGTAAGTGAGGGCCGAGCGCACCTTGCGCTCGATCTCGAGGTTCTTCTCGGTGGTCTCGGCCAGGCGCGAGAGCATGATGCTCAGAGCGCCGCTCACCTCGCCCGCCTGGGCCAGGTTCACGAACAGCGGCGAGAAGACGCGGGGGTGGCGCGCGAGGGCTTCGCTGAGCATCGTGCCGCCGAGCAGATCCTTGCGGATCTCGGCGATCGCCGCGCGCAGGGTCGGGTTGCTGACCTGGTCTTCCAGGATCACCATGACCTCGACGATGGGCAGGCCCGCGTCGATGAGCGCCGCCAGCTGCTGGATGAAGATGGAGAGCTCGCCGCCCTTGACTGGGCGGTAGGTCGCGATTTCGACGACGCGCGTCAGCCAGGCGGGAGCAGGGGCTTCGCCCTCGAGTGGGGCCATGTGCAGCGGCAGAATGCCGCGTGAGCGCAGCGCGCCCCGGGCTTCGCGATCGTCCTGGGCTTCGATCGAGCCCTCGACCTGCTTCTGGGATTCTAGGTCGACGGCGCGGTAGAGGTAGGTTGGCATAGGGTCTCCGTCCAGCGCGCACCGAGCGCGCGTGCGACCTCGGTCGGGGTGGTGATGCCGTCGTAGACCTTGCGCAGGGCGTCCTCGGCGAGCCCTTCCATGCCGTCACGCTGGGCGGCTTCCTGGATGCGGTAGGCGGGGGCGCCCTGGTTGATGAGCTCCTGGACCGCGTGGGTCATGGGGAGGATCTCGAAGAGGCCGACCCGACCGACGAACCCGCTCTGCTGGCAGCGCGAGCAGCCGCGGCTGCGGTAGAGGCGCCCGCGGCGCAGGGGCTCGGGGACCGAGGCGGGGTCGGGGGTGTAGGCCTCGCGGCAGTGGGGGCAGAGCTTGCGGACCAGGCGCTGGGCGATGATGCCGCGCAGGGCCGAGGTGAGGAGGTAGGCGGGAAGCCCCATCTCCATCATGCGGCTTGGAGTGCTCGCCGCGTCGTTGGTGTGGATGGTCGAAAGCACCAGGTGGCCCGTGAGCGCCGCGAAGACCGAGGCGTTGAGGGTCTCCTGGTCGCGGATCTCGCCCACCATGATGACGTCCGGGTCCTGCCGCAGCATGGCGCGCAGGGCGTCGGCGAAGGAGAGGCCCGCCTTGGGGTTGGCCTGGGTCTGGCAGATCCCCTCCATGGGGTATTCGACCGGGTCCTCGACCGTGAGCAGGTTGCGATCGGGCGAGTTGAGCTCGTAGAGGGCCGAGTAGAGGGTGGTGGTCTTGCCCGAACCGGTGGGCCCCGTGACCAGCACGATGCCGTAAGGGGAGTCGATCATGGCCTTGAGCTTGGCGTGCAGCTCAGGGTAGAGGCCGAGGTTGTCCAAGCCGCCCACCAGCATGGCCGGGCGCAGGATCCGGACGACGGCCTTCTCGCCCCAGATGTTGGGCATGACGTTGATGCGCAGGTCGTAGTGGCGACCGCCCACCGAGATGCGGCTGCGCCCGTCCTGGGGGCGGCGCTTTTCGGCGATGTCCATGCTGCCCATGATCTTGAGGCGCGAGAGGGTGAGGGCCTCCAGGTCCTTGGGGATATCGGTCGCGTCCACCAGCACGCCGTCGATGCGGTGGCGGACCCGCACCACCTTCTCGCGCGACTCGATGTGGACGTCGCTCGCCCCGCGGCTGACCGCGTCGTGGAAGATGGAGTTGAGCAGGCGCACGACCGGCTGGTCTTCGACTGCGATCTCGTCGGCGAGGCGCTGCTGGGAGGCGGTTTGGCTCTCCTCGCGGTGCTCCATGCGGATCGAGGCGATCGCGTCGGACACTTGCCCCTGCACGCTGCGGACCAGCGCCTGGTAAGCGTCGTCGAACTCCTTGCTGGTGGTGACGAGGGGCTTCGGCCTCAGGCCGGTGATGAAGCGGATCTCGTCCAGGGTGTCCACGTCGTTGGGGTGGACCATGGCCACGTAGAGGTTGCCGTCCTGGATGCGCAGGGGCAGCACCTTGTGGCGCGACAGGAACTCCTGCGGGAAGAGGTCGATCAGGTCCGGGTTGAACTCGCGCTCGCCGATCTGGACGTAATCGGTCCCCGCCTGGGCGCTGAGCATGTGGCCCAGCTGGTCCTCGGTGATGAGGGCGCGCTTGAGCAGGATCTTGCCGAGCGGTTCGCCCGTCTGGCGGCTCTCCTGGAGGGCGCGGTCGATCTGGCCGGACTCGACGAGGCCGGCTTCCACGAGCAGTTCGCCCAGTTTGCGGCCGATGCTTGGAAGGGAGCGGGGTCTGGAAGCATCCATCGAATCTTCACCCAATCGTCAGGCGGGAAGGTGTATGATGACACTGTCATGCACCTTGCTGTATCAGCAGTATACCCCTTACCGAGCCGGCTGTGATGCGCTTGAAGCCCTCTAAACGTCATGTTCTCGTCATCGCGCCCGAAGGAGTCGCCCTGCGTGGGGTCGCTGGTGGGAACGAGGCCTTTTGCCCGTTGCCGCCCGGTGCCCTCGGCCCCGCTGACGCTTCGCCCTTCGCGCACTTCGTCCTCGGGGATCCCGTGGCTCTCGAAGAAGCCATCCGAGAAGCGATCCGCCGGGTCGGTGGGGCCAAGCAGGCGCATGTTGCTCTCGATGGCCCGATCATGCGGGTGCTTTCTTTGCCGCTCTCCTATCTCCCCGACCGCGACGCACTCAAGCTTGCGGTCCGGACCGAGGCCGAGCGCTATCGGGTTTTCGGCGGGGCGGAGCTTGCGCTCGACTTCGCCATCCTGAACCAGGAACCCGAAACCCTCTCGTTGCTCTTCGCGGCCCTGAGGCGCGACTTCGTGGATGCGATCCTCGCGGTCTGCGCGTCGGCCGGCGTCGAGGTCACCAGCGTGGAGCCGCTCGCGCTCGCCTTGATGCGCGGCTTCGCCGACGCGCCGCACTTTGCCGAGGCCACGGCTCCCCATGGCTTGATCTGCGCCATGGGGCATGGCCTCGACGTGGCCGTCTGGCAAGAAGGCCGCCTCACCAACTGGCGCAGCATCTACCTGGACGTCGCCGCCCTGCGGCGGGGCGAGACCACGGTACTGGACGAGGCGCTGGTGGAGCTGCAGCGGAGCCTGCTCGACGTGGGCGTGCGCGACTGGCTGCTCTTGGATGTGCCCGAGCCGCTCGCGGAGGTCCTGCGCGGGCGTACCGACCTCAACGTCGAAACGCGCCCGTTGCGCGGGGACGGCCCGCACCTGGAGGCCCTCGACGGCGCTGCGGCCTACGGCCCCGACGCCTTCCCCTTCGCCCTTGATCTGGGGCCCGAGCGGGTGGTTGCCAAGCGTACCTTCGACAACCGCCAATGGGGCGCGATCCTCGCGGCTGCAGGCCTGCTCGGGGTCGGGCTCGGAATCAGCATCTACCTGGATGGCCAGCTACGCACCCAGCGCGACGCCCTGACTCGGATCCAGGAGGGGACGCAACTGCTGCAGACCCAGCTTGCGCAGCGAAACAGCGCGAGCGGGACCGAGAACCTCCAGGAGAAGGCCTTCAAGGCTTCGGTGGAGTCGGCGCGTCTGTTCAGCATGCTGCAGGAGCTCATCCCCTCCGACGTATGGCTCACCGAGACGCGGCTAGAACCCGACAAGCCGCTGACCCTCGTCGGGTATGCCCTTTCTCGCACCGCGCCGGTCTCGTTCGCCGAGGTCCTGGGACGCGAGGGCACCCTTTCCTCCGTCACGGTGCCCGAGATCACCCAGGAAGAGCGCGAGGGCGCCATCGTTTATCGCTTCACCATCACCGCCGTGCGCGGGACAGCGCAAGGGGGGCTCCATGCCCAGTAAGAAGCCGGGCTTCTCGCGTCGAGATCTCGCTTGGTTGATGGGGTTCGGCTTCTTCGTCGAGGCCGTCCTGCTCTACATGCTGCTCATCGATCCGGCCATGTCGCGCCTGGCGAAGATCGCACCCGAGCTGGCGAGGGCCCAGGAAGCCCAGGCCACGCTCCAAGCCGCGCTTGCGACCAGTGCACCGCAGCCCGAGGCCCAGGCCCTGCGTTTGCCTGCACCGATCCTGCTTGCGTCGGGCGAGTCGCCGAGCCTCGCGATTCAGCGCTCGCTGGATGTCCAGGTGGCGGCGAGCGGCGCGCAACTGCTCGCCACCACCCTGGACGAGGCGACGGCTGCGGAAGGGGAGACCTTCACCCGCGCCAAGGTGCGTCTCGCGGGATCCTACGAGGCGATTGATGCCTTCGTACGTCGCCTCGCCACACCGGATCGTCTCTTGACCATGGAGGCGCTGATCGTGCGGGCGGTGGACCCGCAGGCGGATCGCCTCGAGGCCGAAGTGACGCTCTCGTACTATTTCCAAGCAAAGGAGCCTTGACCGTGTCTCAGTCGCTTCAAGACCTCGCCGTGCTTCATCCCGAGGGGTGGGACGCCATGCTCGCGCTCGGCGAGCTTCGGACCCTCGCGCCTCAAACCGTCGTCTTCGCCGATCGTGAGCCGGGATGGCACCTCTTCGTGGTCAAGGCCGGCCTGATCGAGATCCTCAAGGAGACGGCGCCCGGGATCGAGCTGCGCCTCGCGATTCTCGAGGCGGGGGCCGTCTTCGGCGAAGGAGCCTTGTTCGAGGACAGCCTTCGCTCGGCCACGGCCCGCAGCTTCAAGGAGGTCGAGCTGATCGAGATTCCGGTCACCGCCCTGCGGGAGTACCTGAGCTCGAATCCGGCCTTCGCGCTGGATTTCTACCGCCTGCTCTGTGGTCGCCTGCACCGCATCATGGCGGACCTGGACGCGGACCTGAAGACTCTGCACCGCCGCCTCACGAACGCGTAGGAGTAACCTACGCGCAACGAAGCTTTTGCGGACCTTTAACGGCCGGATGATGCAGGCCAGGGAGCGTTCGGGGTATGGTGGACGGGTGACGACCGGTGGCCGGCACCTTGTTGTGAGGCGCTCCAAGGAGGTCTGATGAGCAGTCCCATCTCGAATTCCGCGATCGCAGCCACGAGCACCCCCGGGGGCGCTGCGCTGTACGTTGGGGTTTCGGTCCTGAAAAAGCAGATGAACTTCAACGAGCAGCAGAACGCGCAGTTGCTCGCAAGCATTCCCCAGGCCCCAAGGCCGGGCGGTAGCCAGGTCGACCTCTACGTCTAGGGGAGAGAAACCCTACGCCATCACGACGACGCCGGTCCACGACCGGCGTCGTCGTTTTGCGAGGATCGCCTCGTGGCCGCTCAACCCTTGATGCTTTCGCGCCGATAATCTCCTTGGAAATCCCTCGCTTGTCATCGAGGTGGCCCATGATGTCGCAAGAATTCAACTGGGGGGCCTGCGACGCGCGCATCCGGAAGCTGGAGGCACTGGCCGAGGAGGTGCGGGCCTTCGCCCGCGCCAAGACGTTCAAGGAAGTGCTGAGCGCGAGCGCGCGCCTGCGCGCGGCCTTGGCGCTGCTGGATCAAGACGAGGCCCCGCTCGCAACGACCCCGCCGGCCTCGCCCTTGCCCGAGCGCGCCCTCGAATCGGTCATGCTGGCGGATCTGCTCCGCCGCAAGCGGGTTTACGAGGCCCTCTTGAAGACCGGCCAGGAGGTCGCGGACATCAGCGATAGCGCTTGTTGATACGGAAGTGCTTGAACATTTGAATTTAAGGTGTCCGTCAAGTTCGTTTTAAATGTCTGTAAAATGGCGTCAGAAATAACCAAGCAAGTGGCATAAGGGTGAAGGAAGCAGGTTGAGGGCGCCGAGCGAAAGCCGCCGGGTGAACGTCTTACCTCACCAATCGCTGGTATCGCACGACGCACAGAGGAGGATTCGAAATGGCTAGCAGTCTGCAGGGGTTCGATAGCGCCGCTACCAACGCCACGATGGCGGTCAGCAACGCCAGTGAGGCCGTTGCTAAGAAGATGACCCAGATGGATGACCTCATCAAGCAGCTGGAGGACCCCAAGGCGAACACCGCCGCGGTCCAGGCCCGCCTCCAGAAGCTGAACATGGAGATCAGCATGATCACCAACGTGATGAACTCCATCAAGGACCTGATGAAGGCCTTCTTCCAGCGCTAAACTTCAGGCGTTCCACGCGAGCACCTGCCGAATTTCTCGGCAGGTGCTTTTCAATGGAGACTGGCGCTTGAACTTCTTTTGGCACTGGCGCTTGAACATATTTCAGCGCCAAGTGCTTTTCAACGGGGCCTGATGCGGGCATAAGATACTCGCTTGTTCATCATCAGGCAGTTCACGGAAGGGCATACCATGAGCAATCAGCAGAGCACCCCTAGCCGCGCCGCGCTCGAAGAGAAAATGCGGCGGGCCGAGCAGTTGAAGAGCGAGAACGCCGCGCGCGAGGCGCGGGCCACCAAGCCGCTCGTCAACACCCTCGAGACACAGAAGCGCGAACTCGCCTCTGCCCTGGCGTATTTGGACAAGCTCGCCAAGGAGTACGAAGGCAAGCTGACCCAGCTCAAGGGGGTCAACACGCCCCAGGCCCAGGCCGAGATCAGGTCGATCGAAGCGAAGCTGAACATGTACCGGACGGTCCGCGGCGCAGCCGGTAACTTCGAGGAGAGCATCAACGCCACCGACCCTGCCGCCCTCGCGAGCGCCGCGCTCACCATGCGCCTGGCCGAAGCCGAGTTGGTCATCGCCAACGCCAAGCTGGTCCTCGAAGAGCAGACCCCGAGCATCAGCGTCCTGAAGGCGGCCCTCGGGCAGCCCGCTAAGCTCGCGCCGACCCAGACGCCCATCGTCAATCAGCTCAAGGCGCGTTTGAACAGCAATTCCGCCCTCAGCCAGCAGGCGAATGCTGCCCTTCACTTCTACCAGGACGCGTTGACCTGCTTGCAGCAAGAGGACCGGAGCCTCGCCCACTTCAAGACCCTCAAGGGCAAGGAAGCGCTCCAGTTCGCCGCGACGACCATGAAGGTCTCGAGCCTCGCCGGCAAGATCAACCAGCTGCGCAACCTGCATACGTCCTTCGCCGCGGATCCGGTGCTCAAGCAGCTCTTCCCCGCGCCGGTGGAGGTCGAGATTCCCCAGCTGCCGCCCGGGGTCAACCCTCAGAAGGCGAAGGCCAAGCCCCTGACGGGAATCCTCAAGGACATCCTGGGCATCGGGAAGTAAGCGTTCTCGAAAAAAGAGCCGCCGCGTCAGCGGCGGCTCTGCCACACGTGGTAGGCGAGCGAGAGGTCCGACCAGACGAAGGCGACCAGGGCGATGCTCAGCCAGCCGATGCCGATCCCGATGGCCACGGGTGCTCCGCCCAGCCCGACGCCGAGCCCGAGACTGAGGGCGACGAAAAGCAGGACGGCGCCAATCACTTCCAACTTGGGCTGCGGCATGGCCTCGGTCTTGCGGATCTGCATCCGATTGGCTTGCATCTGATCGGCCTGCATCCGGCGCACTCCCTCGTCCGAAACGGGTCGCGCGGCCGGCTGCCGGAGCCTTTGCTGCGGCGGCTGGGGAAGGCGATGGCGCGAGGATTGCGAGTAACCGATCGTGGTCGACATTTGGAACTCCTGTTGGATTAAGCTCTCCTATCTTATCGTTAATAAAATCATAACCTTGCGTGCTTCTTTCGATCTCGTCGCACCGGGGCCTCTGGTATGATGGAGGACTTATGCTAAATCAGACCGATTACCTCCTCAAGAAATCCAAGAACGCTGCTGCGATCGCCCCCCAGGAGATGCGCACGGCCATCGTCGTGGGCGTGGTTCGCGACTCGCGCAAGCGCGAAGAGCTGGACGAGCACCTGGACGAGCTCGTTCTCCTAGCGGACACGGCGGGCTTCAAGGTCCTCCAGCGCGTGATCCAGGAGCGCAAGGCGATCGACCCTGCGACCTACATCGGCAGCGGCAAGGTCGAGGAGATCGCGACCATGGTGGCCGCCCTCGAAGCCGACGCGGTCATCTTCGACGACGAGCTGTCCCCGGCCCAGGGCCGCAACCTGGAAGCCGCCATCGAGAAGCCTGTCACCGACCGCACCGGCATCATCTTGGACATCTTCGCCCAGCGGGCGCGCACCAAGGAGGCCAAGACCCAGGTCGAGCTGGCGCGTCTCCAGTACCTGCTGCCGCGCCTGACAGGCATGTGGAGCCACTTCACCCGGCAGCGGGGCGGCGGCGTCAACATGAAGGGCGAAGGCGAGTCCCAGATCGAGCTCGACCGCCGCATGACCAAGAATCGCATCGCCGAGCTGCGGCGCGACCTCGAAGAGATCGGCAAGCAGGCTGAGCATCGCCGCAAGGGCCGCACCGAGGCCTACAAGGTGTCGCTGGTGGGCTACACGAACGCGGGCAAGTCCACCCTCATGAATGCCCTGACCGAGGCGGGGGTGCTCGCCGAGGATCGCCTCTTCGCGACCCTGGATGCGGCCATGCGGGCTTTGACCCTGCCCTCCGACGACAAGGTGCTTTTGACCGACACGGTCGGCTTCATCCGCAAGCTGCCTCCGAATCTGGTCGCGTCATTCCGCTCGACTCTCGACGAGATCAACGACGCGGATCTGCTGCTGCACGTGGTGGACTCGTCGCACCGGGTCTTCGAGGACCAGATCCTCGCGACCAACGAGATCCTCGCGGAGCTCGGCGCCGGTGAGAAGCCCGTGCTGATGGTCTTCAACAAGGTGGATCGGCTGGATGGCACGGGCCAGCGCGATCGCCTCGCGCACCTCTACCCCGACTCGGTTGCGATCGCGGCCAAGACCGGCGAGGGGCTGGAGCATCTCCTGACCGTCGTGCAGCGCCGCTTCGAAGCGGATCGGCGCGAGTTGCACCTGCGCCTGACGCCCGCCCAGCACCGTGCGGTCGCGCTTCTGCACCAGCGTGCCCGTATCCTCGACACGCAGTATGACGACGAGGGCAATACCCTGATGCGGGTGATGATCTCGCCCAAGGATCTGGGTCAGCTCCAGGCCGAAGCCGGTCACGTCATCGAGTCGCTCACCTAGGACGCTCGGCGCTGCTGCGGTGGCGCTTCGCTTGAGAACAAGGGTCGTCGGTTTTACGACGGCCCTTGTCGTTTTCCCTGGACCTTGGTGATTTCGGCCCCCACGAAGAGGATCACCGCCGAGTAGTAGATCCAGACCAAGAGTACGAGCAGAGACCCGGCGGCCCCGTAGAGGTTGCCGAGGTTGCTGCGCGCCAGGTAGAGGCTGAGGGCGTACTTGCCGAGCCCGAACAGCAGGGTGCTTGCGAAGGCGCCCTGCCAGGCGTGGCGCCAGCTGACGATCGCGTCGGGGACGTACCGGAACAGCAAAGCGAACGCGACGGTGATGCTCCCGAACGAGAGGGCTTCGTTCAACGAGAGCCAAAGGCCGACCCCACCGGGCAGCGCGATTTCGAGCGGGATTTGGAAGGTCTCCATGAGGGTGCCGACGATGATCGAGGCAAGCAAGAGCAAGCCAACGACCAGGATGCCGCCCATGGCGAACAGGTACTTCTCGAGGGCGCGCAGGGCCCTGGCGAGCGGCCTGCCTGCTTTGGCTGGGGGCACCCCCCAGATGGTGTTGAGGGCGTCCTGGATGAGCAAGACCATGCCCGAGGCGCCGGCGATGAGCGTCGCGATGCCGATCACGGCGGAGAAGAGGCCGCCTTGCGGCCGATGGGCGGCCTGGAGCAGGGCACTGAGGGCCTCGGTGGCGCCGGGACCGATGAAGCCCTGGACCTGGGTGAGCGCTTCGCGTTCGGCGAGCTGGACCCCGTAGACCAGTCCGGCGATCTGGATCACGAGGAAGAGCAAAGGGCCGAGCGAGAAGAGGCTGAAATAGGCGAGGGCTGCACCGAGCAGGTTGATCTTGTCGCGCGCGGCTTCGCGGACGACGTCTTTCAAGATGGAGGCGAGGTCGCGTGCGATCGCCCGCCCTTTGTCGAGGGCCTTCTGCCAGTACGCCATCGACGCCCTCCCTCGGCTTCACCATGCAAGACGAGAGCGGGCGTCGAGAAGAGCGAGACGGCCAGTGTTTATCGCTGGGACGCCCAGTCGCTGGGGAACTTGTAGCCCGCGAACTTTTGCCGGGCCCAGCGCTGGAAGTCGGGCGAGCGATAGGCGGCGATCAGGTCCTTGACCCACGGCTGGGTGCGATCGGCGGTGCGGATGGCCCCCCAGTTCACGTAGGTGTCGCTCTTCTCTTGGTAGAGGGCCTCGGTCAGGCGGATGCCCGAGCTGGTCGCGTAGTTGCCGTTGATGACCGAGAAGTCCACGTCCGAGCGCGATCGCGGCAGCTGGGCGGCTTCGAGCTGGATGAGGCGGACCCCCTTCGGGTTCTCGGCGATGTCGTGCTGCGAGGCCCGGAGCGGATCGATCCCGGGCTTCAGCTTCAGCCAACCCAGATCCCGGAGCATGACCAGCGCCCGCGCCATGTTGGTGGGGTCGTTCGGGACGGCCACGGTGGTACCGCGCTTGGCCGAAGTGAGGGCTTTCTGGCGCCCTGCGTACAGGCCGAGGGGTGCGGTCGGGACCTGGAAGGCAGCAGTGAGGGGGAGGCGCCGCTCGCGAACGAAGCCATCCAGGTAGGGCTTGTGCTGGAAGACGTTGACGTCCAGGGCACCCTCGGCAAGAGCAAGGTTCGGCCGCACGTAGTCGGTGAACTCGACCAGGCGCACCTTGTAGCCTCGCTTTTCGAGCTGGGGCTTGATCGAGAAGCGCGCCATGTCGCCGAAGTCGCCGACGCTGGTGCCGATGACGATTTCCTTCTTGGGGGCCGCCGCGTGGACGGCCTGGGTGAGGACCAGCCAGCCGAGGCTCGATGCGACGAGAGTTCTAACGAGGGGCTTCAACACGCGTTCGCTCCTTTTGTTCAACGCTTGTCCAGCATGGTGGACAGCCGGTTCCCGAGCCACTGGATCGCCTGGACCACGACCACGAGCAGCGCCACCAGGACGAGCATCACGTCGGTCTGGTAGCGGTAGTAGCCGTAGCGCACGGCCAGATCCCCGATCCCCCCGCCGCCGACGACGCCGGCCACCGCCGAGTAGGAAAGGAAGCTGACGCACAGGATGGTCAATCCCGAAACGAGGCCCGCGCGCGCCTCGGGCAAGAGGACCTTGAAAACGATCTGAAGGGGGCTTGCGCCCATGGCTCGCGCGGCCTCGACGACGCCGCGGGGGACTTCCTTCAGGCTCTGCTCGACGAGGCGGGCGAGGTAGGCGATCGCTGCGATCGAGAGAGGCACGGCCGCCGCCAGGGGGCCGATGCTGCTGCCGGTCACCGTGCGGGTGAAGGGCACCAGCGCGACCATCAGGATGATGAAGGGGAACGAACGGATGAGGTTCACGCTCCATTCGAGCAGCCCGTTCAGCAGGCGGCGTTCGAGGAGCTGCTGCGGCTGGGTGAGGTAGAGCAGCACCCCGAGCGGCCCGCCCACCAGGATGGCGGCCAAGAGCCCGATGCCGAGCATCAGGGCGGTCTCTTGAGAGGCTTGCAGGATCTCGGGAGCAAGCAGCGTCAGTTTTTCGAGGATGGGCAAGTCTTCCACGGGCTAGACCTCCAGCAGCGATTGGGCGAGGGCGGTGGTGGGCCGGGCTTCGCCGTCCTGGACCGCGAGCACTTCCACGAGGCGCCCCTGGTCGAGCAGGGCCGCCCGGTGGCAGATGGCGCGGATCACCTGCATATCGTGGGTCACCAGGACGATGGTGACCCCGAAATCGCGGTTGATCGCTTTGAGGCAATCGAGAATGCTGCGGGTGGTGCGAGGGTCGAGGGCCGAGGTGGGTTCGTCGGCCAGGATGACCTTGGGGCGCGGAGCCAGGGCGCGCGCGATCCCCACCCGCTGCTTCTGGCCACCCGAGAGCTGGGCCGGGTAGTGGGCGGCGCGATCGCTCAACTGCACGATGTCGAGGCACTCGGCGACTCGCTCCCGGATAGCTTCCTGCGACCAGCCCGCGATCTCCAGGGGAAAGGCGATATTCTCTGCCACGGTGCGGTTCGAAAGCAGGTTGAACTGCTGGAAGACCATCCCGATCCCGCGCTGGGCGTGGCGCAGGGCCGTCGTCGAGAGGGCGGTCAGCTCCTCGCCGTCGACCGTGACGCTCCCGGTATCGGGGCGCTCGAGCAGGTTCATCGTGCGCAGGAGGGTGGACTTGCCGGCGCCGGAGTAACCGATGAGGCCGAAGACCTCGCCGGCGTTGATGGTCAGGGAGGTCTCGGCGAGGGCCTCGAAGTGACCACCCTCGGGATGGCGGTAGCGCTTGCTGATGCGTTCCAGTCGAATCATGGGTACCTTCCCAATAGCGAAGCCCGCCGTGCTTGCGCGGCGGGCCAATGCGTGGAGGGTCCATGAAAAGACCGGACACGACCATGAGGGGTCGTCCACGCTTTAGCAGATAACGCCCGCAAGCTGTGTTCAAATCGGCGTGCTATTCATTTGTCAGTTACCTACCAGTGAAGCTCCTCGTTGGGCGGGTTGTCAAGCCTCATGTTTGCTGTGATCCGCATAAGCGGGGCATTAGCGCCATGGTATGATCAAGGGGTACTTGCTTAGAGGAACCACTTCAATGCGATTCGAAGCCTACTGTGACGGCGCCTGCTCGGGCAATCCCGGCCCGGGGGCCGCGGCCTGCGTCCTGCTCGCCTACGAGGGCAACACCCTCATCAAGGAGAAGGAGCTGGTGTCGCCGGTCGAGCCGAAATCCACCAACCAGCGCCAGGAGCTCATCGGCGCCATCATGATCCTTGAGTCGCTCACCCGGCCCGGGATCGACATCATCATCTACAGCGATTCCAAGTACGTGATCGACGGCATCACGAGCTGGGTCAAGGGCTGGAAGCGCAACAACTGGGTCAACTCCCAGAAGCAGCCCGTAGCGAACAAGGAGCTCTGGGTGCGCCTCGACGAGCTCGCCTCCCAGCACAAGATCGAGTGGCGCTGGGTCAAGGGCCATGCCGGCAACGAGTACAACGAGCGCTGCGATCGCCTCGCGGTCAAAGCGATCGAGGATTTCCGGCGGTAAAGAAAACTCTCCCTGACTTGTTGAAGGGAGCCCACCCCGGAGTTACTCTCATCATCGAGGTCTTTCCATCCTGTAAGGGAAGGTAAAGACCTCACTTTTTTGCGACAAAAAGGCTCCCCGACTTGTTGCGGGGAGCCCGTGCCGGAGCTATTCTCAGCGTCGAGGTCTTTCCATCCTGAAAAGGAAGGTAAAGACCTCACTTCTTTTGGCTACGCGTCGGCGGTGCTCAGCGAGGCGATCGCGTGCGGCACCCGTGCCTCCAGGCTCGGCAGCAAGGCGAGCGCGAGGGTCTCTTCGGCTCGCGACACGAAGCGGAACTCCAGGGCTTCTCGGACCTCGGCGGGCACCTCGTCGAGGTCCGAGCGGTTCTCTTCGGGCAGCACGACGAGGCCGAGCTCGGCCCGGTGCGCCGCGAGCACCTTCTCCTTGACCCCACCGATGGCCAGGACGCGGCCTCGCAGGCTGATCTCGCCGGTCATGGCGAGGTCCGAGCGCACCGGGCGACCCGAAAGGACCGAGGCGATCGCGACCGCCATCGCCATCCCGGCGCTCGGGCCGTCCTTGGGCACGGCCCCCTGCGGCACGTGCAGGTGCAGGTCGCACTGGCTCCATGCATCCTCGGCGATCCCGAAGGCCTCGGCGTTCGCCTTGACGAAGGTGAAGGCGGTCTGCGCCGACTCCTTCATGACGTCGCCCAGGTGGCCGGTGAGGCTCAGACGGCCCTTGCCCTTGAGCTTGGCGACCTCGATGGTCAGCATGGAGCCGCCCGCCTCGGTCCAGGCGAGGCCGTTCACCGTCCCGATCTCGGGGGCGCGGTGGGGTTCCCGATGGCGGTGGGGGGCAGGGCCCAGCAGGGTCGAGAGGGAATCAGGGGTGACGGCGAGCTTGGCTTCGCCACCGAGCACGGCGCGCGCCGCCTTGCGGGCGAGCGAGGCCAGGCGCCGCGAGAGCTGGCGCACCCCCGCCTCGCGGGTGTAGCCACGGACGAGCGCCTCTAGCGTGGCGCGGTCCACGTCGAGTTGCGCGGGCTTCAGGCCGTGGGTCTCGAAGGTCTTGGGCAGCAGGTGCCGCTCGGCGATCGCGAGCTTTTCGCGCTCGGTGTAGCTGCCGATGCGGATGATCTCGAGGCGATCGCGCAAAGCGGCCGGGATCCCTCCGGTGCCGTTGGCGGTCGCGATGAACAGCACCTCCGAGAGGTCGAAGGGGCTCTCCACGTAGTGGTCCGAGAAGGTCTTGTTCTGCTCGGGATCGAGGACCTCCAAGAGGGCCGCGGCTGGGTTGGAGCGCGAATCGCTGCCCAGCTTGTCCAGCTCGTCGAGCAGGAAGACCGGGTTCTTGGTGCCGGCCTGTTTGAGGCCCGAGAGGATGCGCCCCGGCATGGCCCCCACGTAGGTGCGACGGTGGCCGCGGATCTCGGCCTCGTCGTGGACCCCGCCCAGGCTCGCGCGCGCGAACTTGCGGCCCAGGGCGTCCGCAATGCCGCGGGCGAGCGAGGTCTTGCCCACCCCGGGAGGCCCGACGAGGCACAGGATCGTGGTCGGGGGCGACTTGCGCAGGGCGCGCACCGCGAGGAATTCGAGCAGGCGGTCCTTGACCTTCTCGAGGCCGTAGTGGCCCGCGTCGAGCACCTCCTGGGCGTGCGCGAGGTCCAACTGGTCCTTGGTGCGCTTCTCCCAGGGCAGGGCGACGAGGGTGTCCAGGTACGAGCGGATCACGCCCGACTCGGCCGACTGAGCGCCCATGCGCTGGAGCCTCGCGAGCTCGCGCTCGGCACGCTCGCGCGCCTCCTTGGGGAGCTTGGCCTTGGCGATCGCCTTGCGGTAGTCGGAGATTTCCTTGGTCTTCTCGTCTTCTTCGCCGAGCTCCCGGTGGATCTGCTGGAGCTTCTCGCGCAGGAAATACTCGCGCTGGGCCTTGTCCAGCTTGCCCTTCACCTTGTCCTGGATCTCCTGGTCCAGCTTCAGCTGTTCCAGGAGGGTGGCAAGGTGGTTCGCGAGGATCTCGAGGCGCGCACGCACGGGCACGGTCTCGAGCATGCGCTGGCGTGCTGCGAGGTCGTGGACCAGGTACGAGCCCGCCATATCCGTCAGGTGCGAGGCCCCGTTGATGGTGTCGAGGGCGAGCGCCGCCTCGGGGGGTAGGCGCTTGTCGAGAGGCATGATCTCGGCGAGCTGCTCGCGCACGTGGCGCTCCCAGGCCTCCACATCCTCCCCTTCTTCCTCCGGGGCCGGGACCGCTGCGTAGGCGGCGCGCAAGGGGCCGTCCCCGTCGTCGAGGCGCAGGATCCGCGCGCGGGTCTTGGCCTCGAACAGCACCCGGAAGGTTCCATCCGGCTGGCGGAACGATTGAAGGATCTCGCCGACGGTGCCCATCTCGTACAGGTCGTCGGCCTTGGGGGCCTCGACCTTGGAGTCGCGCTGGGCGACCAAGAGCAGGCTGCGGCCTTCGAGCAGGGCCGCTTCGACGGCTGCGACCGAGCGAGGGCGCCCCATGGACAGGCCCGCGATCATGTGGGGAAGCACGACCATCTCCCGCAGGGGGACGACGGGCAGGATGGGGGCGGCTTGCGAATCGCCGGGGGCCATGGAGGGTCCTTTCGCGTGGCTCATGAAGGCAAAGAGGGGCATTCAGCCCCTGGCTTATTCTATCACCGATCGGTTTTTCAAGGCCAAAGCCGGCTCGGCGCATCGCGCCGGGCCGGCTTTGGAGGATTGGCGAAGGTTAGGACGCCTGCTTCGCGGTGCCGTTCTCGGGCAACATGAAGAGCTTGGCGGCCTCGGCCTTGTTCTCGACCAGCTCCTTGGTGATGGTCACCTTGCGCAGGTCGGTGCGGCTCGGCGCTTCGTACATCACGTCGAGCATCATCTCCTCGACGATCGAACGCAGCGCGCGAGCGCCCGTCTTGCGCTTGAGGGCCTCGGCGGCGATGGCCGTCAGGCTGTCCTCGGTGAAGTCCAGGTCGACCCCGTCCATCCCCAAGAGGCGCTTGTACTGCTTGGTGATGGCGTTCTTGGGCTCGGTGAGGATGCTGACGAGAGCTTCCTTGTCGAGCGGGTTGAGGGTCGCCACCATCGGGATACGGCCGATGAACTCGGGGATCAGGCCGTACTTGAGCAGGTCCTCGGGCTGGAGCTGTTCGAACAGCACGCTCAGGTCCTTCTCGACGACGTCCTTGATGTCGGCGCCGAAGCCCATGGTCTTCTTGCCGACCCGGGTCTCGATCACCTTGTCCAGGCCGACGAAGGCCCCACCCACGATGAACAGGATGTTCGTCGTGTCGAGCTGGATGAACTCCTGGTACGGGTGCTTGCGACCGCCCTGGGGCGGCACGTTCGCGACCGTGCCTTCGAGCATCTTGAGCAGCGCCTGCTGCACGCCCTCACCCGAGACGTCCCGGGTGATCGAGGGGTTCTCGCTCTTCTTGGCGATCTTGTCGATCTCGTCGATGTAGACGATGCCGCGCTCGGCGCGCTTCACGTCGTAATCGGCGGACTGCAAGAGGCGCAGAAGGATGTTTTCAACGTCTTCACCCACGTAGCCGGCCTCGGTGAGGGTGGTGGCGTCCGCGATGGCGAAGGGAACGTTGAGAAGGCGGGCGAGGCTCTGCGCGAGCAGGGTCTTGCCCGAGCCGGTGGGCCCGATCAGGAGGATGTTGCTCTTGGCAATCTCCACCTGGTCGTCACCCTCGGCTTCCTTGGTCGAGAGGCGCTTGTAGTGGTTGTAGACCGCGACCGAGAGAACCTTCTTGGCGCGCTCCTGGCCGACCACGTGCTGATCGAGGCTCGCCTTGATCGCCTGCGGCTTGGGAATCTCGCCCAGTTCCATGGGCGGGGCTTCCGCGGTCCGCTGGTTGTCGTAGAGCTCCTCGTCGAGGATCTCGTTGCAGAGATCCACGCACTCGTCGCAGATGTAGACTCCAGGGGCTGCGATCAGCTTGCGCACCTGTTCCTGCGTCTTACCGCAGAACGAGCACTTGGGCTGGCCCTTGTTGTCTTCGTACTTAGGCATCCGAATTCGTTCTCCCACCGCTGTTCGCCGGAGGCGTGGGCGCCTTCGGGTTCAGCACTTCGTCGATCAGACCGTACTCCTTGGCCTCTTCGGGGCTCATGAAGAAGTCGCGGTCCGTGTCCTTCTCGATCTTCTTGAGCGGCTGGCCACTGTGCTGGGCCATCAGCTCGTTGAGGCGGCGCTTGAGGCGCAGGATCTCGGCGGCCTGGATTTCGATGTCCGTGGCCTGACCCTGCGCGCCACCGAGGGGCTGGTGGATCATGATGCGGGCGTTGGGCAGCGCGATACGCTTGCCGGGAGCACCCGCGTTCAGGAGGAACGCGCCCATCGAGGCGGCCTGGCCGAGCACGATGGTGGAAACGTCGGGCTTGATGTAGCGCATGGTGTCGTAGATCGCGAGACCTGCCGTCACCACGCCACCCGGCGAGTTGATGTACATGTAGATGTCCTTGGAGGGATCCTCGGCCTCCAGGAACAGGAGCTGCGCGATCGTGAGGCTCGCGACCGCATCGTCGATCGGCGTGTTCAAGAAGATGATGCGCTCCTTGAGCAGGCGCGAGAAGATGTCGAAGGCACGCTCGCCGCGGCTCGTCTGCTCGACGACCATGGGGACCAAACCGCTGTGAACTAACATGGTTGATACCTCTCTCAGTGCTGCGTGGATGCTACGCGTTGGCGGCGACGGGGGCGGCCTCCGAGACCTTGGCGCGCTCGAAGAGCCACTCGATGATCTTGTTGCTCAGGACTTCGTCGGCGATCTGGGGCCAGGCGCCGTTGCTGATCACCTGAGCGCGGAACTGGGCGACATCGACGCCGTAGTTGGCGGCGTACTCGGCGATGGCCTCCTCGATCTCCTCCTCGGTGGGCTGGATGCTCTCGGTGCGGGCGACCTCACCCAGGGTCAGCGAAGTGCGGATGCGCTTCTCGGCCTCGGGGCGGGTGTTCTCGCGCCAGGTGTCGATGTTCTCCTTGGTGAAGACCTTGTTGGGGTCGATGCCCTGCTGCGCGAGCATGTTGGCCTGCTGCTGCAGGAGGAAGTTGGACTCGCGGGCGATCATGGTGTCGGGGACTTCCATCTCGGCACCGGCAACGACCGCTTCGATGAGCTGCTTGCGAAGCTCGATCTCGCGGGCCTCTTCGCGCTCGGTCGTGAGATCCTCGCGGACCTTGGCGGTCATGGCCTCGACCGAGTCGTAACCCTGGGCCTTGGCGAAGGTCTCGTCGAGCTCAGGGCGCTTGCGGGCCTTGACCTCGTGGACCTTGAAGGTGAAGGTCACGGCCTTGCCGGCGAGCTCGGCGTTGGGGTAGTCCTCGGGGAACTTGAGGTCGGCGGCCTTCTCGTCGCCGGCCTTGGTGCCGACGAGCGCTTCGACGAAGCCCTCGATGAAGCGGCCGGTGGCCATCTCGATGGGGTACTGGGTGGCCTTGCCGCCCTCGAACTCGACGCCGTCGATGGTGCCGGTGAAGTCGGCGGTCACGGTGTCGCCCATCTCGGCGGCGCGATCGGCGACCTCGAGGGTGGCCTTGGCGTCACGCAGGCGATCGATGCGCTCGGTCACGTCGGCGTCGCTCACCTCGGCCTTGGGGGCGCCGATCTCGAGGCCGGTGTAGGCGCCGAGCTTGACCTCGGGGCGGACCTCGACGGTCGCCTTGAAGACCAGGGGCTGGTCCTTCTCGAAGGAGACGAGCTCGACCGAAGGCTCGGAGATGGGCTCGACCTTACCCTCTTCGATGGCGGCAGGGTAGACCTCGGGCAGCAGGAACTTCTCGAAGGCAGTGTGCTTGATGTAGTCCACCCCGACGGTGCGCTCAACGATCGGGCGGGGGGCCTTGCCGGGACGGAAGCCGGGGATGCGGACTTCCTTCGAGACCTGGCGGTAGGCGCGATCGTATGCTTTTTCGACGCGCTCGGCGTCCACATGGACTTCGAGCTCGACTTGGTTCTTTTCCTTCTTCTCCAGGGTGACTTTCACGATTGCCTCCTGATGTTCCCGCCTCACGACGGGATTTCGACGGTGTTGGTCCAAAAAGTATAGCACACTTCGAGGTCGCCTTCGGGCGCGAGCCCTTGCTTGTCGCCGCTTGCTGGGCGGCAAACGACGAGGCGTCTCGAAGCGCAGGGATGAGGGGTTAGGGCCGGGCGGGGACGCGCTCGGCGCAGGCGGCCACGAAGGCCTCGAAGAGCCGGGCGGTGAAGGGGCCGGGCTGGAGCTCGGGGTGCCACTGCACCCCCATCAGCCAGCCTTCGGGGGCTTCGTAGCCCTCGAGGACCCCATCGGTTCCGAACGCGCTCGGGACGAGCCCCGGCGCGAGGTCGCGCACGGCCTGATGGTGGAAGGTGTTGACGGGCATCGTCGGAGCACCGACGAGCTTCGCCAGGCGGGTCTCGGCGACCAGCTCGACCAGGTGGGTCGACTCCTGGACCGGAGCCTCCTGCTGGTGGGGCAGCGCGCCGGGGAACTGGGCCGGCAGGTCCTGGTAGAGGGTGCCGCCCAGGGCCACGTTGAGCAGTTGCATGCCACGGCAGATGCCGAGCACGGGCAGGCCGAGCCTCGCCGCTTCACGAGCGAGGGGCAGCTCTTGGATGTCGCGGCCATCGGCCACTTCGCCGAGCTCCGGGATCGCCGCCTCGCCGTAGTAGCGGGGAGCCACGTCCTCGCCGCCGGTCAAGAGCAGCCCGTCGAGGGCTTGCAGGCTCTCGATCTCGACGGCTCCGGGCGGTAGCAGCATGGGGATGCCCCCCGCTTCGCGCACGCGCTCGGCGTACTCGGCGGCCAGGTAGTAGATGGGCCGCCCGCGCTTGAGGGCAGGGACGCCCGCATGTTGCTGGATGGTGATCCCGATGAGGGGACGTTTCACGACTAGTCCTGCTTGCTAGCGGCCGCGAAGCCGGCCAAGGTGGTCGGGATGTGCCAGCCCTGGACCTCGGGGATCATGGGCTTGCAGGTCATGTCGTAGTGGATCGGGGTGACGGAGATGCAGTTGTCGCGGATCGCCGAGACGTCGGTGTCGGGATCCTCCTCGACCTCGATCACCTCCCCCGCGAGCCAGTAGTAGTCCTTGCCACGGGGGTCGATGCGGGTCTCGAAGAGGTCGGTGTACTTGCGCTCGCCCAGCCGGGTGATGCGGACTTCCTGGGCGGGGGTGTCCGTGAGGGCGGGGTAGTTGACGTTGAGCAGAACCTTGTGAGGCAGGCGGTGCGACTCGAGGGTTCGGGCGAGCACCAGGGCGAACTGGGCCGCCTCTTCGTAGCCGATGTCCGAGAAGGTCGCAAGGCTCATGGCCACGCCCTGGACGCCGCGGATGGTCGCTTCGAGGGCGGCCGAGACGGTGCCCGAGTAGATGACGTCCGTGCCGAGGTTGGGCCCGCGGTTGATGCCCGAGAAGACCACGTCGGGAAGCTCGTCGAGCAAGGGGCCGACGGCGAGCTTGACGCAGTCCGACGGGGTGCCGTTGACCGAGTACGCGGCCTTGATCTTGCCCCCGAGATCGTGCTTCTCGACCCGCAGGGGCTTGTGCAGCGTCAGGGCGTGACCGGTGGCCGAGCGCTCGCGATCCGGGGCGACCACCGTCACCTCGTGCTCGGTGGCCAAGGCCAGGGCCATGGCCCGGATGCCAGGGGCATGGATCCCGTCGTCGTTGGAAACAAGAATGCGCATCGGTGGTGTCCGTTTCTTGATCGGCAGGGCTTTCGGGCGCACAGGGGCGCTCATTACAAAGATAGCGGGCAGGTGCGTGCTTTGCAACCGGCGAGCCTTCGAGCCGCTTCAACCTTCACGCAACTCCGCCATCCAGGGCGGTGGAATTACTCGCCCGCTTGGGCATAATCTGAATAGGACCTCCCCGAGAGAACGGAGAAGCAGCATGGGCACCGGCCGTATCGATCAGACCACGAAGGTCTATCCGACCGTCCACAAGACGTCCAAGACCAAGCCCCTCGACGAGCAGGCGGTGGTCAAGCACAAGGCGCAGACCGATCACCTGAAGCTCCAGAGCGGCCCGTCGCGGACCTCGTCGCTCGCCGACGTGGTCGCCACCGCCAAGGCCGAGAGCAGCAAGAAGATCGGCAACTCCATCGTCGACGGCTCCCGCGCACTGCACCAGCGCGGCTACATCTACCCGCCCGATCTCGGTCCGAACTACTACCACAAGTACAACGCGACGGGGAAGAGCGTGGGCTGCTGCGCTGACTTCGTCAGCGACTCCTACAAGGAGATGAGCAAGAGCCTGGGCAAGCCCGAGTACGATATCGGGAAGATCATGCAGGACAAGGGCTACAACCCCCACTACTGCCCCTCGATGATCCAGTACTTCCAGAAGGAGCAGACCCTGCTGCCGCCTCCGGGCAAGGGCACCAAGGCCCAGGTGGGCGACGTGGTCTTCTTCGACTGGGACGGCAACGGCATCAAGGACCCGGACCACGTCGCGATCGTCACCAAGGTCGACGCCAACGGCAACCCGACCGAGCTGATGGAGTCGCGCAAGTTCAACCAGCCTACCGAGATCACCACGCTCACCCCCGGCGACAGCCGCTGGAACAAGATCGTCGGCATCGGCCGCCTCAAGGATGCGACTGCGGACAACGACGCGGCCAACGCCCTGCCGCCTCTGGGCGATGCGCCCTATCCCGGTGACGCCAACTCGGGCGGCGGCCGGGCTTCGTCGGACTACTCGGGCGGCGGCCGCGGAAACGGCGGCCCGGTCTCGAGCGACGGGCCGACCCGCACGGTGCCCTCGCGCACCGGCGAGCCGAGCAACTACCAGCCCTTCAAGCGCGCCGAGTGGGAGTCGGGGGTCTCGTCGGCCCTCGGCATCGCCCTCGAGATCGTCCAGAAGCTCTCGAACGCGCTCGCCAACGACAGCGAGATGACGGTCGATCAGCTGGCGCAGCTCGCCGAGAAGAACGGCGTGCCAAAGGACAAGGCCATGAAGCTCGCCAAGGAGGTCATGGCCAAGAAGTCGGACCTGGTGGCCTCCAAGGCCAAGTCGCCGGATCTCGCCAAGTACATGGGCAAGCTCACCCCCGAGAAGATCGAGGAGATCTTCAAGGATCGCAACTCGCCGCTCGCGGGCAAGGGCCTGGGCGAGTTCATCGTCCAGATGGAGAAGAAGTACGGCATCCCGGCGGCCCAGTTCCTCGCGCAGGCGACCATGGAGTCCGGGATCGGCAAGGTGGGATCCACCCAGGGCGAGCACCACAACATCGGCAACATCCGGCCCGGCTCGAGCTGGGACGGCCCGACGGTCACCACCGGCAGCGGATCCTACCGCTCGTACGGCTCGTGGGAAGAGGGCATCGAGGACTTCTACAAGCTGATGAGCGGCCCGCTCTACGCCGGCAAGTCCCTCGAGGACCAGATCAACACCTACGCACCGCCCGTGGAGAACGATACCAACGGCTACATCAACACCATCAAGGACCTCATGGCCAAGTGGACCGGCGAGTAAGCCGGATGCGAGGGGCGGCGCAAGCCGTCCCTTTCGTTTTTTGGCGCGCAAAAGAGGAGGCCCCGCCGATCCGGCGGGGCCTCGCTGCTTGGGGAAGAAGCTTACTTCTTCTTGCCGTTCTTCTTGGCAGGAGCGGTGGCGACGAGCTCCTTGGCGGCCTCGACCTTGGTCTCGGTGCCGATCTCGGGCACGGGGGTGTAGATGCCCTTGAGCATCTTGTGCCAGGGGTAGTGCTCGGCCATCTTGCGCTCTTCCTTGGCGACCTTGATGACGAAGTCGGACATGGCGCCCACGACCCAGTCGAAGTAGTGGGGGAGGATCGAGTAGTAGTCCATGTCGGGGGCGGGGTTCATGAAGTCGATGGCGTAGGGGATGCCGTCGCGGACGGCGAACTCCACCGAGTTCATGTCGTAGCCGAGGGCGTGGTTGATCACGCGGGCGTCGCGGACGACCTTGGCGCCGAGCTCAGGCGACATGTGGTTGTGGTCTTCGACGTAGCAGCGGTTCTTCGGGTCGTACTTGATCGGCATGATGTTGTCCTTGCCGACGGTGAGGCACCGGATGTACGAGTCGAAGTCGATGAACTCCTGAAGGACCATGATGAGGCGGCCCGTCTGGTGGTAGTAGTGGAAGAACTCCTCGGCGTTGTTGACCTTGTAGACGTTCTTCCAGCCGCCGCCGTCGTAGGGCTTGAGGAAGGCGGGGAACTTGATGTAGTCGAAGATCTCGTTCCAGTCGGTCAGGCAGAGGTTGCGGTGCGACTCGGGACGGGTGGTGGGGTTGGCCTCGACGGGGGGCAGCACGACGGTCTTGGGCACGGCGACGCCGAGCTTCTCGACGAGCGAGTTGTCAAAGAACTTGTCGTCCGAGATCCACCAGAAGGGGTCGTTGATGACGTACGAGCCCTGGATGACCGCGTTCTTGAGGTAGGGCTTGTAGATCTCGATCTCGTGCGAGATGCGGTCGACGAGGACGTCGTAGCCGGGGTGCTCGCCCATCTTGGGGGCGTGGACCTTGGCGAACTCGGCGACGACCTTACCTTCGCCCTTCTCGTTGACGGCCTTGATGAAGGCGTGGGGGAAGGTGTCCTCCCAGCCGACCAGGATACCAACCTTCTTGGGGTTCTTCTCGGTCATTGTGTTATTTCGTCCTCATAAAAATGGGGGGGGAAACGTCTAAGGAAACGCTAGCTACTGGGGTTCAGGTCGACGAAGCGGCCGTGCAGCATGATGGCCTGGCCGTCCGCCCACACGGAGCACTCGCGCGCCAGCAGGTCGATGTGAGCCCGGCAGGTCCAGTTGGCGCCGGTCAGGCAGCCGCAAGGCTCCCCGAAGGCGATGTGGAACCCCGGGATCTTCTCGTCCTGGAGGAGGTTGCCCGTGAACTCCGTGACGCCGAGGTTGGTGCCCACCGCGATTTCGCCGATGCGGTTGGCGTTCTCGGTCGAGTGGGTGTAGCCCCAGAACTCCTGGGCGAGCTCTTCGTGGGGGCTCGTCACGGTCTTGAGGTAGTTGTCCTGGATCTCGAGGGTCAGCGGAGTGTCCTTGAGATCGCCGTACTTCTGGGAGAAGTAGTCGCCAACCGGCGCGTCCGCCACCCAGATGCCGTTGATCCGCTTGGGGGTGGTGAAGATCTCACCGCCGGGCAGGTTACCCCAGGCGTCCCGCGAGATCTTACCAGAGGTCTTGATCCACTGGAACTCCTTGGGGTCGTGCTCGATCTCGATGTCGGTGCCCGCAGGGGTGGTGACGTGGATCCGGCGCGCGCTCTGCAGCAGGCGACGCAGACCGAGGCTCATCTTGTTGATGGCGTCGAAGTCGGCGCGCATGCCGGTGTTCATGATCTCGCCGGTGATGCCGACCATGTGGCCGTAGCGGACCTTCTTGACGGTCGCCAGGTTGATGACCTGGGCGCGCGAGGGCACCTCGCCCGGCTGCGGGTTCACCGTGTACAGGCAAGCGGCGCACTCGGAGACGGCCTTGAGGATCTCGTAGGGCATGTCGAGGATCGGGCGATCGCAGTAGTCCTCGACCACGAAGCCCTGGGCGATGCCCTCGGCCAGCTCGATCGCCTCGATCAGCGAGGCGCCGATGAACTGGGAATCCCGGTCGGAGATGACGACGACCCGTTCGCCGGGGCGAACCTGGAGGCTGCGATTGATGGCGTTGTAGGCCCCTTCCCGGTACTCGGGGGGAAAGGGCAGCGAACGCATGTCGGTCAGCTTCTTAGACACCGGCATTTTCCTTGAGGTTGATGGCGCGTTCGACCGAGGCCGAGAGGGCGGTGCCCATGATGTCGTCGGCCATGGACAGGTCGATGCCCTCGAGGGTGCGCTCGCACATGTCGTCGACGACGGCCTTGAGGTCGTTGGTCTGGGCGAAGACCTGGAGCTGGCGATCGGCATCGGTGCCGCGATCG
This sequence comes from bacterium, assembly GCA_017744355.1. Classification (NCBI taxonomy): domain Bacteria; species bacterium. The sequence goes on along the minus strand of JAGIBK010000001.1, from coordinate 1,087,702 downwards.
AGGATGGTGTAGATGTGCTTGAGCGCCTCGCGGCTGCCCAGCTCGTCCACCACGTCGTCCACGAAGTTGAGCAGCTCGACGATCAGGTCCTTGGTGTGCTTCTCACCCTTGATGCCGAAGTCGATCAGCTTGCCGTCCAGGCCGTAGCGGTAGGCGCGCCACTTGTTCTCGTCGATCAGCGCGGTCGGGTAGACGCGGAACGACATGTTCTCGCGGCGCAGGACGTAGAGCTTGGCGACGATGGCCTGGATGAGGGCCGCGATCGCGATCGAGGTCTTGTAGTCGGTGGGCAGGTCGCAGACGCGGAACTCGATGGTGTTGTAGATCGGGTGCGGGCGCAGGTCCCACCAGATCTTCTTGCCGTTGTCGATGCAGTTGGTCTTGATGAGCGTCTGGACGTAGGAGTCGAACTCGGCGTAGGACTGGAACACGCCCGGGATGCCCGTGCGGGGGAAGTTCTTGAAGACGCTCGAGCGATGCGACTTGAGACCGGTGGCGCGGCCGAGCCAGAAGGGGCTCGAGCAGCTGATGGCCAGCAGGTGGGGCAGGAAGTAGCGGGCCTGGTTGACCAGGTCGATGGCCAGATCCTTGTCGTTGACGCCCACGTGGACGTGCATGCCGAAGATCAGGTTGGCGCGGGCCACGTCCTGCAGGTCGTCGACCAGGACCTTGTAGCGGTCACCGTCGGTGATGTCCTGGGTCTTCCAGTCGCTGAAGGGGTGGGTGCCCGAGGCCATGATCTTGAGGCCGTGCTTCTTGGCGAGACGAGCGATCGCCGCGCGCAGCTGCATGACGTCCTTGGCGGCTTCGGTGACGTTGGTGCAGATGTCGGTGCCGACCTCGATGATCGACTGGTGCATCTCAGGCTTGACGCGCTCGCCGAGGATCATGCCACCCTCTTCGAGCATGACCGAGATGTGGCTGCGAAGCTCGCGGGTCTCGGGATCGATGATCTGGTACTCTTCCTCGATCCCGATGGTGAATTTTTCAAGCATTGACGATGTTCCTCATCCCAGTCCCCGAAAGGGGCCTACGCGCGCGGCTCGATGACGAAGGTGGGGACGATCCCGCCTCCAGAGGTGACGTTGCAGAGGGCGGTGCCCGAGAGACGGGTCAGGAAGCCCTCGACTTCGCCCTTCCAGACGAAGGGGTCCAGATCGACGTTCATCTGCTCGTAGACGACCTGGTCGCGGACCGTGGGGAACAGGGCGGAGGCCACACGGACCTTCTCCTGGACCACGTAGGCGTGCTCCACCGACTTGGCGATGGCTTCTTCCCACTCCTCGGCCGTCGACTCCCATCCGATGTAGATGCCGCGGCCGCCGTAGTCGTCGTTGGGCTTCATGACCATGCGATCGCGGTTGGCACGGATGTAGTCGACCAGGTCGATCTCCTTGCCATGGTAATCGGTCTTGCCGGGCCGGACCTTGCGCGTCCAGGGGATGTGGCGCGCGATCACCTCGCGCTCCTCGGGGGTGAAGAGGTGCTGGTTGGCGCCGTCGGTCAGCAGGCCGAAGATCATCTTCTTGTGCAGGAACTTGGAGCGGAACGAGTTGACGATGCAGACCGCGCCGGCGCGGTAGGCCTCGACCATGGCCTGGACCTCGTCCCACTTGCCGATGAACTCGTGCGTGAGCACGCGGCGATAGACCAGGTCGATGGGCGAGCCGTCCGCGGCGAGCAGCTTGCCGCCCTCGAAGCGGAGCCGGCGAGGATCCTCGATCACGGTCGGGATGCCCTTGCTCTCGAAGAAGGCCTTGCACATGTCGAACTCGTGGCGGGTCGAGAGACCGTCCCAGTCGACGATGGCGATGCGGCCGGGCTTGGTGGCGAGGCCCTTGCCCTTGGCCCAGATCTCGTAGGTCTCGAGCAGGGTGTCGAGGAGGCGATCGCGGGTCTTGAAGCCCTGGAGCGAGTACTCCTTGCCGAAAGCCTGCATGACGGGGTCCTGCAGGAAGGCCTCGGCCATGATCTCGGTGTAGGCGGGGCCGGCGGGGCACTCGGCGTTCAATTCGACGAACTGCAGGTGGTCGCCGATGAGGAAGGAGTCGAAGCGCGCCATGGTGCTGAAGCCCGGGTAGCCGGGGTCGATGGCGGCGAGCTCACGCTCGCGCTCGGTGAGCGCCAGCTCCTCGACGAAGCGCGGATCGCTGAAGAAGTGCGCCGAGAGCTTGTCCATGGCCGACCAGATGGTCTGGGCGGCGTGCTTGATCAGCGCGTTCTGCTCGGGCGAGAGGAACTGGGCGCGCATGTACTCGACCTGGACGCGATCGCCGTACATGATCCGCGCGTCGCGCATGCGCTCGGTGAAACCCTGGAAGTCCGCCGGGGTGAGGTTGGCCTGGTCGATGAGGGCGTGGTAACGGTCAATGGCACTGTTGATCACGGTGGCAGTGGCACTCCTTTTGGACAGGCAGGGTTACGCAAATCAGAGGCCCGGGGGCAGGCCCGGGCTACGAGGAATATTGTAACGTGTTTGATGAGGTTTTTCTAGTTTTGTTAAGTTGCTCCCTTTCGCGCAGGGCCTCCCGGCCGCCGAGGGCCTGGAGAGCGCGGAAGGCGTTGACCCTCAGCACGCGCCCGCCGCGAATCTTGTCGCTGGTTTCGAGCAGGATCCGCTTGAGCTCGCGGGGTTTCAGCTCGGGGCGCAGGGTGCGCATCAGGGCGAGCACGCCGGCCACGTGGGGCGAGGCCGCCGAGGTGCCGCCGAAGCGGGCATGCAGGAACGGCGAGCTGACCGGGAAGGTGGTGGTGGCGTCGGCCGGCGCGACCAAGGAGACGTAGTCCCAGCGCGGGGACCACATGTGGAGGCGGTCCTTGCGGTCGGTGGCGCCCACGGCGATGAGGCCGGCGAACTCGGGCAGGGTCTCCCAGGCGGCGGGGTAGGTCTTGCGCTCGCGGGGGCCGCCGGCGCAGACCACGGGCACCCCGCGGCGCAGGGCCTCGTAGATGGCGTTGGCCAGGTCGGCCATGGTCGCGTGGTTGAAGCCGGGCTCGCCGATCTCGCAGCCGACGCTCAGGTTCAGGACGTCGGCGCCGTGGGCGAGCGCCTGGCGGATGCCCTCGGCGATCTGAGCGGCGTGCACGCTGCCGGTGCGGGGCTTGTTGATCTTGACGGGCAGGATCCGGCAGTCCGGGGCGACCCCTCGGAAGCGATCGCGGATGCCTCCCTGCGCAGCGATGATGCCGGCGACGGCGGTGCCGTGACCGTTGTCGTCGTGGGCGGGTTTGTTGGGCTCGAAGAGATTGACCCCGGGCAGGACCTTGCCTTGCAGGTCGGGGTGACGCGGGTCTACCCCCGTGTCGAGCACGGCCACGACCACTGACGGATCCCCCGAGGTGATCCGCCAAGCCCGTGGCGCCTGAATCCGTTCGAGGGACCATTGCCAAGTCGTACGCGTCATGGGTCCCAGTGTAGCAAGCTTAATCCCCCCTGCCAAGCGCCTAAGCGCCTTGCGGCAGCCCGTTTCCAGCGCCCGAGCCGCGATTTACAGCGATGAATGCCGGGACTAGGATGCTCGCGCGCGGTGCGGAAGGCGCGGAGGTGAGGGTCATGAGGTTTGTCGATCGCAAGGAGGCGGGCCAATTGCTCGCCGAGCGCTTGATGCAGTACGCGGGCCCGGACACGGTGGTGATCGGCCTGCCGCGCGGCGGGGTGCCGGTGGCCCGTGAGGTCGCAAATCGCCTGAACGCGCCCCTCGACATCCTCGTTTCGCGCAAGCTCGGCGCCCCGGGCAACCCGGAGTTCGCCCTTGGGGCCATCACGGCGCGGGGGGGGAGGGTCCTGAACGAGCAGGCCCTGCGGCGCCTGTGGATTCCCCCCGGCTACCTGGACCAGGAGGCCCTGGAGCAACGCGCGCTGGCCGAGCGTCGCGCGCATGATTTGCGCGAGGCGCGTGGAGCCCTGCCCTTGGAGGGAAAGGTCGTCATCCTGGTGGACGACGGCATCGCGACGGGGATGACGGTGCGCGCGGCCCTCGCTGACGTGCGCGAGCAGCAGCCCGCCAAGGTGATCCTCGCCGCTCCGGTGATCGCTGCCGACACCGCGCGGGTGCTCGCGCCCATGGCCGATGCGCTCGAGGTGGTCCTGGTCCCCGAGGAGTTCTACGCGGTCGGGCAGTTCTACGATCGCTTCGACCAGGTGGAGGACGACGAGGTCCGGGCCATCCTCAAGGAGGCTGCGGCTGCCGCCTCCCAAGCCAAGAGGAGCTGAGACCATGCCGAACGGAAGAGGCTCAAGGCCGCCGGCGCTCTCCCATGCCGACTGGGTGCGCCTCAGCGCGGTCCCCCTCCACGGGGTCCCCGAGGACTTCGACGCATGCCTGGACGAGGTGGGCGAGGCCCGGATCGTGATGCTCGGTGAAGCGAGCCACGGCACCGCCGAGTTCTACGCGACCCGCGCGCGCCTGACCCGGCATCTGATCGAGGAGAAGGGCTTCACCTTCGTCGCCATCGAAGGGGATTGGCCCGACGCGGCCAGAGTCAACCGCTACGTGCGCGGGGCCCCGGAGGATGCCCTGTCGGCCCTTGGCGGCTTCAAGCGCTTCCCCATCTGGATGTGGCGCAACACGGTGGTCCTCTCCTTCATCGATTGGCTCCGCGGCTGGAATGACCGCCGATCCCCCGAGTCGCGGGTGGGCTTCTACGGCCTCGACCTGTACAGCCTCCACGCCTCGATGGAGGCCGTCGTGGCCTACCTGGAAAGGGTGGACCCCGCAGCGGCCGAGCGTGCGCGCGAGCGCTACGCCTGCTTCGAGCCCTTCGGGGAGGATACCCGCCAGTACGCGCTCGATGCGCACTTCCTCGCCGCCTCCTGCGAGGAGGAACTGATTTCAACCCTCTTGGACCTGCGGGAGCAGCGTGCGCGCTACGCGGCCCTCAGCTCGCGCGACGAGGCCTTCGAGGCCGAGCTGAACGCGATAGCTGCCGCCGATGCCGAGAGCTACTACCGCCAGATGGTGCGGGGCGGGGCCGTGACCTGGAATCTGCGCGATCGCCACATGGTGGCAACCCTGGAGCGCCTCCTGGCCCACCTGGGCCCCGATGCGAAGGCGATCCTGTGGGAGCACAACTCCCACATCGGGGACTTCCGGGCCACTTACGAGGGCCAGAGCGGCCACTTGAACGTGGGCCAGCTCGTGCGCGAGCGCCACGGCTCCGATGCCTTCGCGGTCGGCTTCGGCACCTACCGAGGGACGGTCACGGCGGCCCGGGCCTGGGACGGCCCCCCCGAGTTCATGCGGGTGCCCCCGGCCCGAGAAGACAGCATCGAGGCCGCCTTCCACCAGGCGAACATCCCTTCCTTCTACCTGGGGCTCAGGGACCTGGCCCGTGGTGGGGCGTGGCTTGCTGAGACGCGGCCCGAGCGTGCCATTGGGGTGGTCTACAACCCGGCCGAGGAGCGCTTTGGCAACTACGTGCCCTCACGCCTGGCCGCGCGCTACGACGCCTACGTCTTCCACGACGAGACGCTTGCGGTCGAGCCCCTGGATCTCGGGCCGGAGCCGCCGGGCCTCGAGACCTACCCCAGCGGCTTGTAGGGCAGTGGGCGCGTTTCCTTGAGGTCGGGCCGCCGCTCGATGGGATAACCGATCTTGCGGCGGCGCCATGCGCCGTAGCCCCCCTCGATGGGATGGGCGTGGGCGTAGCCCTCGGCGAGCAGCTTGCGGGCGATCGCCGCGCTGGTGGCCTCGTGGGGCGAGGTGCAGTAGAGGAAGACGGGCCGGTCCTTTGGCACGGGCAGGTGGATATGCTCGGCCGCAAGCAGGTCGTCAGGGGCGTAGTAAATGGCCCCCTTGATCTGGGTCGAGTCGGGCTGCTGCCGGACGTCCATGAGGTAGAAGGTTTTCCCACCTTCCATCAGGCGCTTGACGTCCTGAATCGTCACGCGGGGGATGCTCGGTTCGGGCATGGGCATGGTGTTTTCCCCTTCGCATGAAGCAGGCAGCCATATTCTGTTCCGCCGCCCAACTGCCTGCGAAGGGCCATTTGGCCCAACTTCTTCGGAAGGACAAAAAGCTTGGTAGTGCTCGACGCTTTGGGAGGCCCGTGGGTCTTGCTAAGATCCTGCCACCCATGAAGCATCCGTCCATCCGCGCGGCGGGTCGGGCGACGGCTGAGAGAGGGAGGTTCCTCAATGGCGACGCGCATCATCCCGACCGACCAGTGGCTCGATTACCTCAACGACATCAGCGTCCTCAAGCGGCGCGCCAAGGTCTCCGTCGAGCTCAAGAGCGACGAGTTCGGCGATCGCCTGATCGCAGACAACCTGCCCCTGCTCGGCATCACCCCCGAGATGAAGGGCAGCGAGGCCTGCGCGGTGGACATCGAGGTGGGCGCCCAGCGCAGCGAGAAGGCCGACCGCATGACCCACTCGGTCATCTGTACCTCTAAGCTCGTGGTCGAGGAGGACGACGCCAGCCATCCGCGCGAGATCGACATCTGCGGCGAGGACCCCAAGACCCACGCGCGGGTGACGACCGTCATCCGCTTCCTCTGACCGCGTCCGTCGTGCCCCGACCAGCTCACGAGGCGGACACCCTGCGCGCCGTGTTCGCCTTCGTCCTGCTGCTCTACGCCTGCAGTCAGCCAGGCGCCTTGCCTTCTGTCGATCCCGAGGCAAGCGCTCGGGCCAAGCGCGAGGGAAAGCTGCTCTACTGCTCGGAATGGGCCAAGGTCCCCCATGGCCAGGAGCCCGCCGAGTGGCGAGACGTCCGCGCCGACGGCCACGACTACCCCTGGCTCTACGGGGGGGGCTGGCGGATCGTGCGCCACAAGGGCAACGCGATCTACCAGGTGCCCGAGGCGCGGACCGAGCCGGCCGAGCCCTTGACCTTTCGGCGCTATCAGGGCGAGCTGAGCCCGCGCTACCGGGTCCGCCTGGAGGGGCGCAGCCAGGGCGGGGCCGCGCGCTTCAACGGCTACGGCGAGCTCGCCGCCCAGGTCTATTACCTCTCGCCCACTTCTTACGTGGAGGTCCTCCAGACCGACCGCCACCTCATGATCTGGCAAGCCGACGATGCCCCGCCCATGCAGGGCAAGGGCTGGACCCTTCTTGCCCAGGTCGAGAACCCGGTGGCGATTGGCGAGTGGGTGCACTTCGGGGCGGAGGTGGATACCCGGACGGGACTGGTGACGGCGTATCTCAGCGAGCGGCCCGTCGCGACGGCCTCGGCCCCGCTCATCGACCCGGATCTCCCGGGCGGCCTGACCATCCGGGCGACGGGCAACCGAGAGGACTGGCGCCGGATCGAGATTCGCGCCTTCCCCTGACCCCGCTTCAGCGGGGGGCGGGGCTTGAGAGTTGCCAACGAGGTTGCAGGGTCAAGAGGGGGATGCGGGCCTGGGTCGGGTAGACGAGGGCGAAGGTGGCCTCCTGGGCAGGGGCGAGGAGCGTCGGGGTGACAACGGCCTCGCGAGTATCCAAGAGCAGGCCCAGCTCGTCGTAAAAGCGCACGCGCAGGCCAACAGCGGTGGCCTCGCGGGTGCCGCGGTTGGCGAGGCGCCCGTCCAGCCGCAGCCAGCCGGTGGCGTCCACCTGGACCTCGCGCGCGACGACCACCACCTCGGCTTGCCAGCCGTCCAGGCTTGTTTCGCCCTCGATCGGCACGACGGCGGGGGGCGAGGGGGCGGGTGTGACGCTCGGGCGCGGGGAGAGCCCCGGGCTCGGCGAGGGGCCGGGGGCGGCACCGCCGCCGCAGGCCGCCAAAAGCAGCCAGGTACCGATGATCGTGGCGATCGCTCCGCTTCGCATGGCTTCACCCTAACGACCCCAGGGGGTGGCGTCTACGTGCAGCGTGACCAGCCCGGCTCGATCGCACCCTCGGAAGATCGTACAATGGTGCCATGAGCAGTTCCACCGCCAAGCCGCGCTCGACCGCGACTCCCCGCGCCCCCAAAGGCCCCCAGGGCCGCCTTCACCGCACCAAGGCCTTCGAGATCCCGGGCGTCGAAGGGGCGCGACCGCTGACCATCTACTTCCCGCCCGGCTACGACCGGGAGCCCGAGCGCCGCTACCCGGTGGCCTACATGTTCGACGGCCAGAACCTGTTCGCGGACGAAGGCGCTTTTTCGGGCGGCTGGCACATGCACCGGGCGCTCGATGCCCGCGCGGCCCGGGGCCTCACGGTCCCCATCGTCGTCGGGATCCACCACGGCGGCGCGAAGCGCGCCGAGGAGCTCAGCCCCTGGCCCGTCGAGCCCGGGAAGGAAGCCTGGGGCGACGCATTGCTCGACTGGGTGGTGGGCCCGCTCGCCAAGATGGTGCGCGAGGACCTGCGGGTGCTCGAAGGGGCGCAGCATACCCTGGTCGGCGGCTCCTCGCTGGGGGGGCTTCTCGCCCTCTACGCCTACTTTCGCCACAACGACGTCTTCGGGCGGGCCCTGTGCATGTCCCCTTCGCTCTGGGTGGACGAGGGGGCGATCTTCCAGTACGTGGCCAAGGCGCGCGCCGGCGGCGATCCGCGCCTCTACCTGGACTGCGGCGCCAAAGAGGCGCACGGCATCGTCATCAAGCACGCCGAGTGGATGGCCGAGTTGCTCGAGCGCAAGGGCTTCGTGCCCGGCTACCACCTGATGTGGCGGCCCGATTCCCGCGGGGCGCACAACGAGCGCGCGTGGCGCCGGCGGCTGCCGAGGGCCCTCAAGTTCCTGTACGGCTAATTTCCCAACTTTTTAGGCGAATTGACGGCGCATCGCGCAGGCCACCCAGCGCATACTCGGGAAGGCGGTTGCGTATGCGAGGGCGTCATGGCGAGGAAGCGAGACCCCCAGCCGAGCGAGCGCCAGCGGCGCGAGCGGAAACAGCGGGTCCTGGCTCAGCGGACGCCTTCGGTCGTGCGCAGCATCGCCGATGCGATCGTGGTCAAGGACCAGAGCGTCTACTTCCTGAGTGCTCCCGACGGCAACGTGCCGCTGCGACAGGGGCACGGCTTCGGCCTCTACTACCACGATTGCCGCTTTCTGGACGGCTACGAGCTGAAGCTCGAAGGCAAGCCTGCGAGCGTCCTGGCCTCTAGCGCGAGCGAGGGGTATCAGGCCGTCTTCCAGCTGAGCAATCCGGACCTGAGCGGCGAACTCAGGCCCCTGATCCCCAAGGAGGACCTGGGGATTCAATGGTTGCGCCTTGCCTCGGGGGCGGATTGCGCGCTGCATGATCGTCTGAGCGTCAGCAACTTTGGCCCGCTCACCCATGCTTTCTCCCTCTCGCTCACCTTCCGGGCGAACTTCGAGGACGTCTTCGAGGTGCGGGGCTTGATGCCCGAAGTACAGGGCGAGATCCTCGAACCGGTTTGGCAGGATGGCGCCCTCTTGCTCGGCTACGCCGGGGCCGACGGCCTCTATCGCTACCTCACGATTCACTTTGCTCCCGCGCCGAGCTACTACGAGGGGACCACCGCCGTCTTCCGGCTGAGCCTCGCGCCCGAGGAGATGACCGAGATCCAGGTGAGCCTCCTCTTGAGCGAGGCGGGGGCTCCCCGGCCTTTGACCCCCAAGCCTCGCGTTCCCCCCGACTTTTCACGGATTCACGACCGGCTCGGCGAATCGGCGGCGGCCTGGTATCAGCAGCACGCCAATCTCCGCAGCGACAGCTTGTTGCTGGACCGGATCATGGCCCAGTCCCTGCGGGATTTGCACATGCTGGGCAGCAAGCTCGAGCACGAGGGCTACCTCTCGGCCGGAGTGCCCTGGTACACGACCCTCTTCGGCCGAGACAGCCTGATTGCTTCTCTCGAGGCCCTCGCCTACAACCCCGATATCGCCGAGCAGACGCTGCGCCTGCTGGCCAAGCACCAGGGGCGGCGCGTGGACGATTGGCGTGACGAGCAGCCCGGCAAGATCCTCCACGAATTGCGGGTCGGGGAGCTGGCGCGCCTCAAGGAGATTCCCTACGACCCCTACTACGGCTCGATCGACTCCACGCCGCTCTTCTTGATCCTTTTAGGAAAGCATGCCGCCTGGACCGGGAGCCTCGCCCTCTTCGAGGCCCTGCGGGAGAACGTCGAGCGGGCGTTGTCCTGGATTGCCGATTACGGCGAGCGCATCGTCGAGGGCTGGCTGGCGTATCAGTGCGCCTCCGCCAAGGGGCTTTTGAACCAGGGGTGGAAGGACTCGGGCCTCGCCATCGTGAACGCGGACGGCAGCGTGGCCACCCCGCCCATCGCGCTGGTCGAGGTGCAGGGCTACGTCTATCTGGCCAAGACCTTGATCGCGGACCTCTTTCGCCGGTCGGGCGATCCGGGGCGGGCCGCACGGCTCATCGGCGAGGCCGAGGCGCTGCGGAAGCGGTTCAACCAAGCTTTCTGGAGCGAGGCGCTCGGGAGCTACGTGCTGGCTCTGCAAGAAGGCCTCAAGCCCGCTGCGGTGATCGCCTCCAACGCCGGTCAGGCCCTCTGGACCGGCATCGCCGACCCGGAGAAGGCAGCCCGTGTCGCACAGCGCTTGTTGGCCAAGGACATGTACAGCGGCTGGGGGATCCGCACCCTTTCGAGCGAGGAGCGCCGCTTCAACCCGATTGGTTATCACCTGGGGAGTGTCTGGCCGCACGACAACGCCCTGATCGCGGCGGGCTTCAAGCGCTACGGCTTGGACCAAGCGGCTTATCGGGTCTTCGAGGGCCTGTTCGAGGCGGCCACCCACTTCGAGCACTACCGGATGCCCGAGCTGTTCACCGGTTATCCGAGCACGCCTTTCGGCGAACCCGTCCGCTATCCGGTGGCCTGTCATCCGCAGGCCTGGGCGGCGGGCTCCATTCCTTTCCTCGTGCAGACGTTGCTGGGGCTGGTCCCCGAGGCCTTCGAGCGGCGGCTACGGATCGTGCGACCCAGGCTGCCTGACTTCACGGAGTTCATCGAGATCCATCGTTTGAGGGTCGGCGATTCTCGCCTGGATCTGCGCTTCGAGCGCGCGGGCGAGCGGGTGCGCGTGCGAACCCTCAAGCACGACGGCCCGCTGCAAATCCGCGTCGAGCACTGATGCTTGACAGGTATAATTGATCTGCATAACTTTATGAAGAAAATTTAAAGATGCGCACCCGCCCGCGCGTCTTGCCCCCTCGAGACAAGGCGCCAGGCATGCCGCAGCTCTTTCGTCGACGAACCAACACCGTTGCACGCCTCACGCTCGTGGCGGTCGTGGTCTTGCCGATTGCGATCGCTGCCGGTGGCTACGCCTTCCTGCAATCGGCCTACGTCACGGGGGTCGGGGTGCCCCGGGCTCAGCCGGTGCCCTTCAGCCACGCGCACCACGTCGGGGGGCTCGGGATCGATTGCCGGTACTGCCACACCTCGGTCGAGAAGGCGGCGTTCGCGGGGATGCCCGCCACCGAGACGTGCATGACTTGTCACTCCCAGATCTGGGCCGACAGCCCCATGCTCGCGCCGGTGCGCGAGAGCTACGCCAAGGACGTGCCCCTCCAGTGGACCCGGGTCACGGATCTGCCGGATTACGTCTACTTCGATCACCACATCCACGTGGCCAAGGGTATCGGCTGTACCAGTTGCCACGGCCGGGTGGACGAGATGCCCTTGACCTGGAAGGCCGAGAACATGCGCATGGCCTGGTGCCTCTCGTGCCATCGCGCCCCGGAGCGTCATCTGCGTCCGCGCGAGGCGGTCTTCGATCCCGCCTGGCAAGCACCGCGCGATCAGCTGGTCCAGGGCAAGGAGCTGCTAGAGCGCTACCACGTCAACGTGCAGTCCCTCTCGGATTGCTCCACTTGCCATCGATGAGGGCCGAGATGTCGCGATTCGAACTGGACTGGGAAGGCTTGCGGGAGCGTCTCGCCCGAAAAGAGGGGCCCGCTTACTGGCGCAGCCTCGAAGAGCTGGCTGATGCGCCCGAGGTGAGCGCACTCATCGCGCGGGAGTTTCCCGACTGGGAGGCGCCTTTGGATCGGCGCCGCTTCTTGCAGCTGATGGGCGCCTCGCTGGCCCTTGCGGGCTTGAGCGCTTGCGCGCGCCCTGCCAGCAAGATCGTGCCCTACGTCCGACAGCCGGAGGCCGTCGTCCCGGGCAAGCCGCTCTTCTTCGCAACGGCCATGCCGCTCGGGGGGTATGGGACCGGCTTATTGGTCGAGAGCCACACGGGGCGTCCCACCAAGATCGAGGGCAACCCGGATCACCCCGCGAGCCTGGGGGCGGCGAGCGCGATCGCCCAGGCCTCGATCCTCGGCCTCTACGACCCGGATCGTTCGAATGTGGTCCTGAAGGATGGCGCGATCGCCAGCTGGGAGGGCTTCCTCCAGGTCGTGACGGGTGAGCTTGCGACGAAGCTCGCCGCCAAAGGCGCGGGCCTGCGTCTTTTGACCGAGACGGTGACCTCGCCTACCCTCGCAGGGCAGATCGCGACCTTCTTGAAGCGCTTCCCCGAGGCCCGCTGGCATCAGTACGAGCCTCTCTCGCTCGGCGGGGCGCAGGCCGGCACGCGCCTGGCTTATGGGCAAGCGCTCGACACGCTGCACCGGCTGGATCAGGCGAAAGTCATCTTGAGCCTGGAGGCGGATTTTCTGGCCGAAGGGCCTGCGAGCCTGCGGGAAGCCCACGACTTCGCCGCCGGGCGCAGGGTTACCGCGCCCGGGGATGCAATGAATCGGCTCTACGTCGTCGAGGCGAGCCCCACCCTGACGGGGGCCATGGCCGATCATCGCCTGGCGCTTGCGCCGAGCGCGATTCCGGCCTTTGCGATCGCCCTGGCCGAGCGGCTCGGCGTGCCCCTGCCTCCGGGAAGCACGCCCTTGCCGACGGGCCTCGATCCGCGCTGGCTCGATGCCCTGGTCCAGGACCTCGTGAGCCATCGCGGCCAGAGCGCCGTCATGGCATGCGCGCACCTGAGCCCTCAGGTGCAGGCGCTGGTCCATGCGATGAACGAGAAGCTCGGCAACGTGGGCCGCACGGTGCTTCATACGGCCCCCGTGGCGGCTCGCGCCGAAGAGCCGATCGCCTCCATGCGGGAGCTGGTGGCGGCCATGGAGGCCGGTACGGTCGATGTGCTGGTCATCCTCGGCGGGAACCCTGCCTATACGGCCCCGGCGGATGTGCCCTTCGCCGAAGCCCTCCTGAAGGTACGCCAGAGCGTGCACCTGAGCCTCTACGAGGACGAGACCTCGGCCTTGTGCCACTGGCACCTGCCGGAGGCCCACTACCTGGAGGCCTGGGGAGACGTTCGCGCCTTCGACGGGACCGTCTCGCTGGTGCAGCCCCTCATCGCTCCTCTCTACGGGGGGAAGTCGGCCATCGAGGTGCTCGGGGTCCTCAACGGCGCGCCGAGAGCAGACGGCCTCCAGTTCGTGCGTAGCGAGTGGCAGCGCCGGCACCCCGGCCCGGATTTTGAGACCTTCTGGACGCGTGCCTTGCAAGCAGGGGTGCTGCCAGGGACGGCCGAGCCCCCCAAGGCGGGCCTCAAGGTCGCGACCGAGAGACTCGTGCGCCCCGTCCTGGCCAAGACGAGCGGCTTCGAGGTGATCTTCCGCGCCGATCCGACCGTCTACGATGGGCGATTCGCCAACAACGGCTGGCTTCAAGAGCTGCCCAAGCCGCTGACCCTGTTGACCTGGGACAACGCGGCGTTGCTAGCACCCGAGACGGCGGCACGCCTCTCGCTTTCGAACGGGGACGTGGTCGAGCTGCGTTACAAGGGCCGGATCATGCGCGCGCCCGTGTGGGTGATGCCGGGCCATGCGCCGGAGGCGGTGACCCTGCCGCTCGGCTACGGCAGGACGCGCAGCGGCAAGGTCGGGACGGGGATCGGCTTCGACGCGTACCGGCTGCGAACCGCCGAGGCGCCCTGGACCGATGGCGGCCTGGAGCTGAAGAAGACCGGCGAGCGCTACGCGCTGGCGAGCACCCAGCATCACCACGACATGGCCGCGCGCGAGCCGGTGCGGACCGGGACGCTCGACGGCTTTCGCGCCGACCCCGCCTTCGCCCACGACGACCCGCTACGCCTGACGAGCCTGTACCCCGAGAAGGCCTCGGAAGGGCATGCCTGGGGGATGGCCATCGACTTGAACGTCTGCATCGGCTGCAACGCCTGCATGACGGCTTGTCAGGCTGAGAACAACGTCCCTGTCGTCGGCAAGGAGCAGGTCGAGCGAAACCGCGAGATGCACTGGCTGCGCGTCGATCGCTACTACCAGGGGCCCCTGGACGATCCGCAGACGGTGTTCCAGCCGGTGCCGTGCATGCATTGCGAGAAGGCCCCGTGCGAGCTGGTCTGCCCCACGGCTGCGACGGTGCACAGCACCGAGGGGCTCAACGACATGACCTACAACCGCTGCATCGGCACCCGCTATTGCTCGAACAACTGTCCCTACAAGGTGCGGCGCTTCAACTTCGTGGAGTATGCGGACTTCAAGACCCCGAGCCTGGAGCCCATGCGCAACCCGGATGTGAGCGTGCGCAGCCGCGGCGTGATGGAGAAGTGTACATACTGCGTGCAGCGCATCAACGCCGCGCGGATCGAGGCAAAGGTCGAGGGGCGCCCCATCCGCGACGGCGAGGTGGTGACGGCCTGCCAGGCCACCTGTCCCACCCGGGCCATCGTCTTCGGGGACCTCAACGACCCCCAGAGCGAGGTCTCGAAGCGCAAGGCCGAACCCCTCAACTACGCCCTCTTGGGTGAGCTCAACACGCGTCCGCGCACGACGTACCTGGCCAAGCTCCGCAACCCCAACCCCGCGATCGAGGCGCTGTAGCCCATGGCCACTCCCGAGCCCGCGCGAAAGAAAACCCCGCTCGTTGGACCGGGGTACACCCCGGTCGGCGCCGCCGACGAGATCAGCGATCTCGTCTTGAAGCGGCCGCTCACATGGGAGTGGCTGCTGGGGGCTGGGCTCGCCTTCTTGCTCTTGGGGGTGCTTGCGATCGCCGTCTCGGTGCTCTTCTACCGGGGGGTGGGGATCTGGGGGATCAACATTCCCGTCGCCTGGGGGTTCGCCATCGGGAACTTCGTCTGGTGGATCGGGATCGGTCATGCGGGCACGTTGATCTCGGCCTTCTTGCTCCTGATGCGCCAGAAGTGGCGGACCTCGATCAACCGATCCGCCGAGGCCATGACCCTGTTCGCCGTGCTGTGCGCGGCCCTGTTTCCGCTCTTGCACCTGGGGCGCCCCTGGTTCTTCTACTGGCTCATCCCCTACCCCAACACCATGTGGCTCTGGCCTCAGTTCCGCAGCCCGCTGGTGTGGGATTTCTTCGCCGTCGGGACCTACCTGACGGTTTCGGCGCTCTTCTGGTACGTGGGCCTGCTGCCGGACCTTGCGACCTTGCGCGATCGCGCCCAGCACCCCTTCCCGCGCTTGGCCTTTGGGGTGCTCGCGCTGGGCTGGCGCGGATCCGCCCGCCACTGGCAACGCCACCAGACGGCCTACCTCCTCCTCGCGGGGCTCGCGACACCGCTGGTCATCTCGGTCCACTCCATCGTCAGCCTCGACTTCACCTCGGCCATCGTCCCCGGCTGGCACTCGACGATCTTCCCGCCGTACTTCGTGGCGGGGGCGGTCTTCTCGGGCTTTGCCATGGTCCTGACGCTGCTCATCCCGCTGCGCGCCGCCTATGGTCTCAAAGGCTTGATCACCGCGCGGCACGTGGATTTGCTCGCCAAGATGATGCTTGCGACCGGGCTGATGGTCGATTACAGCTACGTGATGGAGGTCTTCACGGCCTGGTACGGCGGCAACCCCTATGACTGGTCCCTGATGGTCGATCGGATGGCGGGGGCGTACGCACCCCTCTTCTGGGCGGTGATGGTCTGCAACGTGGCCGTCATCCAGCTGCTGTGGTCGGCGCGGGTGCGGGCGAATCCGGCCTGGCTCTTTGCGATCGCGCTCGTCGCCAACCTCGGGATGTGGATGGAGCGGGTCATGATCGTGATCACGAGCCTGCACCACGACTTCTTGCCGTCGAGCTGGGCCATGTACTACCCCACCGTCTGGGACTGGGCGACGCTCTTCGGCACCGTGGGCCTGTTCTTTTTCCTCTTCTTCGTGTTCATCCGGCTCTTGCCCGTGATCTCCATCTCGGAGGTGCAGAAGCTCGTCATCGAGGAGGGAAGCCGATGAGCACGCAAGCCCTCTACGGCCTCATGGCCTCCTTCGAGACCCCGGAAGCGGTGCTCGAAGCCGCCCGGCGCACCCGCGAAGCGGGGTACAGGTGCCTGGATGCCTTCACGCCCTATCCGGTCGAAGGCCTGGCCGAGGCCATCGGCAGTGCCCAGAGCCGCCTGCCCCTCTGGGTGCTGATCGGCGGCCTCTGCGGAGGCTTGGGTGGCTTCGGCTTGCAGTACTTTTCGATGGTCCACAACTACCCCTACGACGTGGGCGGCCGCCCTGCGAACAGCTGGCCCGCGTTCGTGCCGATCACGTTCGAGCTGACGATCCTCGCGGCGGCCTTGGTGGCGGTCTTCGGGATGCTGGCGGCCAACGGCCTGCCCCGCCCGCACCATCCGGTCTTCGACGCGCCCGGCTTCGAGCGCGCCACCCTCGATCGCTTCTTCCTCTGCGTCGAGGCGCGGGATCCCCGATTCGAGAAGGATGCGACACGGCGCTTCCTCGAATCCCTGAACCCGAAGGACGTGGCCGATGTGGCGTGCTAGGCGTAGGTTGCGCTGGCTTGTCGCGCCCCTCGGGGTGGCGCTCGTGGGGTGCCAGCAGCAGATGGCGCACCAGCCCAAATACCGGCCGCTCGCGAGCAGCGACTTCTTCTCGAACGAGCAAGCCGCACGCCCGCTGGTCGCAGGGACCGTGCCGCGCGGCGAAAAACGGCCCGACGCCTATTTTCAGATGGGCCTCGTCGGGGGGAAGGCCGTTGATGCCTTTCCTTTCCCCATCACCCGCTCCGTGCTCGAGCGTGGGCGCGAACGCTTCGAAATCTACTGCGCCCCCTGTCACGATCGCACGGGATACGGCAACGGCATGATCGTGCAGCGGGGTTTCACCCATCCGCCCTCGCTGCACGAGCCCCGCTTGATCCAGGCGCCTGCCGGTCATTTCGTCCAGGTCATGGCCCTGGGCTACGGGACCATGTTCTCGTACGCCTCGCGTGTCTCGGCCGAGGATCGCTGGGCCGTCGCCGCCTATCTGCGCGCCCTGCAGCTCAGCCAGCGTGCGTCGCTCGCCGATGCGCCAGCCGCTGAGCGCCTGCGCCTGGAAGGGCGGTGAGGGGTGGACGTGACGCGTTTTCTCGCCTCGTACCTGTTCGCCTTCCTCTTCTGGTGGGGGATTGCACTCGGCTGCCTGCTCCTCCTGTTGATCCATCACCTCACGGGTGGCCGCTGGGGCCTGCTGCTGCGCCCCATCCTGGAGGCCGCAAGCCGGACCATTCCTTTGCTCGCCCTCTGCTTCTTGCCCATTTGCTTCGGCATCGGTCTGCTCTATCCCTGGGCGCAACCCGGCGCTGAGGTGCAGCATCAGACGGGTTACTTGAACCCGATTTTCTTCGTGGGGCGCAGCGTGGTCTATTTCGCCGTTTGGATCGGCCTGGCCTGGCGCTTGACCCGTGAGACGCCCGTCAGGGCGTATCGCGTCAGCGCGGTAGGATTGATCCTGTGCGCTTTCACCGTTTCATTCGCTGCGATCGATTGGATCATGTCGCTGGATGAACCCCGGTGGGCCTCGTCGATTTACGGGCTTTTGATCGGCGTCGGGCAGTTGCTCGCGGGCTTTTCGTTCGCCGTTGCGGTCTTTTCGCGCCTCTCGCTCAGAGAGCCGATTCGTCGCGTGGCGGATCTCGCTGGTCGCTTCAACGACATGGGGAACCTGCTGCTGACGGCGGTCATGACGTGGGCGTACCTCGCCTTCATGCAGTACCTGATCATCTGGATGGGCAATCTGCCCGAGGAGAATCTCTGGGTCCTGCGCCGAACGGCGGGTGCCTGGGTCGGCATCGCCATCGGCCTGATCGTGCTGCAATTCGCCTTGCCCACGGGGCTGCTCCTTTTCAGGGCCTTCAAGCGTCGTCCCCTCGCCTTGGGGGGGCTTGCCCTCGGGCTCTTGGGGACCCACCTGTTCGAGGTCTACTGGCTGGTGCTGCCGGCCTTCTTCCCGCAGGGGCCACACGTGAGCGGCTGGGATATCGTCCTGCCGATCGTGCTCGGAGCTCTCTGGCTCGGGGGCTTCGGATGGCACCTGAGGCGGCGTCCGCTCTTGATCGAGGAAGCGCGAGAGGTGGTGGGCCATGGCTGAGCGGAAGGGACACGAGACCCGGGACGTCAACGCTCGGGCCGTGGGGCGGGTCGCGTTCTGGTTCACCGTTTGCTTCGGCTTGATCGGCCTGGCGCTCCTCGCCCTGTTCTGGCACGACGTGCAGGTCCAGATGCAGCGAAAGGGGCCGATCGTGCCGCTCAAGCCGGCAGAGCCTCGTTTTCCGGCGCCGGGTGTGAGGCGAGAGAGTGGCGAGACGCTTGCGCGCTTTCGCGAGAGCGAGGAGCAACTGCTGAATGGGTACGGGTGGGTGGATCGTACGACGGGGACCATTCGGATTCCAATCGATCGAGCGATGGAGCTGGTGGCCTCCAGGGGCCTCCCCGTGAGGGCGGAACATGAACGCTAGCGCGTGCGTGCCGGCGCTGTTCGCCATCCTCTTTTCGCTGCCCGCCAGCGCCCATCGCCCGGCGCAAGAGGCGCTGCAAGGCGTGCGCGTCGAGCAGCGGCTCGGGCAATCCGTCTCGCCCGCGCTCGAATTCCGCGACGAGGCGGGAAAACCGGTCAGGCTCGACGCGTACCTGGGCGCCAAGCCTACGATCGTCTCGTTGGTCTACTTCGAGTGCCCGAACCTCTGCACCCACATCCTGAACGGGCTGGTCAAGAGCTTGCAGGCGCAGTCCCTCCGGGTGGGGCGGGATTTCACGGTGCTGTCGGTGAGCATCAATCCCGACGAGACTCCCGACCTCGCCGCGGCCAAGAAGCGCACCTACCTCAGGCGTTACGATCGCCCGGGCGCCGAACAGGGCTGGCACTTCCTGACCGGCGCGCAGCCGTCGATCCGGGCACTGGCCGATGCGCTCGGCTTCCATTACGCCTACGACCCCGAGACGCGCCAGTATGCTCATCCGAGCGCGATCGCCCTCTTGACCCCGAACGGAGCGATCGCGCGTTACTTCTTCGGGATCGAGTACGCCCCGCGGGATCTGCGCCTGGGCCTCGTGGAGGCTTCCGCCGAGCGCATCGGGACGCCGATCGACCATGTGCTCCTGCGCTGCTATCGCTACGACCCCGTCACGGGCCGCTACGGGCTGGTGATCATGGAGCTGCTCAGACTGGGGGCGATCGCGACCCTGGTGGTGCTCGCGGCCTTCATTTTCGCCATGACCCGGCGCGATCGCCAGAAGCGCGCCCGGCACGCCACGGAGGGCAAGGGATGATGAGCTTTCCCCTGTTCCCCGAGCGGGCCTCGAGCATGGCCTGGCACGTGGATACCATCTTCTTTCTCTTGCTCGTGCTCAGCGCGATCATCGTGGTGGGGGTCTCCTTCGCCATCGTCTACTTCGGGATCAAGTACCGTCGAGGCTCGTCTGCGGATCGCTCCCACCGTATCAAGCGCCCATTGGGGCTCGAGATCACCTGGACGGTCTTGCCCATGGGGATCTTCCTCTTGCTCTTCGCCTGGGGGGCGAACGTCTACTTCGACATCCGGCGACCGCCGGCCGACGCCCTCGAGATCGCCGTGGTCGCCAAGCAGTGGATGTGGAAGTTCGAGCACCCCGGCGGCCAGCGCGAGATCAACACCCTCCACGTGCCCATGGGGAGGCCTATCAAGCTCACGATGATCTCTCAGGACGTCATTCACGACCTGTTCGTGCCGGCGTTCCGTCTCAAGCAGGACGTGCTCCCCGCTCGCTATCTGACCCTCTGGTTCAATGCGACCAAGGAAGGGCGCTACCGCTTTTTCTGCTCGCAGTTCTGCGGCACCGAACACGCCTCCATGGGCGGGTGGGTGGTGGTCATGGCCCCCGAAGACTACGGGCGCTGGCTCGCGGAGGGCGAGCCTCCGGAGACCATGGCTGAGGCGGGCGCGCGCCTCTTCACCCAGCTGGGGTGCGCGGGGTGCCACGGTCCGAACGCGGCAGTGCGCGCGCCCGATCTCGTGGGGCTGTACGGCAAGCCGGTCCCCTTGAGCACTGGGGGCTTCACCACGGCTGACGAGCGCTACCTGCGCGATTCCATCCTCTTGCCAGCCTCCGAAGTCGTGGCGGGCTACGCGCCCATCATGCCGAGCTACCGAGGCCAGATCGGCGAAGCGGAGGTGTTGCAGTTGGTCGCTTATCTCAAGAGCCTGAAAGGCGAGGAAAGGAGCCGCCCATGAGCATGGAGCCGAGGCTCCCCGAGCACGACTACCTCAACGCCGGCACGACGGTCCGCTCCTGGCTTTTGACGACCGATCACAAGCGGATCGCCTGGCTCTACATGGTGACCCTCACCCTGTTCTTCATGGTCGGTGGGGCCGCAGCGACCCTCATTCGCTTCGAGTTGGCCACGCCCTCGACGGGGATGCTCGATGCCGAGACCTATAACCGCATGTTTAGCCTGCACGGTGTGGTGATGGTCTGGTTCTTCCTCATTCCCTCGATCCCGACGGTGCTTGGCAACTTCTTGCTGCCACTGATGATCGGCGCCAAGGACCTGGCATTTCCGCGCTTGAACTTGCTTAGCTGGTACCTGTACATCGGGGGCGGCCTCTTCACGATGGCGGCAATGGTCAGCGGCGGCGTGGACACGGGCTGGACCTTCTATACGCCCTACAGCAGCATGTTCAGCAACTCGCATGTGATCGCGACGGTCTTCGGCGTCTTCATCGTGGGGTTCTCCTCGATCCTGACGGGCCTCAACTTCATCGTCACCACCCACATGATGCGCGCGCCCGGCCTCACCTGGTATCGGCTGCCGCTCTTCGTCTGGGCGCTGTACGCGACGAGCGTCATCCTGGTGCTCGCGACTCCGGTCCTCGCCATCACCCTCGTGCTGCTCGCCGTCGAGCGCGTCTTTGGCGTCGGCATCTTCGATCCCGCCTTGGGTGGAGACCCGCTGCTCTTCCAGCACCTGTTCTGGTTCTATTCGCACCCGGCCGTCTACATCATGATCCTGCCCGGCATGGGGGTGGTGAACGAGGTCATCACCTGCTTTTCCCGCAAGCGGATCTTCGGCTACAAGTTCATCGCCTATTCGAGCCTGGCGATCGCCTTCTTTGGCTTCCTGGTGTGGGGCCACCACATGTTCGTGAGCGGCCAGTCTGTCTATTCCAGCCTGAGCTTCTCGCTCTTGAGCTACCTGGTGGCGGTGCCATCGGCCATCAAGGTCTTCAACTGGACGGCCACCCTGCGGCGGGGCAGCATCTCCTTCGAGACCCCGATGCTCTACATGCTGGGGTTCATCGGCCTCTTTTTGCTTGGCGGCTTGACGGGCCTCTTTCTGGCGGCGCTCGCGGTGGACGTCCACGTCCACGACACCTACTTCGTCATCGCCCACTTCCACTACATCATGGTGGGGGGGATGGTGGCGGCCTATCTGGGCGGAATCCACTTCTGGTGGCCCAAGATGACGGGGCGCATGTACTCCGAGCTCTTGGGGAAGTTCGCGGCGGTGATCCTCTTCGTGGGCTTCAACCTCACCTTCTTCCCCCAGTTCATCCTGGGGTACCTTGGCATGCCGCGCCGGTACCACATCTATCCGCCCGAGTTCCAGGTGCTGAACGTGCTCTCGTCCGCCGGGGCGACGATCCTCGCGGTGGGCTACCTGATGCCCCTGTTCTACTTGCTCTGGTCACTCAAGTACGGGCGCGTCGCAGGTCCGAACCCCTGGGCGGCCAAGGGTCTCGAATGGCAGGTCTCCTCGCCGCCCCCGCGCGAGAACTTCTTCGAGACGCCGGTGGTCACCGAAGATCCCTACGCCTACGATCCCGAGGAGGCTGTAAATGGCTGACGACCCATCCTCGCTGGCGTCCCAGTTCGACGACCTCGAGCAGCAACAGAGCGCCGACGAACTCGGCATGTGGATCTTCCTCAGTACGGAGCTGATGCTCTTCGGCGGGTTGTTCCTTGGCTACACGGTTTATCACCTGCGTTTTCCCGCAGGCTTTGCGGCAGCGAGCGCCCGGACGGATCTGCTCATCGGGACGCTCAACACGGCGGTGCTGCTCACGAGTAGTCTGTGCATGGCCTTGGGGCTGCTTGCCGCGAAGGCGGGGACACGCCGCCTGTCGATGCTCTGGCTCGTCCTGACGGCCTTGCTCGGTGCCGTCTTCGTGGGGCTCAAAGGGCTCGAGTATTGGAAGGACTTCCTTGCGCACCTGGTGCCCGGACCCGGCTTCGCCATCACGGGCCCAGAGGCGGCCGGAGCGCAGATGTTCTACGTGCTCTACTACATCATGACGGGGCTTCATGCCGTGCACCTGACGATCGGTATCGTCCTGGTGGCGGTACTCGCCGTCATGGCATGGCGCGGCCGCTTCAGCGCCGAGCGGCACGTCCCGGTCGTGCTTGGTGGCCTTTACTGGCACTTCGTCGATGTGGTGTGGGTCTTCCTGTATCCGCTGATCTACCTACAGGGGAGGCATTGAGGATGGGATCAATCGTCTCGCGTCGGCTCCTGGTGTGGGTCTACCTGGCGCTCATGGCTTTGCTGCTCTTGACCTTCGGCATCTCTCGGCTATCTCTTGGGCCCTTCAACACGCTGGCGTCTTTGGCGATCGCGCTCGGAAAGGCGGCCTTGATCGTCGCGTTCTTCATGGAGCTGCGCTTCAGCCGGAGCCTTCCGCGCCTCGTCGCCGGTGCCGGCCTTTATTGGCTCTTCATCCTGTTCTCCCTCACGCTGGGGGATTACCTGAGCCGAGGCTGGTTGCCCTCGGCTGGGGAGTAAACTCGCAGCCGCTGGTGCGTATCGGCGCTAAAAAGATGCCGCTACGAGTTCCTGCCGATGCTTGCCAATTCAATCGCATCGCGCACGGCTTGGACTACCACTTCTGGCTCGGATAGTTGCGGGAAATGGCCGCTTTTTGCGGCAACAACTTGCTTACCTCTTGGTGAGATCGACGCCAATTGGCGTTGATGCTCTGCGCGTGCCTCCAGGGCTTGTTTTGGGGTAAGCCACGACATCGCCGGTTTGCCCCCTGTCACGACGAGAAGCGGCAGGTCTGGGAACGACGGCGCCTGATCGATGAGCTCGACCGTACGCCGGACATGGGTGGTTTCGCCGTGCGTATCCTTCCCAAGCACCAAATCGAGTGTGCTCTTCAAAAATCGCTGCAGGGGTGATTCGCATGCCGCCATGACGTCGATGTCCGCCGGGGCGGTGGCATCCAGTAGCACCATTCCCATCACGTCGCTCGGGTAATGGCGGGCGAAGAGATTGGCAACGAGACCGCCCAGCGAATGGGCGACCAAAAGGTACGGCGGCGGGAGTTCGGCCGCATGCAAGAGGGCGCGGAGCGTCTCGACCATTACTTCCCCAGTTTGAGGCGACGTTGGCTTGCTGCTCTTGCCGATGCCGGGCCGGTTATAGGCGAAGACGGTCCCCAGTGTCTCCAGCTCGGTAAATACTCGATACCACCCTTCAATCGGGCCGCCCGAGCCGTTTATCAGAACAATGGTAGGCGAGCCCGTTCCGGACCTTGTAAATTCAAGCTTGGTGTTGCCAATGTTGATGGTTTGTTGGTGGGGAAGGGATTTCAAGCGGGCGATCCTTTCATAACCGAAAATTATTTCGAGCGATAGATGTGTCGGTTATTGGGACGGCGGCGACTGGGGCAGGAAGATCCGGAAGGTGGCCCCTGTGCCTTCGCTGCTTGCGACCTCGATGCGGCCGCCTTGGGCTTCGAGAATCCCTTTCACGTAGGCGAGACCGATGCCGCTGCCCTTCTCCTGCTGTACTTCTGGCCGCGCCGAACGGTAGAACTGCTCGAAGAGGTGCCGCTTATCCTCTTCGGTGAGGCCGATGCCAGTGTCCTGAACCTCGACAGCGACGTAACGACCATCAACCGAGGCCCGAAGGGCGACCTCCCCACCGGCCGGTGTGTACTTTATCGCATTCGAGACGACGTTGTTCATGATCTGCTGGAAGCGGTCGGGATCAACCAGGATCAAGGGCAAGTCGGGCGGGATTGAAGCGCCGATGCGGAGGCCCTTCTGTTCGGCAAGCGGGTGGAAGAAGGCCACGATTGCGGAAAGGGCTTCGGCGACATCGACCGGGGCAAGGTCTAGCTTGATGCGCCCGGTCTGGAGGCGGGCATACTCGAGCAACTCTTCA
Organism: bacterium; assembly: GCA_017744355.1. Lineage (NCBI taxonomy): Bacteria > bacterium. The sequence continues at coordinate 1,063,470 of JAGIBK010000001.1, read as the reverse complement.
AGCATCGTTTGCATCTGGGCGCACGCGGCGAGAATCTGGGCCACGTACGCGTCCTTGGTCTCACTCGAGGATGAATCCATTTCCTGGAGCAGCTCGGCGTACCCCATGATGGCGGTAATAGGGATCCGCAGATCGTGGCTGATGATGTTCAAGAAGCTGGCCCGCAACTGATCGAGCCGCCGCAGATTCTCGACGGTCGCCTCCATGTCCTGGTTGGCCAGGAACAGCTCGTTGCGCTTGGTCTCGAGCTGCTGGATGGTATCGGAGATCGTTTGAACATACTGTTTTAGTGCCTGGCCAAACCGGTCATGAGGCCCTCGCGGTGAAATGGTGACCTGGAGGTCGCCCTGCGCAATGCGCTCGAACGCTTCGGACATGGATACCAGATAGCGCCGGGCCTCCTGAAAGGCGTTCGCCATCCGCGCAAACTCATCCTCGCCCTTGATATGCTCCGCCTGGGGAAGAACCTCCTGGAGGGTCTCGATATCCCCCTCCGAGATGGCCAGGCCGGCTTTGGCCAAGCCCGAAATGGGCTGGATGGTCGCAGCGATGAGCGAATAGAGCAGAAGCGCGATCAGGGCCAGCCCGAGCGTTCCGATGATGACGAGCAGCTGTAGCAGGTGATGAACGGGCGCCAGGATCTCGGCGCGATCCACCAGCATGGCGAGCGTCCAGCCACCCGGTTGAATCGGGACCGAGAACATCCAGCTCCGCTGATGGTTGAAGGGGTTCGTCACGACCTGGAAGCCGGGTTGGGTGGCCCCCACCAGGCCCTGGAAGACGCGCGCTTGATCGGGGAACTCGGTGAGCGATCGCGTCAGCAGCCGCTCTTCGGGAGCCGTCAGGTAGCGCCCCTGGGGGCTCAGCATGACGAACATGGCCGACGCGAAGGGCTTGCTGTTCCGCAATTTGCGGTCGAAAAGGGCCAAGCTGCGATCGACCCCCGCGATCCCTTTGAACTGGCCGTCGATCAGGATGGGGCAGCCGTAGGAGCACTGCAACTCGTTGTTGTAGAAATACGGCTCCGTGACCAGGCATCGCTTTTGCTGCTTCAAGGTCGACCACAGCCCGATGCCGAGGGTCTCCACATCGCTTGCGACGCCAAGCTCCAGTCCCGTGGGGCCCGGATTCCAAAACGGCAGAAAGCGCCCGGTCTTGGGATCCCCGCCGGGTTTACCGATCCATTGGCGGTCTTGCCCATCCGCGTTGGGGGCATACAGGACCCAGGTACCGAAATGATGCGGGTGGGCAGCTTTCAGGTCATGGAGATACCGGATGGTCTCGTCTCGGCGGCCGAATCCGACCGACTGCTGGTAGACCGTCAAGCTTCTGGCCAGCGTGAGCGACTCGTTGTTGGTCGCCGCGATCTGCTCGGCCAAGGTGGAGACGGTGCTCTGGCTGTAGCGAATCGTGTCCTGGACCTTGGTCGGCAGAACGTAGAGGCCGACCACCACGATGAGCGCCAGGATAAGCAGGCTGACAGCGGCGCCGACCCGTAGCGTGATCTTCGTCTTGACGCTGCGCAGATTCATCCATCTCGCGAAGTTCAGATGGATCCGCATGCGTGCCGCTCGCTTTCTAACCAGGTATATCTACATGCCACTTCGAGTCGGATGCCCTGGAGCGTCAGCATCGTAGCGTCATCATAGCACTTGGCCTGAACCGGTAGGGCTGGGCGCTTCCGGGAGGGAACCTGCCCGTTTCCCACGGGCAAAGCGGGAGGCGGTCGGTTTCGGGGCCTTATCGCCTCAGTTCGAGAGGGCCTAGGTCAGGATCTGGCCCGTCGCTTGGGCCGGGGCGGGGATGCCCATGAGCTTTGTTGTCGGGTCGATGCCGGAGCAGGTGTCGAGAGCATGTTGCTGCGCCATGGCCAGGCGGATAAGATGCACGAGGAATGAAAACGATGGAATAGCGCTCGTGTTATGCTTGACGCAATACGAGGCAAGACGATGTCACATGAAGCGCGCATTTCGGAACTCATCGCTCAACTCGAATCCCTCAAGCATGACCTTGGCGAGTTGCAGCAACACCAGGGTAGCGTCGAAGGCGAACTCATCAATCAAGGCGCGGAGCTCATCCGGCAGCGGGCCCTGACCCAGCTCATCCTGGATGCGGTCGGGGACGGCATCTACGGCCTGGACACGAGCGGTAACGTGATGTTTCTCAATCCGGCCGCCGAGCGTCTCATTGGCTATTCGGCCGCAGAGCTCGTCGGCAAGGATGGGCATGCCCTGATTCACCACACGCACAAGGACGGTGCGCCCTACCAACGGGAAGAGTGCCCCCTCTACAGAACGATCAAGGACGGCTGCACCCGCCACGGCGACGACGAGCTCATCTGGCACAAGGACGGCCACTGGTTGCCGATCGAATACACCGCTTCGCCGGTCGTGGCGGACGCGGAAATCCTGGGGGCGGTCTTCTCCTTTCGCGATATTTCTCAGCGAGAACAGCTCCGCGAGATGCTCGAAGCGGAGAATCGCAAGCTTCATTCGCTTGATCGCCTCAAGGCGCGCTTCATCAGCGCGATCGTCCACGATCTGCGAAACCCGCTCACGTCGATCAAGGGGCATGCCGAGCTCCTCGATGACGAGCGCGAGGCGCTCGGGATCAAGCCCGCCGAGGGGCTGCGCCAGATCCAGCGTCTGGCCGACCGGATGAACCGTATGGTGGAGGACATGCTGGATTTCGCGCGGCTCGAGGAAGGCACGATCGAGATCCTGCCAGTTGAAGGTGATCTCAGCGAACTCGTCTCGGAAATCGTGGCGGAGATGACGCCCCGGGCCAGAGCCGCCGAGGTCGACATCCGGATGGAACTGCCCGCCGATCCGCTCATCGTCTCGCTCGATGCACCGCGTATCGCCCGGGTGTTCGCGAACCTGATCGACAACGCCATCAAGTTCAGCCCCGCCTCGGGCACGGTCAAAGTACGCCTGACCCACGAGGCGCGAATCGTCCGAACCGAGGTCTCGGATCTGGGGGAGGGCATCGACGCGGCGACAAGCGCGAGCCTCTTTCTTCCCTTCTACCAGCAGGAGGCCGGGAAGAAGCGTGGTGGGTTCGGTCTCGGCTTGAGCGTCTGCAAGAGCATCGTCGAAGCCCATGGAGGCGAGATCGGCGTCCGGAGTGCGCCGGGAGAGGGTAGCACCTTCTGGTTTACCTTGCCCTCTGATCCCTCGGAACCGAACTGAGGCAGTGAGGACGAAGATATAACTGACGCTACTTTTGGCTGTAGGTCACTCTTCGGCTTGATCTGTCGCCCCTGAAACGAAAAAAGCTCCGTAGCCACCTCACCACCCCTAGGTCCAGCTACCGCGCCGCTTCATCTCGCCCCACTTCGCCCTGTTTCCCACCAGGAACTGGAAGATGCCCATCAGGCGCCATACCAGGTTCAGCTGGCGATAGCCAAGGCTCTCCGCCAGGATGAACCCCATCAGAATCAGGAGGTGCAGGAAGCTAGGGTAGAGGTGGAAAGAGATCTCCTCCAGCAGGATGGCGTTCACGGACAGTAAGATGCCGAGGCCCAACGACACGAAGAGGTAAACGCCAAGCGCCACGTAGGAGATGGTCCCCTGCCAGAAGCCAACGACCATGAAGGCCGCGCCGGTGAGTTCGATCACCGGCCCCAGCCACTCGAAAAAGAGGAGGAATGGGAAGGCTATCCATCCGATGGCGCCGGCCTTGGGGTGAAATAGGAGCTGGCGATTATTCAGCAGGCTCTCGCCGAGACCTCGCTGCCAGCGTATCCGTTGGTTCTTCAGGGTCTTTAGGTCTTCGGGAACCTCAGTCCAGCAGAGCGGATCGGGGAGGAAGGTGATGCGGTAAGGGATTCCCGCCAATTTCAGCTTCCGGTGCAGGCGCACGATAAGCTCCATGTCCTCTCCGATGGAGTCGGTGCGATAGCCCCCGGCCTCGACAACCCGATCCTTGTTGAATAGACCGAAGGCGCCGGAGACGATCATCAAGGCATTGAGCGAGGCCCAGCCGAGGCGCCCGAAGAGGAACGCGCGAAGGTACTCGATCACCTGGAACCGGGCCAGGTAATTGCGCGGCAGGCCCGGCTTCGCGAGAAAGCCGCTTTCCACCTTGCAGCCGTTCGCGATCCGGATCGTGCCGCCGGCAGCGACGGTCGCCGGATCCTCGATGAACGGTTGCACCACGCGTTGCAGGCTGTCGCGCTGCAGGATGGAGTCGGCGTCTACTACGCAGAACAGCGGGTAGCGGGCCAAGTTGATCCCTGAATTCAAGGCATCTGCCTTGCCGCCGTTCTCCTTGTCGATGACGCGAATCTTGGGATGCGTTTTCGAATGATAGACCCCGCGGACCGGCCGGGTCTTCAGAACATCGTGGAAGGCCTCAGGAAAGGGCTGCAAGGCAAATTCGCGGGTGAGCTCCTCCAGGGTGCCATCCCCCGATCCATCGTTGACGATGAGGATCTCGTACTCCGAGTAGTTGAGCTGGAGCAGCGAGCGAACGGTCGTGGTAATGATAAGCGCTTCGTTGTAGGCAGGCACCAGGATGCTGATCGGAGGCTCGAGCCCCAAGAAAAGAGGCGGCAACTCGTCGAGGTCACGACGCTGCTCGGTCCGGTTCAACTTGTGAAGTGCAAGGAGGTTCAGCACCAGATAGCAGACGTTCAGCCCGACGAAGTACCAGATGACCACTGTTTGAATGGCCGTGGCGAGCGCAGACAGCAGGAAGCTCACGCCGCGTCCCTTTCTGCGAGGACCTGCCCAACAATGTTTCGCGAGTCTGGATCGCGCAGATCGGCTTGAAGGAGTTCCAGCGCGTGCCGCTCAAGGAAAGGTAACTCGGCAAGGGCCTGGGCGGCACGATAGCGGACCCACCAGTCGGGATCGTCAAGCAATGCGACGAGCGGAATTTCGTCTCCGGGGATTCCAATCCGTCCCAGCGCGAGTGCCGCCTGGGCCCGGACCGTTCCCGAGTCGTGGGCGAGGTGCCTGCGGACAAGTGGTCGGTCGGACTCGGCGCTCATCATCGTCAAACAGTCGACGATGATCCCTGCGTCGGTCGTGGTCGCGAGTAGTTGGCGGATGTCGGGCAGCGCAGCGGTGCAGTGAAGGGCCGTCAGCAGGTGGATCAAGCGCGACGCCGATTCCCTGGGCGCGAGCGATGCGGCTTCGAGCAGGGGCTCGACGAATGCCTCTTCGCCCGCTTCGCGGAGCATGCGCGCGATCTTGGTGAGCGACCAGTGTTTGCGACGGTTGAGCTGGGAGAGCAGGATGGGAATTGCAGCCTTGGAGTCGATCTGGACCAAGGCACGCATCGCCGTCAGCGCCAAGAAGCTGTTGTCGCTGGTTACGAAGGAGTCGAGTTCCTTCCATGCCGAGGGCTCGCGCAGGTTGCCGAGCGTGAGGGTGGCCATGAGGCGATCGCGAACGCCTCTGCTTCTGAGCATCCGCCGTGCTTCACGATCCGCCCCCACCGCGCGGGCCACTTGGTTGAGGCGCCCCTTCGCGTCGCCACGCAAAGACTCGTGCAAGTAGTTCCAGTAAGCGAAGAAGGTATGCCAGTCCGCGGGCATCATGGGGGGGAAATCAACGGACAATCCCACGAGGTGCCGCATGATCAAGGGGCGCCAGCGGTTCAGAAAGCGCCGGCGTCGACGGCTAGCCAGGAGCAGACGTAGGCGCAGGACCGCCAGGGTGAACGCAAGCAGCAGGACGAGGCCGAAGGAGAGAAGCCCCGCGTCGAAGGCGAACCATAACTGCGGATCAGCCAAGGTGACGAAGCGCATGGCGGATCCCCCGATGTTGATAGAGTTGCCCCTCTTCCGTCCAGCTGCACTCGGCGGCGAGCGCCCAGGCAGGGAGCAACCAGTGGCGATCGCAGGGTACGAGCGAAAGGAGATCGTGGCTTGTACCGAGTTCGGGTTCAGTCACGGCCCTTGCTGCGAGGCTTGTCACCGGCAGTAGCAAAATGATCCCGAGACCGAACGGGGCATAGGTGAGCGTCGCTCGTTCAATTTGTTCGCGCATCGAAATCGTCCAACTCCCCCGGTGCTTTCTTGCCTTGTGAGAGCAACTTGTCGTTTATCCGTCGATTCTCTTCTGCTGAATGCTCAGCTATCGTTGCATTTGAAGGGGGTTTCCACCGGGTGATTTTCCCCCTCGGAAATTTCGCTCCGATTATCACGCAGAAGAAAATATAGTGCGTCAGTATTAAAAACTCCTTAGCGCCACAAAACTCCTCGCCTCTCAAACCAAGGAGGGAGGAACCATGTGCTAAGACCCCCGAAAGGCGTCTTGTGTTGTTGAACGCATAAAAATCGCGGTTATTCGATGCTCTCAACGAACTACAGCAGCGCTGGATCACCGGTGGTTGCTGGTGACCCAGCGCTGCTGGTCGCAATCGGAATGTGCAAAGCAAAGCGGCTCACGTTTGCGCCCAACAAGCACCAGGCGGGCGTGAGTAAGCCGCTTGTAACAAGGCCGAGGCTTCAAAAGCCGAAGGGTCACGGGATTTCCCGAGACCCTTCGGCTTCTAGTTCCGCGTGTTGAACTAAAACCGTCGCTCTAGTGATTATCAGTCACCTTCTGGATCCCTTTAGCCTTAGTTCGAGAGTGCCTCGGTAAGGACCCTGCCCGTCGCCTGGGCCGGAGCGGGGATGCCCATGAGCTTGGCAAGCGTCGGCGCCACGTCGATGGTCCGGATGGGGGGGAGCATGACGCCCTTCTTCAGGCCGGGGCCCGCCATGTAGCAGACGGCGTGCATGGAGGCTCGGCTCGGGTTGAAGACGTGGCCGCCGCTTGCGAACGGGTGACGGTCCACGAAGAGCGCGTCGCCCTGGTGGGCCGCGCTGAAGTACACACCGGGCATCAGGTCCAGGTAGAGGTCGCCGCCGTTCGGGCCGCCGAGGCCGAGCGCGGGATCGGCCTCACGGGTGGGGTAGAAGCCCGTCACGATCGGCCGGTTGCTCTTGGGATCCCGCGCCTCGCGCAGGGTCGTGATGACCTGTTCGAGGACGGCGGCCTCTTCTTCTGGCTTTACGATCCCGCCCTTGCGACGTACCGAGTTGATGACCACGCAGGCCCCGTCGCTCGGCGGGTACATGGCCTTGGTCCGCGAGAGGTCCACCTTGCCGTTGGCGTCCACGGCCAAGAGCCCCGCCTTGCGCAGGGCGACGTTCGGCAAGAAGTCGCGCGAGAGCCCTTCCATGCCGTGGTCGCTGACCACGGCGATCACGCCGCGATCGCCCGCCACCTGGCGGGCCGCCCCCAGGAACTCGTCCACGTAGCCCGCGACCGTCTCCATGTAGGTCCAGAACTTGGGCCCCACGTCGGGGCGGTAGGCCGTGCTGGTGCTGTCGGCGAGCCCGTACCACATGTGCTCGACGCTATCGGGGTAGGGAACGTAGTTGACGAGCAGATCCCAGGGATAGGCCTTGGCGCCGTGGCGAAGCTTGGCGATCCGGCTCTCCATGGCAAGGCGGATGGTTTCGAGCAGGCGCTCTTCGGCAAGGCCCGTGCCGCCGTCAATCAGGGTGGGGCCAAGCTTGCCATGTGCGTAGAGGTCCTCGGCCCCCTTGGGCACGAAGCCGCCGGTGCGTTGGGCCCACTCCGCGGCGAGCTCGGGCCGGTTGCTGTTGTCCATGGCCAGCGGCGTGCGATAGAGGAGCAGCGAGGCGCCGTTGGGCGAAAGCTCGAAGAGCCTGAAGCGCACGGTGGGGGTGACGTTGCCCACGCTCACCGGGACAGGAAGGCTGAACTGCTCGGTCGATCCCATGTTGGGGGCGCCGGCCTTGACCAGCACCGCTCCGCGCGCGCTGTCCTTGCTGGGCCGGATCTGCAGGGTGTCGTAGCCCTGGACCGGGTCGGTCGGGTCGTTGTAGATCACGCCGTAGAGCGTGGTGGGGCCGACCGGCAGCGCGATCTCGTAGGGGGCCTCGCGGCTGACGGGCAGGTCCTTCCAGCCGACGGCGGGCTTGAAGGAGGCCGTCGAGTCCAGGACCCACTCGGGGGCGATCTTGCCGGTGTAGCCGTCGAAGAAGGTCATGCGCTCGGCGTCCGCCCCGCCGAAGCGCCCCTTGGGGCCGTAGGTCTCGAAAGGCGTCAGGTGGGTGGCCTGGACGGCCAGGGTCCGCTTGCCCGCGCGCGCCGCGGCGACCCAGAGGGGCTCGGCCAAGAGCGCGGTGCTCTCGAAGCCGCGCTGGTGCTCCAGGATGGTGTACGCGTGGGCGGGTTGCAGGGGGATCTCGTTGCCCGTGATGCCGCTGATGTTGCCGTAGGCGCCTGTCCAGAGCGAGGCGTGGCCTGCTGCCGTCTTGCTGGGGTAGTTGGTGAGGGCGTAATCCGCCTGGACGCCGTTGCGCTTGATGGCCGCAAGGTTCGGCATCTTGCCGGAGGCCACCAGCTTTTCGAGGAAGCGCTCGCCGCCACCGTCGAGGGAGATGAGCACGACCTTGGCGGGATCGGCGGCGCGCGCCGGGATGGTGCCCGCGAGCGTCAGGGAGAGCGCGGCAAGGGTGACGAGGGGGATGCGACGGCGCATGAGTGTCCTCCTGGTGGGTGCGTTGCGATTCTAGCACTTCCTTGCAGGCTTAAGTAGCGCACGTTACAGTGAGGGGGCGGATCCTGCACGAGGGAGGCTCTCTTGACCCCAGCCATCGAAGTGGTCGGCGCCATCATCCGGCGCGGCGATCGCGTCCTCATCGCCCAGCGGCCCCCGGGCAAGCACGAGGCCCTCTTGTGGGAGTTCCCCGGCGGCAAGGTGGAGCCCGGCGAGGCCCCCGAAGCATGCCTCGCCCGCGAGATCCGCGAGGAGCTCGCCGCCGAGATTTCGGTCGGTGCGCGCTTCGGCGACGTGCTGCACGACTACGGCGGCCGCCGCATCCATCTGACCTGCTACTGGGCCACTCTCGTCTCGGGCGAGCCCCAGGCGATCGAGTGCCATGCCCTCGCCTGGGTGAGTGCCGCCGAACTCGACGATTACGTCTTCGCCCCTGCCGATGTGCCCCTGGTCGCGCGCCTCCGGACAAGCCTCGCCTGAGCCGTTTGATCCCTCCGTGGAGTGGTATGATGTGCGCAACTGATCGTTGCAACATCACGACGGAGGGCCATCATGACGACCACGGACATCACTAGCCTGCTTCAGGAGGATCGCCGCTTTCCCCCGGACGAGGCGTTCAGCGCGCAGGCACACGTTGGCTCCATGGAGCAGTACCTGGCCCTTGTCGCCGAGGCTGAGGCCGATCCCGAGGCCTACTGGGCGGCGCACGCCCAGCGCGAGCTGCACTGGTTCAAGCCCTGGGACAAAGTCCTCGACTGGCAGGCGCCCTTCGCCAAGTGGTTCGTGGGTGGTACTCTCAACGCTTCCTACAACTGCCTGGACCGTCACCTGACGACCTGGCGCCGCAACAAGGCGGCCCTCATCTGGGAGGGCGAGCCCGGCGATCGCCGCACCCTCACCTACCAGCAGCTGCACCACGAGGTCTGCAAGTTCGCGAGCGTCCTGCTCTCCTTGGGGGTTCGGACGGGTGATCGCGTCGCCATCTACATGCCGATGGTGCCCGAAGCGGCGGTCGCCATGCTCGCCTGCGCCCGCATCGGGGCGACCCACTCGGTCATCTTCGGCGGCTTCTCGAGCGAGGCCATCAAGGACCGCGTCAACGACGCCCAGGCCAAGCTGGTCGTGACGGCCGACGGCTTCTACCGGCGCGGGTCGGTGGTCCCCCTCAAGGCCAACATCGACGCGGCCCTGCCCCATACCCCGAGCGTGAAGCACGTGGTGGTCCTCAAGCGCTCGGGCGACGAGATCCCCATGCTCCCCGGCCGCGACCACTGGTACCACGAGTTGATGGAGTTCGCCTCGTGCGACGTGCCCGCCGTGCCGCTCGACTCGGAGCATCCCCTCTTCATCCTCTACACCTCGGGCACCACCGGTAAGCCCAAGGGCGTCGTCCACACGACGGGCGGCTACCTCCTGGGGACCGCGCTCACCAGCAAGTGGGTCTTCGACCTCAAGGACGACGACATCTTCTGGTGCACCGCCGATGTGGGCTGGGTGACGGGCCACTCCTACGTGGTTTACGGCCCGCTCGCCAACGGCGCGACGGTTTTCATGTACGAGGGCGCCCCCATGACGCCGTCTCCCGATCGCTTCTGGGAGATGATCGATCGCTACGGCATCTCGATCCTCTACACCGCCCCCACCGCCATTCGCGCCTTCATCAAGGCGGGCGAGCAGTGGCCCAGCAAGCACAAGCTCTCCACGCTGCGCCTGTTGGGCTCGGTGGGCGAGCCGATCAATCCCGAAGCCTGGATGTGGTACCGCTCGGTCATCGGCCACGATCGCTGCCCCATCGTGGACACCTGGTGGCAGACCGAGACGGGATCCATCATGATCACCCCCATGCCGGGGGCCACCCCCACCAAGCCCGGCACGGCGACCCTTCCCTTCCCTGGCATCGCCGTGGACGTGGTGGACAAGGAGGGCAACTCGGTCGGCGCCAACCAGGGCGGGTACCTGGTGGTCAAGCGCCCCTGGCCTTCGATGGTCCGGACCATCTGGGGTGACCCCGAGCGCTTCCAGAAGACCTACTGGTCCGAGATCCCTGGCATGTACTTCGCCGGTGACGGCGCGCGCCGGGACAAGGACGGTTACTTCTGGATCATGGGCCGGGTGGACGACGTGATCAACGTCTCGGGCCACCGCCTGGGCACCATGGAGGTCGAGAGCGCGCTGGTCAGCCATCCGACGGTCGCCGAGGCCGCGGTGGTCGGGCGTCCCGACGAGATCAAGGGCACCGGCATCGCCGCCTTCGTCACCCTCCAGAGTGGCCAGAACCCGTCCGATGCGCTCAAGGCGGCCCTGCGCGAGCACGTCGCCAAGGAGATCGGGGCGATCGCGAAGCCGGACGACATTCGCTTCACCGACGCCCTGCCCAAGACCCGTTCGGGCAAGATCATGCGTCGCCTGTTGCGCGACATCGCCGCGGGCCGCGATGCGGCGGGTGACACGACGACCCTCGAGGACTACTCGGTGCTCGCCAAACTGCGCGAAGACCAGGATTAGCCCGAATAGCCCTTCGTCACGAAAGCAGAGCCGCTTCCACCCAGGGTGGAGGCGGCTCTGCTTTCAATTGCGCCCAGTCCTGTCGGCCCTGGGCGCTCGATTCATATCTTCGTTTGCCCCCAGTCCCTCTCTTGGAAGAGTCGACGAAGGGCGCTGCTGGCGTCGTCGCAAACGACCGCAGACGCAGGAGAGCCGGGCGCTTACCATGGCGGTTCGTAAACAGGGAATGAGGGACTGCCATGCCGCTCGATTTCTCGTCTCACCGGCCCAAAGAGCAGCGGCTCGCCCGCTGGAGCGGCCTCATCGACGCGGGGGTCGCTTTTGCCTTGGCCCTCGCCACCGCCCTCTCGGCCTGGTGCGCCTATCAATCCAATCTCTGGAGCGGTGATATGATCAACCACTACAGCGCGGCCGGGCAGACCCGGGCCAAGGCCTCCCTTCTCAGCGTGCAGGCCCAGCAGATCCAGGCCTCGGACGTCGGGGTGTTCGTGCACTACGCGGCGGCCATCAGCGAGGGCAACCACGATCTCGCGACCTTCCTCTACCATCGCTTTCGCCCGGAGATGCGACACGCGGTAGACGCCTGGAATGCCACCAAGCCGCTCGTCAATCCGAATGCGCCCGCTACCCCGTTCGGGATGCCGGCCTATTCCATCGCCCAGAGCAAAGAGTCGGCAAGGCTCAACGCGCTGGCCGACCAGCAGGTCCAAGAGGCGCAGCGGGCGAACCGCATCAGCGATCGCTTCGTGCTCTTGACGGTCTTCTTCGCCATGGTGCTCTTTTTCGCGGGGATTGCCCCCCGCTTCGCCTCGGTTTTCGGGCACCTCGCCTTCAACGCCCTGGCGCTAGGGGTGCTCGTGATCGCGACCATCAGCATGCTCTTGCTGCCGAGAGCCTGATGGCAGCGCCATAGAGACGAGGGGCCGGGTGGCAATTGCCACCCGGCCCCTCGTCTGAGCGAATCAGGGGTTAGACCGCCTGGGCGGTCTTCTTCCAGTCGGCCAGGAACTTCTCGATGCCCACGTCCGTCAGCGGGTGGTGGAACATCTGCTTGAGGACCTTGTAGGGCATGGTGCAGACGTCGGCGCCCAGCTTGGCGGCGTCCGTCACGTGCATGGGGTGACGGATCGAGGCGACGAGGATCTGGGTGTCGAAGTCGTAGTTGGAGAAGACCTCGACGATCTCGGCGATGAGGCTCATGCCGTCCTGACCTTCGTCATCCAGGCGGCCGACGAAGGGCGAGATGTAGGTCGCGCCGGCGCGAGCGGCAAGCAGCGCCTGGTTGGCGGAGAAGACGAGGGTGACGTTGGTCTTGATGCCCTCGGCCTTGAAGACCTTGGCGGCCTTGAGGCCCTCGATGGTCATGGGCAGCTTGACGACCACGTTGGGGTGCCACTTGGCGAACTCGCGGCCCTCGCGGATCATCCCCTCGGCGTCCAGGCTGATGGCCTCGGCGCTGATGGGACCGTCGACGATGGCGCAGATCTCGTTGATGACCTGCTTGAAGTCGCGGCCTTCCTTGGCGATCAGGCTCGGGTTGGTGGTGACCCCGTCGATTTGCCCCCAGCTGGCGGCTTCGCGGATCTCGTCGATGTTCGCGGTATCAAGAAAGAACTTCATGCTTCCTCCGTTAATGGGCATGGCGCGACAATGCGCCCCCTCGGCTTCCATTGTAGCCGAAGGGGCGCGCGAAAGGCGAGCAAGTTAGAAACTAGTAGGTGCCGGCGTAGCCGCCCGAGGTGCGCTGCGTGGTGACCTCGGCCTGAGCGCTGTCGAGGAACCAGCTGGTGCCGGTGAAGGTGATGGTTTCCTTGCCCTTGGGCTGGACGGTGACGGTGCGGCTCTGGGGCTCGCCCGAGGGCTGCTGGTTGTTGATGAAGACAACCTTGACGGTGCCGGTCAGGGCGATGTTCGAGGGGTTCGTCACTTCGACGGTGGCGGCCAGCTTGCCGAGGCCCAGGGTAGGCTTCTTGATGTTGGTCACGGTGGCCGTGAGGAAGGCGTCGGAGACGGGCGCCGGGGTCGGGGCCGGGGTGGCCGCGACGACCACGGGGGCCGTGGGGTCCGTCGTGCGAAGCTGCTTGCTGCTGTTCACGGCTTCGGGATCGATCAGGGTCGCGCCACCGCCGCAGCCGTTGACGGCAAAGGCGAGCGCAGAAGCGACCATCAGCAGCGAGCAAATCCGTGAAATCCGCATGGGAACCTCCTTGGGTGAGCCAAGGGGGTTATCGGGCGGGGGGGCCGGAACTCGGTAAAGAACGTTTTAAGTTTGGGTTCAGCTTGGTTTCTGCTCGGCACGTAAAAGCCGCCCCACCGGCATGCGGTAGGGCGGCGAAGGATGAGTGCCTACTTGAAGCTGAGGCCGACCTTGCTGAAGGCCTCGCGCACCGAGGCGTAGTCGGCGGGCTCGGCCGGGACGAAGCCGTCCACCTGGTAGATTTCCTTGATCCGGGCGCGGCCCTCGGGGGTGGCCGACATATCGAGGAAGGCCTTCTTGATGGAGGCCGTGATCTTGGGGGAGAGGCCCTTGCGCACCGAGATGTTGTCGGCGGGGATGGGCTTGGAGACCGCGATCAGGCGGATCTTCTCGCGCTCCTTGGGGTCCTTGAGCATGACGTTCCAGGCGCTCTGCACGCCCTGGGGGTCATTGGCGTAGGCGGCCCCGGCGTCCACCTTGCCGCGCACCACGGCGAGCACCGCCGCGTCGTGGCCGCCGGCGTAGATGACCCGCTTCAGGTCGCGGTCCGGGTTGAGGCCCGCGTTCATGAGCATGACCCGGGGGTAGATCCCGCCCGAGGTGCTGGTGGGGTCCACGAAGGCCATGGTCTTGCCTTTGAGGTCCTGGATGGTCTTGATGGGCGAGTCCTTGCGGGTGAAGATTGCGGCGTAGTAGAGGGCGCGGCCGTTGAACTGGGACTTGAGGATCACCTGGGCCCCGGCGTTCTTCTCGGCCATGACGTAAGCGCCAGGCGGGAAGAAGGCCACGTCGACCTTGCCCACCTGCATGGCGTTGATGACCCCGGCGTAGTCCGACGACAGGAAGGGCTGGACCCTCATGCCGGTGGCCTTCGTGAGAATATCGACGATGGGCCCGGCGGTCTTGGCCATGTCCTGGGGGTTCTCCCAGGGGGTGAAGCCCACTCGCAGGACCTGAGGGGTGTAGGCATGCGACGGAAGGGCTGCAACCGAGAGGCAAAGGGCGCCGAGTGCGCCGGCTATGAGCTTGTTCATCGTGAATCCTTTTGAGCGAGCGTCCCGAGGTATTCTACCCACCCGGCTGCCAATCCGTCACTTGATCAAGCGCCGAAGGCACCGACCAGGTGCCGGATCTTTGGCGGGTCGGCCTCTTCGAGGGTCACCTCGATGACATCGAAGCGGATCGCCACGTCCCAGAGCGCGCGCTGCGCCAGGAAGATCTGAGCCATGCGAATGATCTTGCGCTGCTTGGCATAGGTCACGGCTTCGGCCCCGAACCCGAAGCGCGCGCCGCGCCGGGTTTTGACCTCGACGAAGACCCACGCGCCACCGTCGCGCGCCACCAGGTCCAGCTCGCCCCATCGGGTGCGGGCGTTGCGTGCTACAATCGCGTAGCCTTCGCGCTCGAGATGACTCGCTGCGAGGGCTTCCCCCATGCGGCCCAGCGCCATGCGGCCGCTTTCGGTTTTTTTGGCCATGTCTGACCCCTCATTGACCAAGTCTGCCCCTTCGGCTCGCGCCTTCGCGACCGCCCTTCGCCCCCTCGCGCTGCCCGGCTTGCTCGTGCTGCTCCTCGTCGCGGCCGTCCTCGGCCTGCGCTGGGGGAGTGTTGATGTTGCAACGATATCGTGGATCGATTTTATCACCCTGCGAGCGAAGGATACGACCGCAGGGGTGATCCTCTACGATGTGCGCCTGCCGCGGGTGCTGCTCGCGATCGCCGCGGGCTTCGGGCTTGCCGCCTCGGGGACGACCTGGCAAGCGCTCTTGCGCAACCCGCTTGCGGACCCTTACCTGATCGGCGTTTCGGCGGGCGGGGCCCTCGGGGCGGGGATCGCCATCGTCTTCGGTTCGCACTTGCCCTTCGGGGCGAACGCCGTGCCCCTCTTCGCCTTCGCGGGCTCGCTTTTGGCGGTGGGCCTGGTCTACGCCCTCGCGGGCCAGGGCGGGGCGGCCTCAATCGAGCGGGTGTTGCTGGTGGGCGTGGCGCTGGGGGCCTTCCTGACGGCGTGCCTGAGCATGTTGACCTTCTGGCATGCGGACTCGATTGCGACCCTCTACTTCTGGATGCTCGGGGGCTTTTCGGGGCGCGGCTGGGAGGAGCTCTTCCAGATGCTGCCCTATCTTGCGGTCGGTTTCGGCATCCTCGTCACCCAGCTGCGCCACCTCAACGTCATGCAGCTGGGGCCCGAGCGGGCGCGTAGCCTCGGGGTGGACGTGGTCCGCTGTCAGCGCCTGCTGCTTGCGGGGGCATCCCTGACCACGGCCGCGGTGGTCTCGGCCTCGGGGATGATCGGCTTCGTGGGCCTCGTGGTGCCGCACCTGGCGCGGCTCTTGGTCGGGCCCGACCTGCGCCGTGCCCTGCCCGTGGCCTGCTTGATGGGGGCGATTCTCCTGGTGCTCTCGGACCTGGTGGCCCGCACGGCCTGGGCCCCGACCGAGGTTCCGGTCGGGGTGCTGACGGCCCTTTTCGGTGCGCCCTTCTTCCTCTACCTGATCCTCAAGGAGCGCCGGGCATGAGCGCGATCGCCGTCAACGACCTCAGCGCGGGCTACGGCCGGCCGGCTTTCTCGGGGGTTTCGTTCAAGGTGGAGCCGGGCGAGTTCGTTGGCCTTCTGGGCCCGAACGGTGCGGGCAAGTCGACCCTGCTCAAGGTCCTCTCGGGGGCGATCGCGCCTATGGCGGGCAACGTGGAACTCGCCGGCCTGGAGCTTGGGCGTTACAAGGCCCAGGCCCTCGGTCGCAAGCTCGCGCACCTGCCCCAGCATCCCCCGGATGATCGGGACTTCACCGTGCGCGAGGTCGTCGCCTTCGGCCGCCACCCGCACCATGGGGCCTGGGGCTGGGGCGACGAGGAGCGCGATCGCGAGGTCGTGCAGGAGGCCATGGCGGCGGTGGCGGTCAGCGACTGGGCCAACCGAAGAATGGGCTCTCTCTCGGGCGGCGAACAGCAGCGGGTGAGGCTCGCGCAGGCGCTCGCCCAGGAGCCCGAGGTCCTCTTGCTCGATGAGCCGACCGCCTGGGCCGACCTGCGCTTCCAGCTCGATCTGCTCAAGCGGGTCTCGGATCTCGCGCGCACGCGCCGGATCGCCGCCGTCGCGGTGCTGCACGACCTGAACCACGCGGCCCAGTTCTGCTCGCGGCTCTTGCTCTTGCACCACGGCCGCCTCGCCCAGGATGGCGCCCCCCACGAGACCCTGACCCCTTCGGCGATCCTCGACGCGTTTGGCGTGCCGGTGCTGGTCCAGCGCCACCCGGAAACAGGCGCCCCCTACGTCCTGCCGCGCCTAACCGAAGCGTAGCCTGTCCCGTATCTTTGAAACGGCTTCCGGGCACATTCCCGTAGGAGCCGATCCGTTGCTTGGCGCCTACGCGCATTTCCCCTATCCTGATGGGAACCACCCGAGGTCTCGTTTCGTCCATGGGTCGTAAAGCGCGCAACCTCCGCGTGAGAAAGGACTTCGCCCAATGCTCAAGGCACGTATCATCACGGCGGTCGCCCTGGCGGCCCTCACCTTCGCAGCCCCTGCCGCTTGGGCCGTGGACACTTCCCGCGCCGAGCTCGAAGAGCTCCAGCGCCGCGTCGACTTGGACCCCAAGAGCCCGGATGCGCACTTCGACCTGGCCATGGGCCTCGCGCGCACCGTCAAGCTCGAGAGCGGTTACGCGTCCCTCAAGAAGGTCATCGAGCTGGACCCGACCTACGCCGACAAGGTCATCGCCAAGTACAAGCCCCTGGTGGACCAGAACAAGCAGAACGTGGAGGCCTTCTTCCGGCTGGCGTTCGGCTACTACTTCAAGGGCTGGAACCTTCAGCAGACGGACCCCAACTCTGTAGAGGGGGCCCAGAGTAAGGCGCTCGCCCGGCAAGCCTTCGAAGCGATCATCACGCACGACCCCAAGTACGTCTGGGGTTACAACTACCTGGGCTACCTGATCGCCGAGGGGGGCGACCTGGACAAGGCCATCGAGCACTGGCGCCAGGCCATCACCGTCGAGGACAACGCCGTCGCCCACTTCCTGATCGGGCAGGCCTACATGCGCCAGGGCAAGATGGCCGAGGGGGTCATGGAGACCGCCACCGCCATGCGCATGCGCGGCCTCAACCCGTAACCTCTTTCTTGAAGCGACGAGGGGCGCCGATGCCGGCGCCCCTCGTCGTGTGATGGGAAGTCGTCTAGCGGCTCCAGGCCGGATAGGCGTGCTTGACCTCTTCGTAGCGGTGCATCCAGTTGGGCAGCGCCGCGCCGTCGAGCTGAGCGCCCAGGCGATCGAGGAAGGCGTGGGTGCCAGGGGCGAAGCCCAGCGCCGTGCCGGTGGTGAGTTTCTGGTGGGTCAGCTTGAGCCGGGTGCCCTGCCCTTCGGGGAAGAGCTCCCAGGTGACGATGGAGGCCTCGCCGTTCGGGACGTGCGGGTGCGGCGGCAGGTTCCACTCGTACGAATAGCGGCGGGGCGGATCCCACTCCAGGATGGGGCCGGTCCAGTGGAACTGGGCCGGGCCCGAGATCATCTCGACCGAACCACCAGGACGGCCATCGATCGTCGCCTTGGTCATGAACCAGGCGCCGAGCTGCTCAGGATCGGTCAGCGCCGCCCAGACCTTCTCGGGGGGATGGGGGTAGGTGCGCTCGAAACGCAGGGTGGCGGTATCGCCGTCGATATCGACCTGGCCGGCGGGGTGCATCGGCTGCGCGGGAGGTTGGGTCACAGTTCGCTCTCCTGTCGAGGGGGGATTGAGGGCATGGCGTCGAGGTGCGCGCCCAGGGCATCCAGGCTCTGCGCCCAGAACACCCGGTAGCGCGAGATCCAGGCGTGGAGCTCGGCGAGGGCCTCCGGACGAAGCGAGTACAGCCGTCGCTGCGCGTCCGCACGGACCTGGATGAGCCCCACCTCGCGCAGCACCCGCAGGTGCCGCGACATGGCCGGCTGGCTCAGGCCCGGGAAAGCATCGACCAGCTCCCCTGCGGCGTGTTCACGCAGCAAGAGCAGGTCCAGGACTTGTCGGCGGGTCGGATCCGCCACGGCCGTAAAGACGTCCACGTCACCTCCATTGCTTGATTGTTATATAACAAAAGGCAAATATAAGATCAAGCCCGCAAAACGCCTCGGGCGCGAGCAGAAATTGCTCGCGCCCGAGGCGTAACTGGGAAGCGTGTGGGTCAGGGCTGGTAGTTGAGGGCCTCTTCGAGGCTCTTGAAGCGCTGGTAGCCTTCACGCCGCTCTTCGAGCTTGACGGTGCCCCGCACGAAGGCCTGGCCCCCCTTGAAGTCGCCTTCGATCGTGCGAGTGGCGAACGTCCCGGGGAGCACCTCGGCGCGCACGAAGCGCAGGCGCCCCTCGTTCACGTTGGCCGGAAGCGCGTTGGGGGTGAAGTCGAAGGCCGTGATGCGGTAACGGGCGTCGATGCGCATGGTGCCTGTACCGTGCTGCTCGTCCTTGAGGGAGCTGGTGAAGCGCACGAGGCGCGTGCCGGGCTCACAGTCCGTGCAGGGGCCCCCGTCGGTGAAGGCGTACGCGTCCATGTGGCGCGGATCGAAGGGCAATTTCGGCAAGGACTTTGCCTGCCGATTGGCCTCGTTGATCTTGCGCTCCTCCTCGCTCATTTCGCTCGCCTTGACCGGCTTGCCGTCGCGCTGCATGAGCAGGATCCGGACCTGCTGCGGGACGCCGTCCTTGCTGACCTGCCAGGACTCGGTGTGGGTGTGCTGGTTCAGGATCGAGGCCTTGAGCTTGTTGTCGGTGATCTGGCGAAAGCCGAGGACGCCCTTGACATCGCGGGCGAAGACCTCGCCTGCGCGGGCGACCAGGGCGTTCACGTCATCCGCCGCCCGGCCGGGGGCGGCGCAGAGCAGCGTGACCATCAGGATGGGAAATGCGATGCGGCGGTTCATGCAGGACCTCCTCAAGCTCAGTGGGCGTGGAAGAGCTGGACGATGCCGTAGACGAAGGCGACGCCCATGAGGAGCAGGACTCCGGTGAGGGCGTGCTTCGCCGCGTGGCTCTCGGGGATGAGGTCCGAGGCCGCCACGTAGAGGAAGCTGCCCGAAGCGATCGCAAGCAGGATGCCGACGCTCTCGGGTTGCAGGCCGCGGGTCACCAGCGAGGTACCGACCGCGCCGACGGGGGTCGCCAGTGCCACAAGGCCCGCGTAGGCGATCGCGCGGCTCTTGCTGTAGCCCGCATGGAGCAGGATCGAGGTGACGGCGATGCCCTGGGGCAGCTCGTGGGCCAAGAGGCCCATGGTGGTGACGAAGCCGAGGGCGGGGCTGACCTCGAAGCCCACGCCGATGATGATCCCGTCGATCAAGGAGTGGAAGGTCATCCCCAGGAAGGCCACCAGGCCCATGGGGTGGTGGTGCCCCACGTGGTGGTGGCTGTGGTAGTGCAACAAGTTTTCGAGGAAGTAGAAGGCGATGAAGCTGCCCAACACCCAGGGGAAGATGTTGCGGGTGGTCATCTCCTGGGCTTCGGGCAAGAGGTCGAAGAAGGCGACGCCGAGCAGGGTGCCCGCCGCGAAGCTGATGACCAGAGGGAGGAACTGACGGAGCCAGCCTTCACCCTTGAGGACGAGGGCGGCGCCGATCATGCTGCCGAGACCGGCGAGCGTGCTGTAGACCAGGGTGTTGGCGAGTGAAGAGGTCATGCCGGTGGATTTCTTTCTGATTAGCTGGTTGTCTTAAGCTTGGAATCGTGGTATCTTAACATCAAATCGGGACGTAGCGCAGCTTGGTAGCGCACCTCGTTCGGGACGAGGGGGTCGCAGGTTCGAATCCTGTCGTCCCGACTACAGAATACGAGGGGGGCGCGTCCCCCCTCTTTCTTTTTTGCCAGGAGGCACCGCTTGAAGCTCGCCTTCGCCCTTGCGTGTCTGCTATTGATCTGGATCGGGACCGCTGATCTCGAGCCCTACCGCCCTCGTCGGACCGGACGCGTCCAGCCCTTGCGCCGGACCCCTGCGCGCCGTCGCCGCGTCGGGCGTCACTGAGCGATCCCACTTCGATCCTTCATCTCGGGAGTACCGTTTCGTCGTGAAATCCGGTAGCATGGGAGCCTTCGTGGCCCCATGTTGGCCGCCTTCATGAACGACCCTTTTCTGCCCCGAGGAGAACCCCCTTGCAGCTTCACGATCTCACCGCGGCTCAGCTCTCGGAGCGCCTCAGGGCGCGCGAAGTCTCGGCCGTCGATGTCGTCAACAGCGCCTTTGCGCGGATCGATGCCGTCGATCAGCAGATCGGCGCCTTCCTCACCGTGACGCGCGACGAGGCCCTCGCCCAGGCCGCGGCCATCGACCAGGCCCGCATGGCTGGCGAGGCCCTGCACCCCCTGGCCGGCGTGCCCATGGGCATCAAGGACAATCTCAACACCAAGGGCGTCGTCACCACCTGCGCCAGCCGCATGCTCGAGCGCTACGTGCCGCCCTACGACGCGACCGTGGTCGCGAAGATGCGCGAAGCGGGCCTCATCTCGCTCGGCAAGCTCAACATGGACGAGTTCGCCATGGGCTCCTCCACCGAGAATTCGGCCTTCAAGAAGACCCGCAACCCGTGGGATCTCGGCACGGTGCCGGGCGGCTCGTCGGGCGGCTCGGCCGCGGCCGTGGCGGCGGGCATGGTGCCTCTTGCGACGGGCAGTGACACCGGCGGCTCCATTCGCCAGCCCGCCGCCTTCTGCGGCATCGTGGGCATGAAGCCTACTTACGGCCTGGTCTCGCGCTACGGCCTGGTGGCCTTCGCGTCGAGCCTCGACCAGGTGGGCCCCATGACCCGCGACGTGCGGGACAACGCCCTGATGCTCGGCGTCCTCGCGGGCCACGACCCCCTGGACTCCACCTCGATCGATCAGCCCGAAGAGATCTACGCCAACTACCTGACGGGCGAGGTCAAGGGGATGCGCATCGGCGTCATCTCCGAGCTGATGGGCGATGGGGCTTCGCCCGAGGTCCGCTCGGCCGTCGAGGCAGCCACCAAGGTCTTCGAGGGCCTCGGGGCGGTGGTCGAGAGCGTCAGCCTGCCGACGAGCAAGCACGGCATTGCCGCCTACTACCTGGTGGCGACCGCCGAGGCCAGCTCGAACCTCGCGCGCTACGACGGGGTCAAGTACACCGTGCGCGAAGAGGCCGAGGACCTCATGCAGCTCTACCTCAGGACCCGCGCCGAGGCCTTCGGGACCGAGGTCAAGCGTCGGATCATGCTGGGGACCTATGCCCTTTCGAGCGGCTACTACGACGCTTACTACAAGAAGGCCCAGCAGGTCCGCACCAAGATCCGCGAGGATTACGACCGGGCCTTTGCTCAGTACGACCTGATCATCGGTCCGACCACCCCTTCGACGGCCTTCAAGCTCGGCGAGAAGACCAGCGATCCGCTCGAGATGTACCTGAGCGACATTGCCACCGTGCTTGCGAACCTCGCGGGCATTCCCGCCCTCTCGATCCCGTGCGGCTTCGACGGCAAGGGGCTGCCCATCGGCTTGCAGCTCCAGGGTCCCGCCCTCTCCGAAGGGATGCTCTACCGGGCGGCCTACGCCTTCGAGCAGGCCACCTCGTTCCACACCCGGCGCCCCGAGCTCTTGGCGGCCAAGTAGGAGAAGCTCCCAATGTCCAAGTACGAAGCGGTCATCGGCCTCGAGGTCCACGTCGAGCTCTCCACCGAAACCAAGATCTTCTGCGGTTGCCCGGCCAAGTTCGGTGGCGAGCCCAACTCGCACGTTTGCCCTGTCTGTCTCGGCCTGCCCGGCGCCCTGCCGGTGCTCAACCGGAAGGTGCTGGAGTACGCGATCCGCGCCGGCGTCGCCCTCAACGGCCACATCGCCGAGACCTCCAAGTTTGATCGCAAGAATTACTTCTATCCCGACCTGCCCAAGGGCTACCAGATCTCCCAGTACGACAAGCCCATCGTGGAGAAAGGCTGGCTCGAGATCGAGACCTCGGAGGGCGTCAAGCGCATCGGCATCACCCGCCTCCACATGGAGGAGGACGCCGGCAAGCTGGTCCACCAGGGGGCGGCGAACCTCTCGGGCTCGACCTACTCGCTGGTCGATCTCAACCGCGCGGGCGTGCCCCTGTGCGAGATCGTGTCGGATCCCGACATGCGCACCCCCGAAGAGGCGCGCCTTTACATGCAGGAGCTGCGCAACATCCTCGTGACCATCGGGATCACCGACGGCAAGATGGAGGAAGGCTCCCTGCGCTGCGACGTGAACGTGTCGCTGCGCCCGGTCGGCACCGAGGCTTTCGGCACCCGCACCGAGCTCAAGAACATGAACTCGTTCCGGGCGGTCCAGAAGGCGCTGGAGTACGAGATCGAGCGTCAGGCCAAGGTCCTCGACGAGGGCGGCCGCGTCGTGCAGGAGACCCGCACCTGGAGCGAGGAGCGGGGCGTGACCCTCTCCATGCGTTCCAAGGAAGAGGCCCACGATTACCGCTACTTCCCCGATCCGGACCTCTCGGATCTCGTGATTCCCCGCGAGGTGGTCGAGCGGGTGCGGGCTAAGCTGCCCGAGCTGCCCGCCGCGCGTCGGACGCGTTACCAGGAGGTCGTGGGGCTTCCTGCCTACGACGCGGGGGTGCTCACGGACAACCTGGACCTTGCGCGCTACTTCGATGAGGCCATCGAGGGCAGTCCCAACCCCAAGGCCATCGCCAACTGGCTGATGGGCGACGTGGCGGCCTACCTCAACGCCAACAAGCTCGCGCTTGCGGAGCTGCCCGTGAAGCCCGCCCAGCTGCGCAAGCTGGTGGAGCTGATCGACGCCGACGTGATCAGCGGCAAGATCGCGAAGTCCCTGGTCGGCGAGATGCTCAAGTCGGGCAAGGATCCCGAGGCGCTCGTTCAGGAGATGGGCCTGACCCAGATCTCGGACGACAGCGCCATCGTCGAGGCCATCCGCGCCGTCCTCGCGGCCCATCCGTCGCAGGTGGCGGAGTATCAGGCGGGTAAGGTCAAGGTCATCGGCTACCTGGTCGGACAGGTCATGCGCCAGACCCAGGGCCGCGCCAAGCCGGATGCGGTCAACCGCCTGATGGCCGAGGAGCTCGCGAGCTTCAAGGCCTAGCATCACTTTTCAAACAAGCCCCTCCGACTACGGGGGGGCTTTCTTTCGCCCCATTTCGCCCTGTTCGGAGCTTCTTTCATGAAATATCTCTACCTGCTCTTGGTCTTCATCCCGATCAGCGTCGTTGCCGAGCTGCTGCACTGGGATCCGACCGTCGTCTTCATCACCAGCTGCCTTGCCATCGTGCCGCTCGCGAAGCTGATGGGCTACGCGACCGAAGAAATCGCCATGAAGGCGGGTCAGGGCATCGGGGGCCTCTTGAATGCGACCTTTGGTAACGCGGTCGAGCTGATCATCGCTTTCATCGCCCTCCAGAAGGGGCTGATCCAGGTGGTCCAGGCCTCCATCACGGGCTCGATCCTGGGCAACCTCCTGCTGGTCCTCGGCCTCTCGGTCTTCCTGGGCGGCCTCAAACACAAGGAACAGCGCTTCAACCGCACGGTGGCAGGCGCCAACGCGGCCATGCTGACCCTCGCGGTGGCCTCGCTCCTCATCCCGGCCGCCTTCGTCTACACCTCGCCGGTGACGCTCGCGACCCCGGGGGTCCAGAACCTATCGCACTGGGTGGCGATTCTTCTCTTGGTCGTCTACGCCCTGAGCCTGGTCTTCTCGCTAAAGACCCACTCGCACCTCTACGACGGCAGTAGCCACGGCGAGGGCGTCGAGGAGCCGACCCTCTCCCAGCCCAAGGCGATCGCCCTCTTGCTGGTGGCCACCGCCCTGGTCGCCATGGAGAGCGAGTTCCTGGTCGGCTCCATCGAGGCCGTGACCCACAAGTGGGGCCTCTCGGAGCTTTTCATCGGCGTCATCTTGATCCCGCTCATCGGGAACGCCGCCGAGCACCTGACGGCGGTGACCGTCGCCATGAAGAACAAGATGGACCTGTCGCTCGGGATCGCCGTGGGGTCGAGCCTGCAGATCGCGCTCTTGATCGCGCCGATCCTGGTGCTCGCGGGCTGGGCCATCGGTCAGCCCCTGACCCTGCACTTCAACACCTTTGAGCTGGTCGCCATCGGTATTGCGGTCGCGATCGCGAACATGATCGCTCAGGACGGCGAGTCCAACTGGTTCGAGGGGGTGCAACTGCTCGCTGCTTACGGCATCCTGGGGCTCGCCTTCTTCTTCCATCCCTAGACCATTGAGGGCGCTAGGCCCGACTGCCCCCGTGGTATACTGACACCGGCGGAAGCTGCCTGCCGGTCCTTGCGAGCCCGGGGTCTGCGCCCCCTCGAAGAGGCACGAAACCTTGAACTGTACGCATTGTGAGGCGTCTGTCAGGCCCGACGCCAAGTTCTGTACCCAGTGCGGGAAGAAGCTCGGCATTCCCTGCGGCGCCTGCCAGGCCCTCTGCCGGCTCGACAGCAAGTTCTGCACCCAATGCGGCGTCCAGCTGAGCGGCGCAGCACGGCCCCAGGCCACTGCCAATGCGGGCGATCGCCGCGTGGTGACGGTGCTCTTCACCGACGTGTCGGGCTTCACCGCCATGAGCGAGAAGCTCGACCCGCAGCAAGTCACCGAGATCGTCAACCAGTTCTTCGAGGTGCTCACCGAGCCCATCTACCGCTTCGGCGGGGTGGTCGACAAGTACATCGGCGATGCGATCATGGCCCTCTTCGGCGCCCCCATCGCTCACGAGGACGACCCGGAGCGGGCGGTACATGCCGCCTACGAGATGCAGGAGGCCGCCAAGGCCTTTGCCGCCAAGCTCGAAGAGCGCACCGGCATCACCCTGCGCGTCCGGATCGGGATTCACACGGGCCTGGTGGTCGCCGGCGCGGTCGGCGGCGAGCAGAAGCGCGACTACACGGTCATGGGCGAGACGGTCAACCTCGCGCAGAACATGGAGGCCGCGGCCCGTCCCGGCAAGGCGCTGGTCAGCCACGAGACCTATCGTTTGGCGTCGAGCGCTTTCGAATTCCAGGCCATGCCCTCCGTGACCGTCAAGGGCCGCAGCGCCCCGGTCGAGGCCTACGAGGTGGTCGCCCCTCGTCACAAGGCCGAGAGCGGCCGCGAGCGCGGCGCCTTCGTCGGCCGTCGGCACGAGATCGAGCAGCTGGCTCAGGCCTGGCATGACGCGAGCGAAGGCAAGGCCCAGCTCGTGGTGGTCAACGGCGAGGCGGGGATGGGCAAGTCACGCCTGGTCTCCCAGTTCGTGCAGCAGCGCTGCACGCCCGCTCCGACCACCATCCGGGCGCGCTGCCAGTCTTACACCAGCACCGCGTCGTTCGGCCTGGTCACCAACCTGATCCACTACTGGCTGGATGCGCCGCCGACCACCTCGACCGCCGAGCTTCGCCGACGCCTGGGTGAATGGTGCATGCGCATCGCTCCGGACGAGGGCGATCGCCTCGCCGATCGTCTGGGGGCCTTCCTGGGGCTGGAGCCCACCGACGCCGAGCTCGCCTCCCTGTCGCAGGAGCAGCGCCGTAACGCGGCCCTGGCGGCCCTCAACGGCGTCCTGCTGCGCCTCGCCGATGCGGGGCCCCTCTTGCTCTCGCTCGAGGATTTGCAGTGGGCGGACGAGGCGTCGCTCGAATGGTTCAAGGCCTTCTTGCAGGCCTTGGGTCAGCAGGCGGGTTCCGCCAAGGTCATGATCCTGTGCCAGCAGCGCACCGAGGCGAGCCGAATCCCCTTGGATGCCTGGAAGCATGGGCTGCTCGACATCCAGCTCAGCCCCTTCGGCGATGACGAGAGCCTCGCGATCGCAGCCGCCATCCTGCACACCTCTGCCGAGGCCATTGGCGGCGAGGCGCCACTCGCCCCCCTGGTCCGCCAGGTCCTTGAGCGCGCGGCGGGCAACCCCTTCTACCTGCACGAGCTCATCACGTCCCTGATCGACGGCAAGGCGATCGCCCAGGGCGCCGACGGCACCTGGACCCTGATGATGGCCGAGGCCGATATTCGCCTGCCGAGCACCATTCACGGAGCGGTCGCGTCTCGCCTCGATCGCCTGGGTCGCTCCCACAAGGGCCTCTTGCAGGTCGGCGCCCTCCTGGGGCGGACCTTCTCGCTGGGGATCATCGAGCAGGTAGGCAAGCGGGTCACCGACAACCTGCACTCGCTGCAGGACCTGTGCCGCATGGGCTTCTTGTACCAGAACTCGCAGGGTGACTTCGCCTTCACCCAGCCCCTGATTCAGGAAGTGGCCTACCACAGCCTCTTGCTCAGCAGCCGCAAGGAGCTGCACGGCCGTACCGGCCGCGCCCTCGAAGCCCTCTTCGCAGGTCAGCTGGAGGAGAACGCCCACCTCTTGGCGCACCACTTCCTGCTCGCGGACCAGCACGCGCCGGGCCTGAAGTACCTGTTCCTCTCGGCCAAGCGCTCGTTCGCCTTCTTCGACCTTTCGCGCGCGCGCGCCGACCTGGAGCGTGCCGTCCAGGTCATGCAGCAGGTGGAGGAGCTGGAGACTCCGGCCAAGTGGGAGGTCCACTGGCTGTTGGGTCAGGTCCTGACCTCGCTGAGCCAGTACGACCAGGCCTTTATCTCGCTTGGCGAGGCGCTCTCGCTCGCGCCGACCCCGAGCGCACGGGCGAACGTCCTGCGCACCCAGGGGGATGCCCTGGAGCGCAAGGGAGAGTACCAGGCGGCCCTCGACAGCTTCACGCAGGGGCACGACGTCCTGCCCGTCGCGGCGAAGCTGGAACGCGCCCCCTTGCTCTCGAAGATGGGCTACGCCAAGTACCGCCTGGGTCAGATCGAGGAGTGCATCCAGCTCTGCATGGAGGCCCTCGACCTGCTGGAGGGCACCGGCCTGGATCGCGAGCTCGGTCAGGCCCATTCGTATCTGGGCATCTGCTACAACCGCCGGGGCGACTCGGTGCGCGCCATCATGCACACCCGTCTTTCGCTGGAGTTCCGGGAGGCCTGCAAGGACATCACCGGCCAGGCGACCTGCTACAACAGCCTTGCCAACATCCATTCCAACCTGGGCGAGTGGCAGGAGGCCGACGACTTCTACCGGCGGGCGCTGCTGGCCTACGAGCGGATAGGCGACCTCTACTACATCAGCTTGGTCCACAACAACCACGGCACCCTGCTGCTCAACCGAGGGGATCTGGACGGGGCCGAAGAGCACCTGCGCAAGGGACTGGCCCTCAAGCAGAAGATTGGCGAGCGCATGGGTGAGGGCATCGTGCTCTTCAACCTGGGTGACATCGCCTCGCGCCGGGGCGACGGCCAGAGCGCGGTGAACGCGATGCAGGCGGCACTTGCGATCTTCCAGGAGCTCGGCTCCAAGGAGGTCTATCCCGAGGTCTTCATGACCATTGGGCGCGCCTGGGCGGATCTCGGGGTGGCCGCGGAGGCCTGGAGCTTCGTGAACGAGGCGCGGAAGTTCGCGGTCGAGCTCGGCGATGACGCGACCCTTGCGGTCCTGCCGCGGATCGAGAGCCAGATCCACCTGGTCGAGGGGGATCTCGATCAGGCGCGCCTCAAGGCGGAGGAGGCGATTGCACGCATGGCACCGCTCGATTCGCCGCTCGATCTTGCGCGCGCCCATGCGCAGTTGTCGCGGGTGCTCGCAGCCGGGGGGGATGTGGCCGGATCGCAGAAGAGCGCCGAAGAGGCCCGGGCCATGTTCGTGCAACTCGGAGCCGCCTTCGAACTCTCCCAACTGGCCCAGATGGCGCCCGCCTCCTCTTAATCTAAGATCGGGAGGTTTAACGCAGCCTTCGTTCGGGAAACAAAAAAGCAAGCATCCCTCTCGATAAGGAGTCGAAAATGAAGGCTTTCCGCCCCGCACTGCTCGCCTGCAGCGCCCTCGCGCTGCTCTCGGCCGGCTGCGACATGCAGCAGTTCTTGGCCAACAACAACAAGGGGAACCCCCAGCAGAAGGGCGAGCCCGACAAGCCCGTCACGGGGCTGACCCTGCAAGAAAAGCAGGCCCTGTCGACGGCCCAGGCCGCGACCCTGCAGCAGGCGGCCGGCTTCGGCACGGTGATCAGCGGGCCGGTCTCGGCGCTTCAGCAGGCTGCCGGTCTCCAGCAGTCCGCGGGTCTTGCTTACAAGGCGATGGCCTTCTCGCGCATGATCCAGGCTGACGATCGTCCCTACACCGAGACGACCGATGAGAATGGGATCCACTACCTCGGGCACTTCGAAGCCCTCGGCGGCAAGCTGGTGGCCTCGGGCAGCGCCAATATCGCGACCGAGTCCATCACGATTCCCGGCAGCAGCGACAAGGCGGATGTGGTGAATACCCTCGAGCTGGACCTCGAGATCGCGACGGCCTCGACGCCTCTCCAGGATCTGAAGGGTACCAAGTTCCGCGGGACCCTCACGGCGAACCTGTCGAACCCCCTCGCGCTCGCCATCGAGAGCCAGGAGTTCCTCTTCACGGCGCCCGGCAAGTCCGAGGAGCCCCTCAAGTTCAACTACTTCATCGGCATCGGCAACAACGGCAAGGCCATCCCTCAGGGCTGGGCCGTCGAGAAGGCCTTCACCACGAACAACGGCTCGTTCAAGTTGAACCTCAACACCAAGAGCGGCACGGGTTGGGTTGCTAAGAAGAACGCCGACAACACCTTCGAGCGCATCCTCAACTGCAAGAAGAACGGCGACAAGTGGGACGTGGAGCTGATGGACGGCTACGTGGCCACCGGCAGCTTCAGCATTCCACAGTAACCGATCACGGGCATCGGCTCCCTTCCGTACAGGAAGGGAGCCTTTTATCGGAGAGACCATGGCCACCACCCTGGATGACCGCCTCAAGACCTGGCAGGAACTCGCGCGCCTCTCGGGGGCGATCCTGGACCTCGACGATCACGAGGCGCGCCGCCGCTGTATCTATGACGCCGCCATCCGCATGTTCGGGATGGATCGCGCCACGCTGGTGCCCATCGGCCGCGCGATGGCAGAGCTCTCGGCTCCCGGCCGCAATCAGCTTCCCTTCTTCGAATACCTGGCCCTCCAGCGCAAGCCGGTGCTGGTCCAGGACGCCAACAGCGATCACGGCTTTACCATGCCGGCCGAGATCGCAGACTGGCGCTTTCCGACGCTGCTCTTCATTCCCTTGATCGCGCGTGAGACGGCCCTCGGGGTGCTCGCCCTCGCCAGCAACGCCATCAAGGAGTTCTCCCCCGAGGAGGAGGCCCTCATCGGGGCCTTCGTGCCCCAGGTGGTCGCGGCCATGGACTCGGAGACCCTCCAGCGCCTGGCCGCGCGTCACGAGGCCTTCCAGGCCTTCCTAGGCGAGCTGGACGGGATCATGCTGCGGCCGGAGCTGCCCGAGATTCTGAGTGCGACGGTTCGCCTGGTCCAGAAGGCCCTCGAGGTCGAGAAGGTCCTGGTCTTCTCGCGCCCCAAGGCGCGCCGTCAGCAGCCGCTGGACGTGACGGTGGCCGAAGGGTGCCCCTACGCGAATGGCGGCTGCTTGTCGGGCCATGCCTGCGGCAAGCTCGCCAATTCCCACGCGGGGCTCAAGAGCGTCGAGATCCGCAACGCCGAGGCCATCGCGGCCGAGGTGGGCCCGGATCACGCCCTGTGCCAGGAGCGTCAGGTGGCGATCGCGCCCATCCACACCCATCGTCAGCACTACGGGGTGCTTCAGGTCTTCAATAAGCTGGACGGCACCGACTTCACCCAGGACGAGCTGGACCTCATCGAGAACGTGGGGCGCAAGCTGGGCCTCGCCTTCGACAACCACGCCCTCATGGAGCAGGTCAACGAAGGCAGCCTAGAGACCATCAAGGGGCTCGCACGGGCCCTGGACAGCAAGGACAAGTACACGGCCAACCACTCGGAGAACGTGGCCCAGTACGGCTACCTCACCGCGGTGGCCATGGGCCTGGACCCCGAGCACTGCCAGCGCATCAAGCTGGGCGGCATCCTGCACGACATCGGGAAGATCGGCATCCCGGACGAGATCCTCAACAAGCCCTCGCGCCTGACGGACGAGGAGTTCATGATCATCAAGCAGCATCCGGGCAAGGGCTACCGGATCCTCGAGCCCTTCAAGCAGATGCGCGACGTGGCGGATGCGGCGTGCTCGCACCACGAGCGTTACGATGGCGCCGGCTATCCGCGCCGCCTCAAGGCTGAGGCGATTCCCATCGGCGGGCGGATTTTGGCCTTGGCCGACGCCTTCGACACGCTGACCAGCGATCGCAAGTACCGCCCCCGGGTGCCTATCATGGACGCGCTGGTCGAGATGCGCCGCTGCGCGGGCTCGCACTTCGATCCGCAGGTGGTGGTGGGCTTCTTCCTGGCCATGGCGGAGCTCGGGCCGCTGGACCTGAACAAGAACGAGCTGCCGCCCCGCGAACTGCTCCTGGAGATGGCGGATCTGTCGCTGCCGCTGGAGCGGTTCCTGCCGCCCAAGGAAGCTTAAGAAGGCCTATTATCCCCCCGCCTCACTCTGGAGCGGGGGGATAAAAATGGGGGGAGTCAAAACGAAACCGCCCCGCGATTCGCGGGGCGGTTTCGTTAGAGCGGAGGGCATGGGATTCGAACCCACAGCCCCTTGCGGGGTAACTGCTTTCGAGGCAGCCTCCTCACCATTCGGTTACCCTCCAGGCTCGGTTTTCGTCGGGCGACTTGCGCCGCCGACAAGATTTACTCTATCAAAAGCTCGCTTTAATCGTCAAGCCTTGCGCCCCTACTTTTCTTCACCTTTCACGCTTGCTCTCGAAGAAGGCCCTGAGCTGCGATTGGCATTCCGCTTCCAGGATCCCGCCGATGACCTCGACCCGATGCGGATACTCGGGCCGCTCGATGAGGCTGAGGACCGAGCCTGCGCCGCCGAGCTTGGGATCGTACGCCCCGAAGACCACCCGGTCGAGCCGCGCCTGCACGATGGCCGGCGCGCACATGGGGCAGGGTTCGAGCGTCACGTAAAGGGTGCAGCCGGTCAGGCGCCACCGCCCCAGGGCCTCGCCCCCGAGCCGCAAGGCCATCAGCTCGGCGTGGCCCGTCGGGTCCTGCTGGGTCTCGCGCGTGTTCCACCCTGTCGCGACGATTTGGCCCTCGTGCACCAGGACGGCCCCCACGGGGACCTCACCGAGCGATCGCGCATGCTCGGCGGCCTCGATGGCTTGTTGCATCCAGGGGCGGTGGCGCAAGGGGGCTCCTTCGCTAGAGTTTAGCTGAAACAAAACCGTCAGGGATCCGTCACGCAATCTTCACGAAACATTGATGCGCTACGATGGGCACCAGGACAGGAAAGGAAGGCTCGCAATGGTGCTGAACAATTATCGCTGCCCTCGCTGCCGCCACCGCCTGACTCGTGTCTCCAAGTGGCTGGGGTACTGCTGCGAATCCTGCCGGCTCGTCGTGACGTTCATCGACAAGGAGCAGGCGCGCATCACCCCGATTGCGGGCGAAGACCCTCAGATCCTCCCCATCTCGGCCCTGAGCGCGACTGCTTAGGGCTTCAGCGCTACTCTTCCTCGGCTTCTTCCTCGACCGGCGCCACGTTGCGCAGCGGAGGCAGGGCCAGGTAGTGGTTGATGACGCTCCAGATGCGATCCTTGGCCTCGCCCGTCTCGGATGAGGCGA
Source organism: bacterium (assembly GCA_017744355.1). Taxonomy (NCBI): domain Bacteria; species bacterium. The sequence continues at coordinate 1,031,694 of JAGIBK010000001.1, read as the reverse complement.
CGATCAGGGCTTCGCGCGGGGCGCCTTCCAAGAGCAGCGTCTCGGCGCAGACCTTGCGGTGGGCCTCCCACTTGGAGCGACCCAGCTTGTCGGCCTTGGTCGCGACCACCGTGGTGGGGATCCCCTCGGCCTGGAGCCACTCGAACATCTGCACGTCCAGGTCGGTAGGCGGGTGCCGCAGATCGACGATCTGGATCACGCCGTGCAGGTTGGGGCACTCCTGGAGGTAGGTCTCGATCATCTGGGCCCACTGGGCCTTCTTGGACTTGGAGACCTCAGCGTAGCCGTAACCCGGCAGGTCCACCAGGTCGAAGGCACGGTTGACCCGGTAGAAGTTGAGGGTCGCGGTCTTGCCGGGCGTCGAGCTGGTGCGGGCCAGGCTCTTGCGCTGCAGCAGGCGATTGATCAGGGACGACTTGCCCACGTTGGAGCGGCCGACCATAGCGATGGCCGGCAGCGCGGGCTTGGGGTATTGATTGGGGTTCACCGCGCAGGCGGCGAATTCGGCGCTCGTAATCTTCATGAGCACCAGTTTAACACGGTTGAAAATTAGTCGTTCCAGCCGGTTCCAGCCTTGACGAAGATCATGCAATGATCGATGCCCGGATGGTGGCTGACCATGTACCAGCCATCCGCGCGCTGTTCGATCTCGCCGGGGGCGGGCCATTCCTTGGTCTTTTCAACGAGCTCCTCGCGGGTGGCGAAGGGGCCGTAGGCGCCAGTCTCGGTGGCGTCCATGCGAACGGCGGCGGGGCAGGGGCAGATGGCGGCGAGGTTCTTCTTGCCGTCGGCCTTGAAGTAGGAGAGCGGCCCGTAGCAGGGGCAGAAGCGGGTGCCGTACTCCAGCTGGTTGCGGGTCAGGCCCAGCTCGACGGCTTCGACCACGCCGGGATCCTTGTAACGCTCCCACGCGAGGCGATCAAGCACGCCGTCCACGAATTTCCGGGTGCGTTCGCGCTCGGCCTCGAACTCCTCGGGGGTGTAGGGTTTCTTCTCGACGGCCATGGTCCCTCCTCGTGCAGCGGATAGGTACCCTCCCAGTTTACAGCAAGGCGTTCGGGCGTTTTTTGAACATCCCGGCAAAGCGTCCCGGCGTGCTAGAATCCCCCCATGTCCAACCCTTCAAGTGCCCTATCGATGCCTCCTTCGGCCGCTTCCGAGCGGAAGGGCTATGCCTTCATGCTGGGAAGCAGCCTGTGCTTCGCCGTCATGGGGGCCTTCGTCAAGCAGGCGAGCCTTACCCTACCTATCCTGGAGGTCTCCTTCTTCCGGGCCTTCGGAGGGCTGGTGATGATTGCCGCCTGGATGATCCTGACGGGGGAGTCCTTCGCCGCACGGGACAAGGGGATCCTCATCTGGCGCGGGGTGCTCGGCTGGGCGGCGCTGACCGCCTTCTTCTTCGGGATCTCGACCCTTTACCTGGCCGATGCGGTCCTGTTGAACTACACCTCGCCGTTCTTCACCGCGATCATCGCGACCTTCGTGCTCGGCGAGCGCCTGTCGCGCCCGAGCGTCCTCGCGCTGCTCTTGGCGAGTGCGGGAGTGGCCTTCGTGGTGGGGCCCAAGGGGGGCTTTTTGCACTGGGAGGCCCTGGTGGCCCTCAGCTCCGGCCTGTTCGCGGCCTTCGCCTACGTGGCGGTCAAGCGCGCGACCGCCCGCAACAGCCACTGGATAATCGTCCTCTACTTCTCGGCGGTCGCCTCGCTCTTGACCCTGCCGCTGATGGCGCCGACCTTCCGCTTTCCGACCCCGCTCGAATGGGGGCTGCTCTCGGGGGTGGCCGTGTCGGCCACGATCGCTCAGGTCTTCATGACGCTTGGGTATCAGCATGCGCGGGCGACGACGGCGAGCATCGTCTCGCTCTTCACCCCGTTCATCGCGGCTTTGCTCGGTCTCCTCTTCTTCAAGGACGTGCCCACATGGGCCACATGGCTGGGTGGGGGCTTGATCCTGGCGGCGGGCACGCTCTTGACCCGCGACAAGAGCACCTGACAAAACCAGGCATGTTACGGCCTTTGGCCGCCGTGGGCGGCTTGAAGGAACAGTTTTGTCAGGCGCTCGCTAAAGCTTGCCATTTGCTAGCGCTCTTTCTAGACTTTAGCTAACGCTTCCCCACGTGCAAGGAGACCCCATGCGCAAGAATTCCATCGTCCGGGTCCTGGGCGCCGCCCTGGTCGCGGGCGCTATGCTCACCGCCGCGCCACGTCCGGCGCTCGCAGCCTACCCGATCCAGCAGTACCTGCAGATGCGCACCGCGAGCGCAGGCGTCTTCACCCCCGACGGCAAGCAGATCGTCTTTTCGACCAACATCACCGGGGTGCCGCAGCTCTGGCGCGTGCCGCGCGAGGGGGGCTGGCCCGAGCAGCTGACGTTCTTCCCCGACGCGGTGAAGGGCGCCGTCCGCTCCCCCAAGGGCGACTGGTTCCTGTTCGCCAAGGACAACGGCGGCGATGAGCGCACCCAGCTCAACCTGATCTCGCCGGACGGCTCGCGCACGGTCGCTTTGACCAACAACCCCAAGGCCATCCATACCTTCGGGGGCTTCTCGCCCGACGGCAAGCAGATCGTCTATGCCGCCAACAGCCGCGACGTTTCGTTCTTCGACCTGTACGTGATGGACCTCGCCAGCCGCAAGTCCAAGCGCGTGCTGACCCAGGACGGCACCAACTACGCGCTTGCCTGGTCGCCCGACGGCAAGGGGATCGTCTTCAGCCGCGTGGACACGCCCTCCAACGCCAACCTCTACTGGCTGGACCTGGCCACGGGTGCCGAGCGCTTGCTCACCCCCCACACGGGCAACGCCAACTACGAGTCGGTGGCCTTCGGCAAGGACGGTAAGCTCTACTTCAGCTCTGACGAGGGCCGCGAGTTCACTTGCCTTGCGAGCCTCGACCCGGCCGATCCCGCGGCCAAGGTCACCTTCATGACCCGCGACGCCATCGAGGTCGAGGGCGTCGAGCTCAGCGACCAGCGCGATCGCATCGCCTACCTCGCCAACCGTGACGGCTACTCGGATCTCTACCTGCGTGTCCTCGGCACGCCCAAGTCCGAGCGGGTCACGGGGCTGCCCCAGGGCGTCATCAGCCACCTGAGCTGGGCGCCGGACGGCAAGAGTCTGGTCTTCACCTTCAGCGGTCCCCAGCACAACTACGACGTCTGGACCTACGACCTGACCAAGAAGGTCGCAAGCCAGGTGACCAAGAGCTCGCTCGCAGGCATCCCGCGCAGCACCTTCGTGGCGCCCTCGCTGGTCAAGTACCCGTCGTTCGACGGCCGCCAGATCCCGGCCTTCCTGTACCTGCCCCAGGGGGCGACCAAGAACAAGTCGCTGCCCGTGCTCGTCTACGTCCACGGCGGTCCCGAGAGCCAGGAGCGCCCGGACTTCGCGAGCTCGTTCCAGTACTACCTGAGCCGCGGCTACGCCATGCTGGCCCTCAACATCCGTGGCAGCACGGGCTACGGCAAGACCTACACCCACCTGGACGACACCATCAAGCGCAAGGATGCCATCAAGGACGTGGAGTACGCCGTGCGCTACCTCAACGCCTCGGGCTACGCCAACCCCAAGAAGATCGCGATCATGGGCGGCAGCTACGGCGGCTACATGACCCTCGCGGCGCTGACCATGCTGCCTGATCTCTGGGCGGCGGGGGTCGACACGGTGGGCATGTCCAACCTGGTCACCTTCCTTGAGAACACCGGCCCCTGGCGCCGCCCGCTGCGCGAGGCGGAGTACGGCAGCCTTGAATACGACCGGGACTTCCTTGAAGAGGTCTCGCCCATCAACCACGTGGACCAGATCAAGGCGCCCCTCATGGTCATCCAGGGCGCCAACGACCCGCGCGTGCCCAAGAGCGAGGCCGACCAGATCGTGGCGACCCTGCGCGAGCGGAACCACCCGGTCGAGTACCTGGTCTTCAACGACGAGGGCCATGGGGTGGTGAAGCTGAACAACCGCATCAAGAGCTTCACGAGCACGGCCAACTTCCTGGACAAGTACGTCAAGAACCGGAAGTAAGCCGCCGCTTACAAAAAGCTGCTCGGCAAGGTGACGCGAAAAGTCGTCCCCTTGCCGAGTTCGCTTTTCAGGGTGATGGTGCCGCCGTGCGCTTCGACGATGGCGCGTGAGAGGGGCAACCCCAGGCCCGCGCCGGGGTAGCGCCGTGCGGGCCCGCTGTCCAGCGGCGAGAACTTTTCGAAGATCTGCGCCTGTGCTTCGGGGGCGATCCCGATGCCCGTGTCGCGTACCTCGACCCAGACCTGCGCATCGCTGCGGCCCGCGACCACTTCGATGCGGCCGGGGCTCGGGGTGAACTTGCGGGCGTTGTCCAAGAGGGCCTGGAACACCTGGGCCAGCCGGGGCGGATCCCCTTCGAGGGCAAGGTCGTGGCCTTCGAGGTCGAGCGAGAGGGTGAGGCCCGCCTCGGTGATCGCGGGGCTGGCTTCCGCGACAAGCTCGGTGAGCAGTTCGTCCAGGTCGATGGGGACCTTTTCGAGCGAGAGCAGGCCCGATTGCAGCGCGGTGAAGTCGAAGAGGTCGTGCAGCAAGCCCGATAGGCGCTCGGCCCCGGCGATGATCTGGGCGAGCGTTTCGTGCTGGGTGGGGCTCAGGGCCCCCTGGGTCTCGTCTTCGAGGGCGTAGCTGAACCCCAGCACCTGGCTCAGGGGGGTGCGCAGCTCGTGGCTGAGGTTGCTCAGGAAGTTGGTCTTGAGCTCGTCGAGGCTCTTGAGTCGAGCGTTGGCCGCCTGGAGCTCGGCGAGGATCTCGCTGCGCTCCAGGGCGAGGCCGAGGGCGATCGCGAGCCCGCTGAGGAAGGGCACCTGTTCGGCGGTGTAGGCATGGGGCTGGGTGCTGGTGAAGAAGAGGACCCCGATGGGGCGCCGGCGGCTCGAAAGCGGCAGGGTGAGGCTCGCGCGCATGCCCTCTTGGACCAGAAGCGTGGTCGAGTACGAGGCGGGGTGCTCGCGGGCGTAGGCTTCCAGGTCGTTGATGATCCTGAGCTTGCGCTCTTGAAGAATCGGCGCGAGGCTCGATCCGCTCAGGACACCGCGCTCGCCCGGTCCCCACAGGATGGGGCGCTTTGACCTAACGTGCCGCGAGTGCAGCACCCCGTTGTCGTCGAGCACCGCAAGGCCGATCCGATCGAAGGGAACGAGCGAGTCAAGGGTTTCGAAGAGGATGTCGACCACCTGCTCAGGGGTGCCCCCTTCGTTGAGGGCGATCGCCACGCGCAAGAGCTCGGCCTCGTGGCTCTTGGCCTCGCCGGGCACGGCATCGACAGGGTCCAGGTAGTAGTAGCTGACGCCCATCGCGATCGAGCCTCGCGGATGAAGAGGGCCCCTACTCGCCCCCATTTAAGCCGAACCTCCACCCGGAGGAAACCCTCGGTGGTCCAGGGTTACGGGGGTGATTCCGTATCTATTACCGATCCCCGTTGCGTCTTTTTCCGTCTAGGCTCACCTGGGAGGGTCTTGCATGGCGAATGAGATCTTGCGCGCTGAGCAATCGCATGGCGACTGGTATAGCGCTATAATGGCTCGTATGGACGAGTTTAAGGTCAACTTGCCGGCCACCCTGGACCAGCGCCATCGCTTGCTGAATGAGGCTTTGAACGCGATCGCCATTGCGATCACCGCCGAATCCGAGCTCGACAAGATCTTCCAGGTCATCGTGGACGCGGCGCGGATGCTGGTCAACGCCAAGGCGGCCATCATCTACCATGTCAACGACCAGCTCACGGGCCTGGTGTCGGCGGCCTTCTCGTACCAGAATGAGGGCGATCGCCGCGATCCCGGCCACGGCTCGTTCATGATCCCGCTCGGCAAGGGCCTCATCTCGGACATCTTCTATGCAGGCAAGCCCGTTCGCCTCGAAGACGTCTCGCTCTACCCGGGGCGCCAGGGCTTTCCCGCGGACCACCACCACATCAAGCAGCTGATCGGCATCCCGCTCGCGGACAAGACCGGCAAGAGCATCGGCCTCTTGATGGCCAGCGACAAGCTGGACGGCTCCAACTTCGGGGTCGAGGACGAGGAGATCTTCCTCTCGCTGGCGCGCCAGGGCGGGATCGCCGTCGAGAACGCGCGCCTCTACAAGGCCCTGCGCGAGACCAACGAGAACCTTGAGGCGCTGGTGCACGCCCGCACCGCGGAGCTCGCCCAGAAGAACGATGAGCTCGAAGAGGCCAACCGCCTCAAGAGCGAGTTCCTGGCCAAGATGAGCCACGAGCTGCGCACCCCGCTCAACTCGATCATCGGCTTCTCGGACATGCTGCTCAAGCAGTTCTACGGGGAGGTCAACGACCAGCAGCGCGACGGCCTGGAGCGGGTCCTGCGCAACGGCAAGCACCTGTTGGACCTCATTAACGACGTGCTCGACATCGCCAAGATCGAGGCGGCGCGCATGCCGGTGCGGGTGGAGCCCTTCGCCCCACGCGAGGTCCTGATTCACGCGATGACCGCGGTCGAGCCGCTCGCGCGCAAGAAAGGCCTCGTGCTGCACGCGGACCTGGACGAGGCGCCCTCCGAGGTTTCGAGCGACGTGACCAAGGTGCGCCAGATCGTGCTCAACCTGCTCACCAACGCCATCAAATTCTCGGAAGCGGGCGAGGTGCACGTGGCGGCGCGCAAAACGCCCGATCACTGGAGCGTGTCGGTCCGCGACACGGGGATCGGCCTCGAGGCCGACGAGATCCCGAAGGTCTTCGAGGAGTTCTACCAGGTCGATAGCTCGACCACCCGCAAGGCGGGCGGAACGGGGCTCGGCCTTCCCATCTGCTTCAAGACCGCGCGCCTCTTGGGCGGGACCCTATCGGTCGAGAGTACCCCGGATGTCGGCAGTACCTTCACCGTCACGCTGCCACTCGTTACCGCTCCGGTCGAGGCCGTCTGATGCGTCGGGTGCTCTTGGTCGAGGACGTGGAGGACAACCGCAAGCTGGCAGGAGATCTGCTGCGCTTCGGGGGCTGGGAGGTCGTCGAGGCGATCTCGGGCGAAGAGGCGATCGCGATCGCTTGCCGCGAGACCTTCACCCTGATCCTCATGGACCTGTCCCTGCCCGGGAACATCGACGGCTGGGGGGCTACCCAGCGCATCAAGCAGGAGCGCTCCTGGCCGGTGGTGGCCCTGACGGCCCACGCCATGGCGGGTGATTCCAAGAAGGGGATGGAGGCCGGGTTCGACGGCTACATCACCAAGCCTATCGACGTGGGGAGTTTCCTGTCGCAGATCGAGGAGGTCGTCGCCCGTGCAGGGGCCTGATACGCGCATCCTGGTCATCGACGACCATGAGGACAACCGGGTTCTGCTCAAGTTGATCCTTGAGTCGCGGGGCTTCGGCTACCTGGGAGCCGCGAGCGGCCCCGAGGGGCTTGCGATCGCACGGCAGGAGCGCCCGGATCTCATCCTCCTGGACCTGCAGATGCCCGGGATGGACGGCTTCGAAGTCCTCATGGCGCTCAAGGCCCACTCGGTGACCCGGACGATCCCGGTCATCATCCTGACGGCCACGTATCTGGAGCCCAAGAGCGTCGAGCGCGGCCTCAGCCTGGGAGCCGACGAGTACCTCACCAAGCCCATCAACCCCGACGAGATCCTGGTGCGGATCCGCTCGGTGATCCGGGTGCGCGAGGCGGAGCGCGAGCTTAGGCAGCTGCGCAAGGACTTCTCGTCCATGCTGGTCCACGACCTGCGATCGCCGCTCGAAGGGATCGGGATCGCCCTGAACCTCTTGCTCGGCCAGGAGCTCGCCGAGCGCGACGCGCACCAGCTGGTGCAGCTTGCGCGCGACCAGGTGCTCGATATGTCTCGGATGATCGAGGACCTGATGGAGCTGCACCGGGCCGAGGCGGGGCTGAGCCTTGCGAGCGAGAACGTGAACCCGCGCCACCTGGTGGCGGACGTGGCGGCCGAGAGCGACCTGCTCGCCCAGAGCAAGGGCCTTGCGCTCAGCTGGGAGGCCCCGGACGATCTGCCCTTGCTGCTCGGCGATCGCCGCATCCTCAAGCGCGTGTTGACCAACCTGGTGGGCAACGCCCTCAAGTTCACGCACCAGGGCGCCGTCGCCATCCGGATCACGCGCATGCCCGAAGCCCTCTCGTTCGAGGTCCGTGACACGGGGCCGGGGATTCCGCCGGACGAGCTTGCGCGGGTCTTCGACAAGTACTTCCACATCCAGCGGCGCAAGGAGCGTCCCGAGCACGGCTTCGGCTTGGGGCTCGCGTTCTGCAAGCTTGCCGTCGAGGAGCACCAGGGGACGATCCGCGTCGCGAGCGAGGTCGGCAAGGGCACGGTCTTTACCGTCGAGCTTCCGCTTACTTCCTAGCAGCCAGCACCGTCAAGGTGATCGCGGGGTCCTGGGGCCATTGCCGGGCCTTGAGGTAGGCCAGGCGCACGTTGAGCACGAGCGCGCCCCACCCAACCAGGCCGCAGACGCCCGCCCAGGGCAGGTACTGACCGAGACCCAAGAGCAGCAGCCCGGTCCCGCCGATGACGGCGACCTGCGAGGCGCCGAAGGCCGTCCACGAGAGCGCGGGCACGAGCAGGCTTCCAGGGCGCGTCTCGTCCTCGTCGCCTCGGACCATGGTGGCGAGCAGCCGGATCCCGATGTGCAAGAGGTAGCCGTTGACCGACTGGCCCATCCAGCCGACCAGCGCCACGAAGGCGAGGGCCGCTTGCCATTCGGCGTGGCCCGCGGTTACCCCCAGCCCGATCAGCACCATGGCGACCAGGTACAGGAGGGTCATGCCGACGAAGGCGATGGGGGGCTTGTGGTCGTTGGGCGCACCGATCACGAGCTTCGCGGTGTCGAGGCAGTAGAATACGGCGGCCATGGCGATCGCCGCCATCCCGGCCCAGCGCAAGGCCGGATGCTGGATGCCGGGAAGCAGGCCGATGAGCAAGAGCCCGAGCCCGACCGTGAAGCCCCCCGAGACCCAGCCGTGGAAGCGATGCTTGACGCGCCGGCGGCCCGTCACGGGGAAGAGGGTGCGGGTCGAGACGCCGATGATGAGCAGGCTGAGCCAGCCGCCGCCCGCGAGCACCGCGTGAAGGGGCGGGAGCCACACAAGGACCTGACCCCACGGCGCGCCCGCGAGCGCCCAGGCCATGGTGGCGCCGAGCACCGCGGCGACCCCAAGGGCCCCGAGCACGATGAGGAAGGCGGACCGGAAAGGAGCCTTGGTGCCGGCCGGCGGCCTAAAGGAGAGGACGGTCGCGACGGCGGGGCCCATGAAGCCCAGCAAGCCGAGCAAGAGGAGGCCGGAACCCACCGAGAGCGCGAGCGGCTGGCTCAGGGCGAAGCCCGTCACCAGCGAGGCGGCTCCCAGCCCGAAGGGCAGGAGGGACCAGCGGGCCACGCCTTCGGCGCGCCATTCGATGTCCAAGAAGCCCGGGATCACGTGGACGAGCACGCCCAGGGCGGTCAGGGTGAGCCAGCCGAGCGCCACCGTGTGGATCCAGGCGAGGGATGGCATCGAGAGGCCGGGCGTCGAGGGCCACGCGAAGGCGATGAGCATGGCCCAGGACGCGCCGTGGGCGAGCTGGGCCGCCACGAGGGCGGCGGGGGGAATCCAGGGGCGGGTTGCGGCGGGTGCCATCGGTGAACCTCCTCGTCGAACGAGATCGGCTCTAGTCTAGCATCCGCCGCAGAGGAGCACTATGAGCCACCTCAGACTAACGCGCTTCGCGCAGCAGCTTGGGCGCCGAGGCCCCCGGATCGGCCGCGATCCGGCGCGAGGTCTCCTCGCTCAGCTTGAAGAAGGCGATCGCCGCGAGCAGCTCCTGGGCCTGGGTTTGCAGGTCGCCTGCCGAGCGCGCGATGAGAGCCGTGCTGTCCACGGCCTCGGCCGCCGCCTGGTTGATGCGTTCGAGGGACTGGACCACCTGCTCGCCGCCCTGGCGCTGCTCGGCCGCCTTGAGGCTGACGTCTTGGGTGCGATGGTTCATGGTTTCGGCCGAGCGGACGATGAGATCCGAGCCCTGGGCCTGCTCCTGGATGGCGAGCGTCACCTCCTGGGTCATGGCGCTCATGCGCGAGACCGCGCCGGTGATTTGCTCGATCCCACGGGCCTGGGCCTCGCTCGCCTGGGCGATGCGGGCCATGCGGACACTCGCCTGGCTCACCGCGGAAACGATGGCCTCCAGGGTATCGCCCGCTTTGCGGGCGAGCTCGCCGCCTTCTCGGGTGGCCTGGGTGCCGTGCTGGGTCGAGGCGATCGCCTGGGCGGTTTCGTCCTGGATGCTGCGGATGATCCGGGCGATCTCGCCGGTGGCCTTGGCGGAGTGCTCGGCGAGCCTGCGCACCTCGGCGGCCACGACCGCGAAGCCCTTGCCGGCGTCGCCGGCGCGGGCCGCCTCGATGGCGGCGTTGAGGGCCAAGAGGTTGGTCTGCTCGGCGATGCCCTCGATCGCCTCGACGATGACCCCGATCTCGTCAGAGCGCTTGCCGAGCCCCTCGATGCTCTGGGCGACCGCGTGCATGGTCTCCTGGATCCGCGCCATCCCCTCGATGCTGAGGCCGACGGCGTGGTGGCCCTGGCGGGCGACGTCCGCTGCTTGATCGGTGACGCCCTGGGCCTCGGCGACGTGGCCCGCCACCTCTCGGATGGTCGCCGTCACGCCCTGGATGGCGGTGGCCGTCTCGCCGGCCGCGCGGGCCAGCACCTCGGCGTTGTCCGCCATGCGCCGGCTGCTCACGCCCATCTCTTCGATCGAGCTGCTGGTGGTGGCGACGTTGGAGGCCAGGATCTGGGCGTTGCCCGCTACCTGGTCGCTGCGCTCGGCCATCTGCTCCATCAGCTCGGTGGTCGCCTTGATCACCGACGCCTGGGACCAGGATCCCTGCGCCAGGCGCGAACTGCCGTCGCCGATTTGCTCGACGCCCTCTTCGACCACCTGCGCGGCGGTGCGGACCCGCGTCACGACGCCTTGGAGGCTGCCGATCATGCGGCGCAGGCTGTCGGCGAGCTGCCCCATCTCGTCCTCGGCCCGAAGCGTGACACGCTGGTCCAGGTCCCCGTCGGCGATCGCCCGGGTGACGTTCGTCAGCTGACGCAGCGGCCGGATGATGTGCTTCGAGAGGATCCAGGTCATGACGAGCAGGAGCCCGGCCAGCAGGACGGCGGTGACCAGGGCGGTGAGCAGGTTCTGGCGGCCGAGGAGCGCGTCGATGTGCTTGAGCGAGGTCTTCATCTCGATGAAGCCCCGGACGTCGCCGGGCTTGACGCCCGGGTGACAAGTGACGCAGGACTCGTTGGCCTTGACCGGGTAGTAGGCGAGGAAGAACCGCTTCCCCTTCTCCTGGGTCCAGCGGGCCTGGGGCTCGCTCTGGCGCAGGATTTCGAGCAGCTGCGGGTCGGTGACGGTCGTGCGGAGCTTCTCGGGCTTCGAGGTGAAGGTGGCGTGGCCGTCAGCCCGGTAGACCGTCAGCTCCCGGACCGTGTCGTTGACCATGCCTTCGAGCGTCTGCTGGACGAGCGGCACGTTGCCGGTCGGCATCAGGTTCTGGATGAGGGTCGCCTGGCTCGGTCCGATGATGTGGGTGGCGTTGTAGGTGGTCTGCTGTTCGAGCGAACGCTTGAGCATCGCGTTGCCGAAGAGCATCGAGACCCCCATCGTGAATACGAGGGCGAGGCCCAAGAAGCCCAGGGTCTTGGCCTGGATCGAGCGCTGGAAGCGATGGAGCATGGCGACTGGCCTCACTGGAACGATGGGGGGTGGGTGGTCTCTGGTGGGTTAGAGGGTGCGAGAGAACTTGCGCGTGCCGGGGACTTGCTCGCCGAGGTAGGCGTCGAAGGCCATGCAGATGTTGCGCAGCAGCAACTGGCCGCGCGGCGTCACCTTCAGGGCGTCGGTCTCGATCGTGAGCAATCCGTCCTCGGCGAGCGGCTGCAGCTTTTCGAGCTCGGCGCCGAAGTAGGCGTCGAATTCAATGCCGTGCAAGGTTTCGAGTTCGGCCTTGTCCAGGTAACAGTGGCCGATCAGGCGGTTGATCACGTCGCGGCGCAGCCGGTCGTCGGCCGAGAGGCGCATGCCGCGGCTCGCGGGCAGTTCGTCGGTCTCCATGGCCGTGAGGTAGTCCATGAGCTTGCGCGGGTTCTGGTAGTAGACCGCGTCCAGGTCGCTGATGCTCGAGACGCCGAAGGAGTACAGGTCGCTGTCGGCGCGGGTGGTGTAGCCCATGAAGTTCCGGCGCAGGGTACGGTCGGCCTGGGCCTTGGAGAGCTCGTTCTCTTCGAGGGCGAAGTGGTCCATCCCGATGTAGCGGTAACCGTGTGCGAGCAGGGAGTCGATCGCAAGCTCGAAGAGGGCGATCTTCTCCTCGGGGGTGGGGAGGGTCTCCTCCTTGATGAGGTTCTGGTGGGGCTTGAGCCAAGGCACGTGGGCGTAGTTGAAGAGGGCGATGCGATCGGGGCGCAGCCGGTGGATCTTTTCGAGGGTCTCGCCGAAGCGCGTCGCATTCTGGAAGGGCAGCCCGTACATCAGGTCGGTGTTGATCGAGACGAAGCCCAGCTCGCGGGCCTTCTCGATGAGGGCCTGGGTCTGCTCGAAGGGCTGGATACGGTTGACGGCTTGCTGGACCTCGGGGTCGAAGTCCTGGATGCCCATGCTGAGGCGGTTGAAGCCGAGCTTGGCGAGCGTCTCCAACTGCTCGAAGGTGGTGACGGGCGGGTGGACCTCGATCGAGACTTCCGCTTCGGGATCGATCGTGAAGCGCTCGGCGATCGCCCCGTAGAGCCTGCTGAGCTGCTCGCTGTTGAGATAGGTCGGGGTGCCGCCGCCCCAGTGGATCTGCACCACCGGCCGGTGCCGGATGAGCTTGGCCGTCAGGTCGATCTCGCGGATGACGGCGTCGAGGTACCGCTCGACCAGGTCCTGCTGCTTGGTGACGAGCATGTTGCACCCGCAGTAGTAGCAGAGCTTGTGGCAGAACGGGAGGTGGACGTAGAGGGAGAGGGGGGTGTCCTTGCGGCTTTCCTGGTTTTCAGCGATGGCGCGCAGGGCGTCCTCTCGCCCGAAGGCGTCGGACCACTCAGGGGCGGTGGGATAGCTGGTGTAGCGCGGACCAGAGGTGTTGTAGCGCTCAAGGATCTCGCGCGGCAGGACGTAAGGGTGCTGGGGCATGACAAAGCTCCTCGCATGGCGGGCGGCCTCCGTATTCTCCTTTGAGCGAGGCAAGACGGCATCCGGGGAAACTACGCGTTGCGCTGAATGGGATAGAACTTCTGGTTAAAAGGGTACGATTGACCTGCTGCCGACGGCGTCCGCAGCCGAGCCAACCCCGAGAAGCCTGCCCCCACGCGTGCCTCGGCCCGAGGCGCAAGGACGTGCAGCGGCGTTGACCCATTGAACTGGAAGAATCGGAGAACAAGTCTATGGCGCGCAGAAGAGGGGTTGCCCTGACGCGAGAGGACGTGATCGTCACGGCGATCACCCTGCTACGGAACGAGGGGCCCGACGCGCTTGGCATCAACCGCGTGGCGCGCGAACTCGGCATCAAGCCCCCTTCGCTCTACCACCACGTCACCAACAACGATGATTTGCACCGGGCCGTCGCCTTGGCGGGCTGGAAGCAGCTCGACGAGAGCCTGCAAGCGACGGTGCAGGGGGTGGATGATCCGGCCTCCAAGCTCAAGCTGGTCGCCAGGGCCTACCGCGCCTTCGCCATCGCCAACCCGGCCCTGTACACCCTCATGTCGACCATGCCCTTCTCGCCCACTGCGCCCGACTCCGGCCCCGTCGCCCAGCGCATGATCGGGGGCTTCCATCGTACGATCGAGCCCCTGGGCCTCTCGCCCGAGCAAGGGATCCACGCCATGCGGACCTTCCGGGCGGCCATTCACGGCTACGTCCTGCTGGAGCTGGCGGGGCAGTTCGGCCTGCCGCAGTCGGTCGACGAGAGCTTCGAGCGCATGCTCGAGGCCCTGTTCGCCGCCCTGCGCTCGAGCGTCAAGGCCTAAGGCGAACCGGCGAACGATCAGCCAAGGGGCGCCGAGCCCTCGCTGAGGGGGCGGCGAACTGGTCGAGCAATCGGCGCAACTGCTCGCTGCTCTCCTTGATCTGCTCGTTGAGCGCGTTGAGCAGCGTAGCGATGTGGGTGAAGTAGGCCCCCAGAGAGTCGTCGCGCGTGGCCTCGATCCGGAAGGCGGCGGCGATCTGGATGATACGAGCGTTCTGGCGATCGATCGCGCGCCACTGCTCGGTGATCGCCTCGCGCATGGCCTCCACGTCGCGCAGCACCCGCTGGACTTCTTCCTCGTTGCGGCAGATGGCGGCTTGAACGATGTCCGCGTTGGCGCCGTCAGCGATACGGCGGCGCGCCACGGTCATGGTCTGCGCCTCTCGGCACTTCAGGACGCCGAACAGCCCGCGCTTGGCGAGCGTGCTTGCAGCCCCTTGGATCTCCGAGACCTGTGAGCTGATGCGCTGGCTGATCCGGGCCGCCTCGTTCGCGAGCACGCCAAGCGCGCGCTGATTCCCCTTGGACCGGGCGGCGGCGATCGCCGCGTTGATGGCGATCGCCGCCATCTCCTCGGCGTGGCCCAAGAGGGTCTTGGAGCCTTGTTGGATGTGGACGCACACCCGATAGAGGGTCATCATCTCCTCGAAGGCGGTTCCTTGGGGAGCGCTCGAAACAGACGTCAAGCGTGTCTTCTCCTTGTGCGGTGAGCGGGGCGCAGCGGCGACGAAAAATCGTTCGTTGATGATTTTGCAGGGAATGGCTTGTTGTTGGATATGAGTTTGCTCAGTTTCGTGTCAGCGCGCTTTCATGGTCGCACGCGTGTTTTCGCACCCCATTCCGCACTTTCTACGGATCTTTCCCCTCATTGAGCTAGCTCAACGAGGACGCTCGCGCGAGTTGGTAGGGTCGAGCTGTTCCAAAGGCCGCCGTTCACGGCAGTGCACCAAGGAGGGAACCATGTCCAAGTCTTTCACGCTGAGCCTGTTCCTACTCGCGAGTGTCGCTCTCACCCCGGGAATCGCTCAGGCGGCACCCGTCACCCCGAAGATCTTCGCCGAGAAGGGCTGCATCCAGTGCCACAGCGTTTCGGCCTACGGGCTTGAGGGGAGCACGGCGGGGCCTGACCTCTCACACGCCTACTCCAACGTCCCCAAGCGGGTGGGAGTGCCCCTCGAGCAGTTCATGAAGCAGCCGACCGGCACCATGGAGATGGTCCTGACCTCGATGATCACCCTCACCGACGCCGAGTCCCAGGGCATCGTACGCCTGCTGAAGTCGGCGGGTCAGAAGAAGCCGAAGGGTAAATAGGCCGAAAAATCTCGTCGAAGAGCGCCTGCTTTTGCCCTTGTGACCTCCCCCGGGAATCGCCTATGAGTCGAATGAGGCGATCCCCGGGCGAGAGGGGGCAAGATGAGGCAGTACCGCAAACTGTGGTTCTGGCTGATTGGCGTCATCGTGGCGTCGTTCATGGTGCTCGGCTATTACGGCTGGGATATCTACCGGATGGCCCCACCGGTCCCCGAGCGGGTCGTCGCCGGCGATCGGGTCCTCTTCACCGGCCAGGACATCAAGGACGGGCAGAACGTCTGGCAGTCCATGGGCGGTCAGGAGGTCGGAAGCGTCTGGGGGCACGGCGCCTACGTGGCCCCGGACTGGTCGGCGGACTGGCTTCACCGAGAAGCCACATGGCTGCTTGATGATTGGGCCGTCGCGCGGTTCGGCAAGCCTTACGACCAGCTCGATGCCGAGGGCCAGGCGGTCCTCAAGGTCCGCCTCAAGCAAGAGCTCAAGACCAACACCTATGACCCCTCGACCGGGACCCTCGGGGTCTCCGAGGATAGGGCCCGGGCGATCGCAGCCGTCTCCTCCCACTACACGGCCCTCTTTGGCGCGGACCCGGCCCTTGCCAAGCTGCGTAGCGCCTATGCGATCCCCGCCGAGACGATCAAAGATCCCGAGCGCATGCGCCAGCTGATGGCCTTCTATTTCTGGGCGGCCTGGGCCTGCGCCACCAACCGTCCCGGCGCCAACGTGACCTATACCAACAACTGGCCGGCCGAGAGCCTGATCGACAACACGCCGACCGGGGCCATGGTGCTGTGGTCGGTCATCAGCTTCGTGCTGCTGCTCGCAGGCGTCGGGGCCCTGGCGTGGTACTTCGCCGTCCAGAACCAGACCCGAGAGGGAGACTGCATCCGCTATCCCGAGAAAGACCCCCTGCTCGCGCTCAACCCCACCCCCTCCATGCGCGCGACCCTCAAGTACTTCTGGACAGCCGCGGCCCTTTTGGTCCTGCAGGTGGGGCTCGGTGTCGTCGCGGCCCACTACGGGGTCGAAGGATCCGGTCTCTATGGGATCCCGCTCGATCAATGGCTGCCCTACTCGGTCGCTCGCACCTGGCACACCCAGCTCGGCATTTTCTGGATCGCCACGGCATGGCTTGCGACCGGTCTTTTCATGGCCCCGGCCGTCTCGGGGCACGAGCCCAAGTTCCAGCGCCTCGGGGTCGACTTCCTCTTCGTCTGCTTGCTCGTCATCGTCGTGGGTTCGCTCGTCGGCCAGTGGCTGGGGGTTCAGCAGCGCCTGGGCTTAGACGCCAACTTCTGGTTCGGCCACCAGGGCTACGAGTACGTCGATCTCGGCAGGTTCTGGCAGATCTTCCTGTGGGTGGGCCTGTTCCTCTGGCTTGGCCTGATGGTCCGGGCCATGGCCCCTGCCCTCAAGGGTTCGCCCGAGGACAGGAGCCTGCTTGGCATGTTCTTGCTGTCGTCCGGGGCGATCGCTCTCTTCTGGGGGGCGGGGCTCATGTGGGGCCGCCAGACCAACCTCGCCATCGCCGAGTACTGGCGCTGGTGGGTGGTCCACCTGTGGGTCGAGGGCTTCTTCGAGGTCTTCGCGACCACGGTGATCGCCTTCCTCTTCACCCGGATGGGCCTCATCCGGACGGGGACGGCGACCGCGGCGGTGCTCTTCTCGACCGTCATCTTCCTGTCGGGCGGCATTATCGGGACCTTCCACCACCTGTACTTCAGCGGCACGACCACCCCGGTGCTCGCGCTGGGGGCGACCTTCAGCGCCCTCGAAGTGGTGCCCCTGGTCCTCATTGGCTTCGAGGCCTACGAGAATTACGGCAAGTGCAAGACCCAGCCCTGGGTGGCGGCCTACCGATGGCCCATTTACTTCTTCGTTGCCGTGGCCTTCTGGAACCTGGTGGGGGCGGGGCTCTTCGGCTTCTTCATCAACCCGCCGATCGCCTTGTATTACATGCAGGGCCTCAACACCACCCCCGTCCACGGCCACACGGCCCTGTTCGGCGTCTACGGCATGCTGGGCATCGGCCTGATGCTGTTCTGCCTCAAGGGCCTCGCGACGCACCACGTCTGGCATCCCAAGGTCCTGCGCTTCTCCTTCTGGGCGATCAACATAGGCCTCGGGCTGATGGTCCTGTTGAGCCTGCTGCCCATCGGGCTGCTCCAGACCTGGGCGAGCGTCGAGCACGGCTTCTGGTACGCCCGCTCGGCGGAGTTCACGCAGACGGGGCTCATGAACACCCTACGCTGGCTGCGAGTGGTCGGGGACAGCATCTTCGCGGTCGGGGTGCTCGCCCTGGGCTGGTTCGTGATGGGCCTCAAGACGGGCTGGTCCCTCAGCCGCGAGCCCGAGCACTTCGGGGGGATCGAGCGCTGACACCCCTTGATTCCCTGCCCCCGCCCCGCCAGGGGGCAGGGGGATTCAGGCGGGTGATCTCTTCAGCCATGAGCTGATTAGCGCTTGGAAGCGTCCTTCGTTGTGCGCTCGCCGTCCTTCTTGGGCTGGGCGGCGGGCTGGACCGAGGCCGTCGCCTCCTTGCGATCCATGATCTTGGACCAGGCGGCGTCCTCGCGAGGGGTGCCGTGGAGGATGCAGTTGGGGCAGGCCAAGGCCGCAGCCGGGAGGAGCAGGGTCGCCGCGAGGGTGGCAGGGATGAGCAGTCGCATGGTGGGGCTCCTTTCGGAAGCTACTTGCGGGTGTTTCGCTCATCCTAGGGGCCGGCGCGGGGCCGGTCTTTGAGCTGCCTCAGTTCGGGCCGAGTTCGGTAGTTTCCCGATCCGCCGGCCGTCTTAAGTATGAAGCTGAGCTGCCTCATACCGTTGGACCCTTTGGCCCGCTATGCTCCTGGGCGTCATGCGCGAGAAGGAGAGAACCGTGCCGACGCCCATCACCGCCGATATGAAGGTCAACGAGGTCCTGGACCGTTACCCCCAGACGCTGGAGGTTTTCGTGGGGCACGGCTTCAAGCCGCTCGCGAACCCCCTGATGCGCAGGACCTTCGCCCATCTGGTGAGCATCAAGGGGGCTGCCCGGATGCACCACTGGGAGGCGGCGCGCCTCGAAGCCTTCCTGGTCGCGCTCAACGAGCGGGCCCTCGCCCAGGTGCCGCTGAGCCCTGCGGCCCCCGAGGAGGCCGTGCTCTACGACCTGAAGGACGTCACGGGCCTTCGGGCGCAAGGCATCGAGGTCTCGCCCGACGTGGTCCGGGTAGACAACCGCGGCCTGGAGCCGCCCGAGCCCATGCTCCGGATCCTCGCCGTCGCGCAGCAACTCGCCCAGGGTCAGCGCCTGGAGGCCCGCAACGAGCGGCGCCCCATGCTGCTCTACCCCAAGCTCGAAGAACTGGGCCTCGCCCACGAGACCGTGGAGCTCGCCGAGGGCGGGGTCATCCTCACGGTCCGGAGGCTGTGATGGCGACCACTACGCGCTCGGAGGGAGTGGCCACCGACCGATCGCCTGAATTTTCCGTGCCGCTGCGCTACTTTCTCGTGGGCCTCGGGGCCTACGTTTTCGCCACCGCCGGAATACTCGCCTTCGGAGACCTCCTCACGGGCACCCCCTGGCATCCTCGCCTCCTCGCCCTGACCCACCTCTTCACCCTCGGGACCCTCGTGGCCATGATCATGGGGGCGAGCTACCAGCTCGTGCCCGTGGTGCTCTTGGTCCCCCTCTGGAGCCAGCGCCTCGCCAAGGCGACGTTCTGGGTCTTCTTGGCGGGGGTGCTCGGCATGGTCGGCGGCTTCTGGCTCATGAATCCGGCCTGGCTCGGCTGCGGGGCAGCGCTTGCCGGGCTTTCCATCGCGTCGTTCCTGCTGAACGTCGCGCGTTCGATCGCGCGCGGCACCCAGTGGAGTCTGGTCGGCGCTTTCGTGGTCGCGTCCTTGACCTTCCTGGGCGGGGCGGTCGCGCTCGGGATGAGCCGGGCGCTCGCCTACGCCCACCCCGCCCTGGCCGTCTCGGTCCGCGACCCGGTGGCGATCCACGCTCACCTGGCCGCGTTCGGCGGCGCGAGCCTGCTCGTCTTCGGAGTTTCTTACCGCCTCATCCCCATGTTCGCGGTCTCGCCCGAGGGCGACCGGCGAGGTGCCTGGGTTCTTGGGTTCGCTGCCTGTGGCCTGCTCGTTCTGGTCGCCGGGCTTGCGATCGGCGATCCACCGGCGGTGCAGGTGGGCGCGATCGCCCTGGCGGGGACCTGCGCCCTCTGGATCCTGGATGCGCGAAGGATGTTCGCCGCGCGCACCCGCAAGCGCTTGGACGTCGGGCTCGCCTACGTGGCGGCCGCCGTCGGCTGGCTGGGGCTCGCGGTGGTCCTGGGGCTCGCGCTCGCCTGGGGGGCCGCGCCGAGAGAGAGGCTCGCTATCGCCTACGCGCTCTGCGGCATGATCGGCTTCGTGGGCTTTAGTGTCGTTGGCCAGTTCTACAAGATCATGCCATTTCTCGCCTGGTATCACCGCTATTCGTCGAAGGTCGGCAAGGTGCAGGTTCCCCTGATCCGCGACCTCTACGATCCGCACCTGGGCTGGGGCGGCTTCTGGGCCTCTCAGGCCGGGCTTGCGCTCGGGGTTGTCTGCGTGCTGGCAGGGCTGGGGCCCGGCGTGAGGGTGGCCGGGGGGCTGCTCTTGCTGGGGGCGATCGCCGTGCTGACGATGACGTACCAGACCCTGAGGCGCTGAGGCGCGCGTAAAGGCTGGTTCGCTATTCCATATATAAGGAAGGAGCAAAGGGCCATGATCCATGAAGAGCAGGTGCGCGAGGCGCTGCGCGAGGTCGTCGACCCGGAGCTCGGGCTCGACATCGTTACCCTGGGCCTGGTGTACGAGCTCAAGGTGAGCGGCTTCGGCGACGTGTCGATCCGTCTGACCCTCACCACCCCGGGCTGCCCCATGGAGGCGGTGATCCTGAGCGGCATCTACCAGGTGCTGAGGCGGCTCGAAGGTCTCGGTCGGCTCGACGTGGCCCTCGTCTGGGAGCCTCGCTGGGGTCCCGAGCGGATCGAGGCAGCCGGCCGCAAGCTCCTGGGCTTGGCCGGCTGACTCGCCTTACCCCCGGCTGGCGAGGCGAGCGATGAGTTGACTCATCGCTCCGGCCAGCTCATCGGGGTGTCGCAGGACGGAGAAGCGCTGGCCCCCGAGCATGTGGGGCAAGTAGTCGCTGGCTTGCTTGTCGACCGCGAGCGCATGCACCCGGACCCCCTCACGCTCGGCCTCACGGACGGCCTGGCGAATGTCCCCGATGCCGTAGCGACCCTCGTAGCGGTCGAAGTCGTTGGGCTTGCCGTCGCTCAGTAGCAGGATCACCCGGTGCTTGGCCGCTTGCTTCGCGAGGCGGCGCGTCGCATGTCGCAGGGCCGGCCCGATGCGCGTGTAGCCCCGGGGCTCAAGGGGGCCTATCAGGGGAGCGGCTGCGCTCCACGCGTCCGAGAAGGCCTTGATCACGCGGTAGTCGACCTGGTTGCGGGTGTTGCTCGAGAAGCCTGCGATCTCGAACGCGTCGCCGAAGCCGTTGCAGACCTCCGCGAGGACCAAGAGGGACTCCTTGCAGACGTCGAGCACGCGGCGTCCGTCCACGTACGCGTCGGTGGAGAGGCTGAGGTCCAAGAGGACGAGTACCGCGAGCTCCCGCCTGGGCCGCCGCGCGTCCAGGTAGATCTCCTCGTTGGGGGCCTGGCCACTCAAGAGGCGGACGCGCTGCTCGATCACGGCCCCGAGATCGAGCTCCGGGCCCTCAGGCTGGCGCCAGCGGCGATCGCGCGCGGCGACGGCACGCTCCATGGCCCGCTTGAGCCGGCGAATGGCGTCGGCGTGCTTGGGGCGTTGCTCGGCGTACCACTCGGGCTCTCGCGCGTCGCACCGCGAGACGCGGATCCGGCACCAGGCCTTGCGGTAGGCTTTCTTCTTGGCATCCCACTCGTCGTAGGGGATGCCCTCGCCTTGGGCCGAGGCTACTTCGCCTGTCTGATCGTCCATCAGGAGTTCGGCTCGGTAGATCGCGTGGGCGGGGTCGTCGACCCGGATCACGTGGCCCATCTTCAGCTCGCGCATGGCGTCGAGCTCGGCCTCCAGTTCGTCCGAGCCATCGAGGTCCCGGACGATCCCGCGAAACTCGTCCAGGGTCTCGACCTTCTCAAAGTTGTGGTGGGGGGGCGGTTGCTCGCGCTCTTCCTTGCTCAGTTCGACGCGCTCCACCCCTTCCTGGACCGTCGCCTCGGCTTCGCTCAGCTCGCCGCTGGCCTCGGCCTCTTGGCCGGGTGCCGAAAGGTCCGTGGCCAGGCCCCGGGCTCTGGGCAGGAGGCGGTAGCAGAGGGCGGGCAACTCGCCCCCTTCGGGGACGGGCGCCCAGGCAGAGCGCCCGAGGCGTGCTTCCTCGGCGCGCTCGTATACTTCGAGAGCCTCGCGCAGGCCCGGGTAGTCGCTGAAGGCGGCGCGGGCCCGCCCGAGTTCGAGCGGATCGAGCCGGGGGGCGTCGCCTGGGTCGAGGATCCGCCCGGCGGCCGCGACCTCGGCCAGGGCGATCGCAAGGAGCCTGAGTGTCAGGCGATTGAGGTCTGGTTCCTCGAACCATGCCACACGCTCGGGCAACAGCAGGTGACGGCCGTCGCACCCCGGCAGCTCGTGGGTCGCGCGCACCAGGAGGGGCAGGCCCGAGATCGCGCGGGCCAGGCTTTGGAGGCGCGCGCGCTCTTCGGAGAGCGGCACGCCGGCGGCCGTTCGCCGCCGCTCGCCGGGGTCGCGCCGCAGCCATCCCCAGGTGCGGGCGACGCCCTGCCAGATCATGAGCTGGAGGTCGAAGTCGAAGGATGGAAGCGTGGCTTTCTTGGCCATGGCCGCCTCAGAAGAGCAGGTCCGCGAGGTCCTGGAGGGTGGAGATGATTTCCGGATCGTCGCTCAGCGCCTCGACGACGGCGGTGCGGCACGCCTGCCGCGGGGCGAGGCCCGCGGCGATGAGCTTGGCCGCTGAGACCAAGAGCCGGGTCGAGGGGGCTTCGCTCAGGCCCAGGTGGTGAAGGTTGCGGATCTTGTGCGCGAGCTTGACCAGCCGGCGCGCCACGTCGGGTCTGACCCCCGCCTCGGCCGAGACGATTTCGGCCTCGTCGTCGGCGCCCGGGTAGTCGAAGGAGTGGGCGAGGAAGCGCTGGCGGGTGGAGGGCTTCAGCTCCTTGAGCCCGTGCTGGTAGCCGGGGTTGTACGAGACCACCAGCATGAAGGAGTCGGGGGCCATCACGGTCTGGTCCAGGCGGTCCAGGTAGAGGCAGCGCCGGTGGTCGGTCAAGGCGTGGATGACCACCAGGGTGTCGGCGCGGGCCTCCACGAACTCGTCCAGGTAGACGATCGCTCCCTCGCGGACCCCGCGGGTCAGCGGGCCGTCCACCCAGACGGTGTCGCCGCCCAGGATGAGGTGCCGGCCGAGCAGGTCCGAAGCGGTGGTGTCCTCGTTGCAGGCCACGGTGACCAGGGGGCGTCCGAGTCGCTCGGCCATGGCCTCGACGAAGCGGGACTTGCCGCAGCCCGTGGGCCCCTTCAGCAGAAGGGGCAGGCGCTGCCGCCATGCCAGCTCGAAGACCTCGGTCTCCTGGCCGACTTCGTGGTAGTAGGTGCGTTGCGTCAGCACGATGGCCTCCGATCAAAAGAAAGCGGGCCGGCCCCCCTGCCTGAGGGCCGGCCCTTCCGGTCTTACAGGCCCACGGCCCCCCGAGGAGAAGAGGACTCGGGGACGCGCCGGGGACCCGCTTCGGCGACCGGTTTGCCGTAGCGGAAGAACTTGACGACGAAGGAGATGATACCGAGGGAGAAGAGGCTGGCCGCGAGGATCAGGCCCAGGAAGTGGGGCTGGATTTCCTTTTGGACCAAGAGGAAGTCGAGGCCGACCTTGCGCTCCAGGTAGACCTGGGTCACGCCGGCCACCGCGAACGCGAGGGTCATGGCGACCATCCCGATGTTGGCGCACCAGAAGCCCCAGTGGTCGAGGGCGGTGTCGTAGAGCTTGCGGCCGGTCAGCTGCGGCATGGCGTAGAGGATCAGGGCGAAGATGATCATGCCGTAGGCGCCCCAGAAGGCCAGGTGCCCGTGCATCGCCGTGACCAGGGTGCCGTGGGTGTACATGTTGACCGCGGGCAGGGTGTGGGCGAAGCCGAGGAAGCCAGCACCCACGAAGGACATCACCGAGCAGCCGATGGTCCAGGTCAGGGCGACCTTGTTCGGGTGGTTGGCGCCGCCGCGGCGGGCCATGGCGATCGCGTAGATGGCCATACCGAGGAAGGCCAGGGGCTCAAGGGCGCTGAAGATACCGCCGATGGCGAGCCAGTACTTGGGGGCGCCGATGTAGAAGTAGTGGTGGCCGGTGCCGAGGATACCCGAGAGGAAGGTGATGCCGACGATGACGAACAGCCACTTCTCGATGACCTCGCGGTCGACTCCGGTCAGCCGGATCAAGAGGTAGGAGAGCATGCCGCCCATGATGAGCTCCCAGACGCCCTCGACCCACAGGTGGACCACCCACCAGCGGAAGTAGGAGTCGAGCGTCTGGTTGTCGAAGGTGATCATGCCCGGCAGGTACAGGAGCGCCGCCGAGAAGAGGCCGCCGTAGAGCACGACGCCGGTGGTGCTGAAGCGCGGGGCCTTCCAGATGGTCAGGCCGACGTTGGCGAGGAACATCAGGACGTTGACGACCACCAGGTAATCGAGCGGGCGCGGGATCTCGAGGAACTTGCGGCCTTCCCACCAGTTGACGTGGTAGCCGGCGATCGCGATCACCCCCACCACCAGGAAGCTGACGAGCTGGACGTAGGCCATGGGGACCGAGAAGAGCTCTCGGTCGGCCTCTTCGGGGATGATGTAGTAGGCGGCTCCCATGAAGCCGAGGAGCATCCAGACCACCAGCAGGTTGGTGTGGACCGCGCGGGCGGTGTTGAAGGGGATGAGGCCGTGCAGGCCGTCGAAGCCCATGTGGGCGAAGCCCATGATGAAGCCGTAGACGATCTGGAGGCAGAGCAGCAGGATGGCCGACAGGAAGAACCAGTAGGCGACCCTTTGGGATGGATGTTTCATGGCGGTGATTCTCCTAGCGCAAGCCGGACAGGTACGTGACCAGCTCGCCGCGCGTGGTGTCGTCCAGGCCGAGGTTGGGCATCTTGGTGCCGGGGCGGATCTTCTGGGGGTCCTTGATGAAGGCGTCGATGGCGTCAGCCGTCATGCGCGTCCCCACCCCGTCGAGGGCGGGGCCCACGTTGCCGCCCTTGCCGGCGACGGTGTGGCAGCCGGCGCAGACCGAGGCGAAGTAGGCGGGCTGCGCGGCGGCAGCATGGTCGCTCGCGGCGGTGCTTGCCGCCTGGGCGGGGGCCTGGGCCGGCGCCCCCAGGTCGGGCTTCTTGGGGAACCCGTTGAGGTCCACCTCGCCCGCCCACTGGAAGAAGGCGATCAGATCGTCGATCTGCTTGTCGGTGAAGTGGTAGTTCACCATCTTGCGCTCGCCGGGATACATGGCCTGGGGGTCCTTGAGGAAGGTCTTCATCCAGACGGGGCCGCGGCGATCGTAGACCTTGGTCAGCTCGGGGGCGTAGTAGGCGCCCTCGCCGAACAGGGTGTGGCAGCCCATGCAGTTGTTGGCCTCCCAGATTTCCTTGCCGTGGACGACCTGGGCGGTCATCTTGTGTTCGTTGGTCTGCTTGGGGACCTGGCGCAGGGTGTCGACGGTCAGTCCCAGGAAGATGGCGGAGAACAGCGCGGTTCCCCCCACGAAAAAGGCTCGCGCCTGGGATTTGGTTAACATAAGTGCTCGCTCCTGATTGCAGGGAGGATGTGACAGTCGGACGCAGTCTAGCGGCTTGGGGGATCGCTCGAATATGAGCCAGCTCAGGAAACCCCGAAAAAAGACGGGCGATCGCATTGCGATCGCCCGTTTCGGCTAAGTATGCAAGCCCTTAGCGAACGATGGTCTTACTTGAGCTCCTTGAGGGCCTTGATGATCTCGAGGCGCTTCTTGGGGTTGCCGACCTGGTACGACATGAGCGTACCGGGCTTCATCTTGCCGGGATTGGTGAGCCACTTGTCCAGCGAGCCCTCATCCCACTTGGCGACTTCGATCCCGTCGCCGAGGGGCTTGGCTCCGAACGAGCCGAAGAGGGGGGGGCCGACCAGCTTGTTCTTGGCCGGGCTGATGTCGTGGCAGGTGGCGCAGGCCCCGAGTGCCTTGCCGGGATCGGCGAGGGCGGGTGGGGCGAGCACGACGCCGAGCGACAGCACGGCGATGCCTGCGAGCAGGTGCTTTCGCATGCGGAACTCTCCTTTCGTGATGCGGGGGGGAACCCGTCCTCGAAAGGTCGGGCGCAGTGGCGAGCCTAGCACCGCCTCCTTCGCCGAGCCTATCCGCAAAAACTACGGAGCAATCCGCTGCTTATCGGGGCGAACTACGTAATTTTGACGTGGATCGGAAAAATACGGATGCGCACTGAGGACGATGTGACTGAAAGTTAGCCTCGCAAGCCCTTCAACATCAGCGAACCTTCGTCAGACCTGCTCCGAGAGCGCATCGCGTCGCAGCAAACGCCCGAAGCACGCGCGTTTCGGGAGTCTCAACGGAGGCACCATCTTATGTTTCGCACCCTCATCCCCACCGCCGTTGCGGCGGTGACGGTGGCGTTCGCGTGCCCGGCTCTGGCCGCGCCGGCCATGACCGACCAGGTCATGCTCTGGCAAACCTACCAGCTGGAGCCCGGACCCGACCGCCACGACCTCGTCGTCTACTACACCAAGCAGTTCTGGATCACCCCTCAGCTCGGCGTCTACACCTTCTACAACACCGGCCAGTCCGCGACGGTGCGCGCCATGTACAAGCTCGACCTCGGCGACACCGGCATCAGCGGCACCCTGACGGGGGGCCTGCGTTTCACCGGCATGGGCAGCGGACTCGCCAAGGCGAGCGCCGGCTTCAAGGAGGGCCCCGAGGCGGGGCTGACCCTCGCCAAGGCATTCGGCGGCGGCTTCTCCGTCTCGGCCCTAGGATCCTACGCGCGCCTCTGGGAGGCGAACGCCGGCCCTACGGCGACCCCTAACACGGGCGAGCCGACGAACCTCGTCTTCTACGGCCTGAACCTCAACCAGAAGCTCGCGCCCGCCACGACCCTCTCGCTCGGCGTCCTTGGCGCCTTCATGCACGGCGCGTGGACCGACAAGCTCAAGTTCCACGACCTCGGTCCCACGCTCTCGCTGACCCAGAGCTTCTAACTCACGCAAGGAGAACCGCACCATGTACCGGAAACTGATCCTGACGGCCGGCGTTGCCATGCTGGCGTCCATTCCCCTCGCCCCTGGCCTCATGGCCAAGGCGCAGACGCCCTCGGTGCCGAGCATGACCGACAAGGAGTTCGATCGCGGCAAGGAGATCTTCTTCCAGCGCTGCGCCGGCTGCCACGGGGTCCTGCGCAAGGGCGCTACCGGCAAGCCCCTCACCACCGACATCACCCGCAAGCGGGGCTACGAGTACCTCAAGAACATGATCACCAACGGCTCGCCGGGCGGCATGCCGAACTTCGGGACCTCCAACGAGCTGACTGCGGGCGAAGTCGACATCATGGCCCGCTACGTCATGCAGGAGCCGCCCCAGCCGCCCGAGTTCGGGATGAAGGAGATGATGGCCTCCTACAAGGAGATCGTCCCCCCCGCCAAGCGCCCCAAGAAGCAGCTGAACAAGCTCAACCTCAAGAACCTGTTCTCGGTGACCCTGCGCGACAGCGGCGAGGTCGCCCTGATCGACGGGGATTCCAAGAAGATCGTCACCATCGTCAAGACGGGCTACGCGGTCCACATCTCGCGCATGTCGGCCTCGGGCCGCTACCTCTACGTCATCGGCCGTGACGGCAAGATCAACCTGATCGACCTGTGGATGGAGACCCCCGACAACGTGGCCGAGATCAAGATCGGCATGGAAGCCCGCTCGGTCGAGACCTCCAAGTTCAAGGGCTTCGAGGACAAGTACGCGATCGCCGGCGCCTACTGGCCGCCCCAGTACGTGATCATGGAGGGCGAGACCCTCAAGCCCCTCAAGATCGTCTCGACCCGCGGCATGACCGTCGACACCCAGGACTTCCACCCCGAGCCCCGCGTGGCCTCGATCGTCTCCTCGCACTACAACCCGACCTTCATCGTGAACGTCAAGGAGACGGGCAAGATCCTCGCGGTCGACTACAAGGACCTCAAGAACCTGACGGCCACCGAGATCGAGGCGGCTCGCTTCCTGCACGACGGCGGCTTCGACTCGACCGGCCGCTACTTCATGGTCGCCGCCAACGCCTCCAACAAGATCGCGGTGGTCGACACCAAGACCAACAAGCTCGCCTCCCTCGTCGAGGTCGGCAAGACCCCGCACCCCGGCCGCGGCGCCAACTGGGTCGATCCCCAGTTCGGGCCCGTCTGGGCCACCGGCCACCTGGGCGACGATTCGATCACCTTGATCGGGACCGACCCCATCAAGCATCCCAAGCAGGCCTGGAAGGTCGTCCGGACCCTCTACGGCCAGGGCGGCGGCTCATTGTTCCTCAAGACCCACCCCAAGTCCAACAACCTCTGGGTGGACACCCCGCTCAACCCCGAGAAGGAGATCAGCGAGTCGGTGGCTGTCTGGAACGTCAAGCAGCCTGACCAGGACCCCGCGATCATCAACGTCGTCAAGGCGGCGGGTGTGCCCGGCGGCCGCGTCGTCCAGGGCGAGTACAACGTCAAGGGCGACGAGATCTGGTTCTCGGTCTGGGCCCCCAAGGACCAGGAGTCCGCGCTGGTCGTGTTCGACGACAAGACCCGGAAGGTGAAGACGGTCATCAAGGACAAGCGCCTCATCACCCCGACCGGCAAATTCAACGTCTACAACACGATGCACGACATTTACTAGGCATCACCGGGGGCAGGGCACGCCCTGCCCCCACCCTTCACCTCAGGGGGACACCATGAACACCGGATGCGTCTATCTCGTCGGGGCTGGGCCCGGGGATCCCGAGCTCTTGACCCTCAAGGCCCTTCGCCTGCTGCGCGAGGCCGACGTGGTCATCTACGATCGCCTGGTCAGCGAGGCCGTCCTCGCGCTCTTGCCGCCCGGGGTCATGCGCGTCTACGTAGGCAAGGCCGCGAGCCGCCACTCTGTGCCGCAGGACCAGATCAACGAGCGCCTGGTCAAGCTCGCCAAGGCGGGCCGCCGCGTGGTCCGCCTCAAGGGGGGCGACCCCTTCGTCTTCGGGCGCGGCAGCGAGGAGGCCGAAGAGCTCGCTGCTCACGGCATCCCGTTCGAGGTGGTCCCGGGCATCACCTCGGCCTCGGCCTGCAGCGCCTACGCCGGTATCCCTCTCACTCACCGGGGCCTCGCGACCGGGGTCCGCTTCGTGACCGGTCACTGCCGCGAAGGCGTCCCACTCGAGCTCGACTGGGAGTCCCTGGCGGATCCGAACACCACCCTGGCGGTCTACATGGGCACCGCGAACGCCGACGTCATCAGCGATCGCCTCATCGCGGCCGGCCTGGACCGCGATACCCCCGTCGGTCTGATCGAGAACGGCACCACCCCGCGCCAGCGGGTGGCCATCACGACGCTGGCCGGCCTCGCGACCGAGATCGCCCGCAAGGCCTTCAAGCCCCCTACCCTCATCGTGATCGGCAAGGTGGTCAGCCTGGCCGAGACCCTCGCGTGGACGCCTGCTCACCCGACCGAGGAGTTCAGCGCTCATGCGTAGCCGCTTCGGTGCGATCGCCCTGCTAGCGATACCGGGCGTGCTTGCCTGGGCCCTCTGCGCGTCGGCCGCCTCCGAGCCGAATCCCGCGCGTCAGGCGGAGCTGCGCTACATGGTCCAGCAGGATTGCGGCTCGTGCCACGGCCTGCGCTTCAAGGGAGGGCTCGGGCCCGCGATCCTGCCCGAGAACCTGAAGGGCAAGTCCACCGAGGCCCTGGCCCGCGTCATCCTCGACGGGGTGCCCGGCACCGCCATGCCTCCCTGGCGCCCTCTTCTCACCGAGGACGAGGCGACCTGGATCGCCCGCTTGCTTCAGAAAGGCTTCACCGATGCGCCTTAAAATCCTCTTGACCCTGGGCCTCGCGGTCTCGCTCGGCGGCTGCTCTCACCTCTTGCGCGCCAGCCAGGCGGTACGCGGCACTGGTGACCTGGGCGTGGTGATCGAGCGCGCCGCCGGCCGGGTGCAGGTGGTCGAGACCACGGGCCGGACGGTCCTTGGGGCGATCACCGGGCTCGGAGACCTATCCCACGCATCGCTGGTCTTCTCGCGCGACGGGCGCTACGCCTACGTCTTCGGTCGCGACGGCGGCCTCACCAAGGTCGACCTGCTGACGCGGAGCCTCATCAAGCGTGTCGTCCAGGGCGGCAACAGCATCGGCGGGGCCATCTCCCAGGACGGCAAGCTGATCGCGGTCTCCAACTACGAGCCGGGCGGCGTCAAGGTCTTCGACGCCGAGACCCTGGAGCAGCTCTGCGACATCCCAGCGGTGCCGTCTCCCGGCGCCAAGGCCTCCAAGGTCATCGGCCTGATCGACCTGAGCGAGCAGCGCTTCGCCTTCAGCCTCTTCGAAGCCGGCGAGATCTGGGTGGCGGACCTCAAGGATCCGCGCAAGCCCGTCCTCACCAAGTATCCTGACGCGGGTAGCGAGCCCTACGACGCCTTCATCACCCCGGACGGACGCTACTACGTGGCGGGCCTCTTCGGCGAGGATGGCCTCGCCATGCTGGACCTGTGGAACCCCGAGAAGGGCGTCAAGCGCATCCTCGGAAACTACGGCAAAGGCCAGGAGAAGCTGCCGGTCTACAAGATGCCGCACCTGGAGGGCTGGGCGCTGACGGGTAGCGAGGCGCTGGTTCCCGCCGTCGGACGGCACGAGGTGCTCGTCATGGACCACGGCCGCTGGCAAGAGGTCGGGCGCATCCCGGTTCACGGCCAGCCGGTGTTCGTCGTGGCGCGCCCCGACGGGCGCCAGGTCTGGGTCAACTTCGCCTTCCCCCACAACGACACGGTGCAGGTGATCGACGTTCCCAGCCGCAAGATCGTCAAGACCCTGAAGCCCGGCAAGGGCGTGCTGCACATGGAGTTCACCCCGCGCGGCGAGGAGGTCTGGCTCTCGGTGCGCGACGAGGACCGGGTCGAGGTCTACGACGCCAACCGCCTCGTGCGCCTCGGAACCCTGCCCTCGGAAAAGCCGAGCGGCATCTTCTTCACCTCGCGCGCCGCCCGGATGGGGATGTAGCCATGACCGATCTTGAAAGGCGCCTGCTCAACGACTTCCAGCGGGGCTTCCCGCTCACGCCGCGACCCTTCGCGGAGCTTGCGCGGCGCCTCGACGTGGACGAGCGCGAAGTGATCGATGCGCTCGAAAGGCTCCAGGGCCAAGGCGCCATCAGCCGGGTGGGGGCGGTCTTTGCCCCTAACCGCGTCGGGGCGAGCACCCTGGCGGCCCTCAGTGTCCCGGCCGATCGGCTCGAAGAGGTGGCCACTTTGGTGAGCGCCTACCCCGAGGTCAACCACAACTACGCCCGCGAGCATCCGCATAACCTCTGGTTCGTCGTCACGGCCGAGAGCCGAGAACGGCTCTTGGAGGTGCTCGCCGATATCGCGGCGCGTACGGGGCTTGCGGTCTTGGACCTGCCCCTGGAAGAGGAGTTCCACATCGATCTGGGGTTTGAGCTGAGATGGCACTGAGCGACGACGATAAGGCCGTGATCGCGGCCATCCAGGAAGGCCTGCCGCTGGTGGAGCGCCCGTACGCGGCGATCGCCGAGCGTCTCGGCATGACCGAGGCCCAGCTGATCCTCGCCCTGAGCCGGCTGATCGAGCAGGGCCAGATCAAGCGCTTCGGGGTCGTCGTGCGTCATCACGAGCTCGGCTACCGCGCCAACGCCATGGTCGTCTGGGACGTGCCCGACGAGCAGGTCCCGGCGGCGGCGCGCGCCATGGTCGCCACCCAGCTCGTGAGCTTGTGCTACCGAAGGCCGCGCCGTCCCGGCTGGCCTTACAACCTGTTCTGCATGCTTCACGGTCGGACCCGCGAGGAGACCATGGGCAAGCTCTCGGCCCTGCGCTTGCAGCCCGAGCTTTCGGAGCTCGCGTGCGAGGTGCTGTTCAGCACCCGGCGCTTCAAGCAGCGCGGGGCCCGCTACCACGAGAAGGAGGCGTGATGGACGCGCTGGATAAAGCTATCGTCAACCACCTGCAGGGAGGCTTCCCAATCGTGGATCGGCCCTACGCCGAGGCCGCCCAGGCCCTCGGCACCACTGAAGGCGATCTCCTCGATCGGCTGGCGTCCCTGCTGGAGCGGGGGATTCTCAGCCGCTTCGGCCCCATGTACCACGCGGAGCGCCTGGGAGGCAGCTTGATTCTCACGGCCATGCAGGTGCCGGACGAGGACTTCGAGCGGGTGGCGGCGATCGTCAACGCCATGCCCGCGATCGCCCACAACTACGAGCGAGCGCATGCACTCAATATGTGGTTCGTGGTCGCGACCGAGACGCCCGACGAGGCGCAAGCGACGCTCGATGCCATCGCCGAGGAGACCGGCTACCCGGTCTACCCGATGCCGAAGCTCAAGGAATTCTTCGTCGGCTTGAGGCTGGAGGCATGAGCACGCTAGACGCGCTCGATCGCGCCATCATCCTGGCCACCCAGGCAGGCCTTCCCCTGGTGAGCGAGCCCTACCGCGCCGTCGCCGAGACGGTAGGAGCCACCCCCGACGCGGTGAAGGCGCGCCTGGAGCGCATGCACCAGGAGGGCGTCATCCGCCGCATCGGAGCGGTGCCCAACCATTACGCCCTGGGCTACCGTGCCAACGGCATGTCCGTCTGGGACGTGCCCGATGAGGCCATCGACGAATTGGGCGAACGGATCGGCGCTTTCCCCTTCGTTAGCCACTGCTACCACCGCCCGCGCCACCTGCCGCACTGGCCCTACAACCTGTTCGCCATGCTCCACGCCAAGACCCGCGAGGAGGTCGAGGCCCAGGCTGGGCTCATCGCCGAGGCCCTGGGCGATGCCGATCGCGGCCACCTCATCCTCTACAGCACCCGGATCCTCAAGAAGACGGGCCTTCGTCTGAACGCCTGAAAGGAAGCATCATGTTCCGCGTTTCACAATCCATCCGAGAGCTGCTGCACCCGACGCCCCTGCGTCCCAAGCGCAACCCCACCGGGCCGGTGGTGATCTGGAACCTCACCCGGCGCTGCAACCTCGCTTGTAAGCACTGCTACGCCATCTCCTCCAACCGCGCCTTTCCGGGAGAGCTCGAGACCGACGAGATCCTCACGGTCATGGCCGACCTCAGGGCCTTCGGAGTCCCGGCCCTCATCCTCTCAGGCGGCGAGCCACTGCTCCATCCCGACCTGTTCGCCATCGCCGAGCGCGCAAGGTCGCTCGGCTTCTACGTCACCCTCTCGACCAACGGCACCATGATCGACGAGACGAACATCGACCGGATCGCCGAGGCCCAGTTCGACTATGTCGGCATCAGCCTCGACGGCATCGCCGAAACGCACGATCGCTTCCGCCGCAAGGAGGGCGCCTTCGCCGCCTCCATGGATGGGATCCGCCGGTGCCGCGACCGGGGCATCAAGGTCGGGGTGCGCTTCACCCTCACCGAGGGCAACGCCCAGGACTTGCCCGCTCTGCTCGCGCTGATGGAGGAGGAGCGCATCGCCAAGTTCTACCTCTCGCACCTCAACTACGCCGGGCGCGGCAACGTCAACCGCAAGGAGGACGCCTTCTTCAATACAACCCGCGAGGCCCTGGACCTCCTGTTCGAGGCGGCTTACCGCGACGCGGCGCTAGGCGGCCATCGCGAGTTCGTCACGGGCAACAACGACGCGGACGCCGTTTACCTTTTGCACTGGGCCGCGCAGCGCCACCCGGAGCGGGTCGAGCACCTGCGTGCCAAGCTCGAACAGTGGGGTGGCAACTCGACCGGGGTGAACGTCGCCAACATCGATAACCTGGGCAACGTCCACCCCGACACCATGTGGTGGGAGCACACCCTGGGCAACGTGCGCGAGCACCCCTTCTCCGAGATTTGGGGCCGGACCCAGGATCCGCTCATGCTCGGCCTGCGGGCGGTGCCGCGCCAGGTCAAGGGCCGCTGCGCCACGTGTGCCTACTTCGCCGTCTGCGGCGGCAACACCCGTTCGCGGGCTTTGCAGCTCACCGGCGACCCGTGGGCCGAGGATCCGGGCTGCTACCTGAGCGACGAGGAGATCGCGCAGGCCCCCTGCGCGGGAGGTGCCCGATGAGAGCGCTTTTGCTTGCGGTCCCCCTCCTACTGGCCTGCGCTCAGGCGGCATCGGCCGCTGACGCCTCGGCCGCCAAGAAGATTTACGACCAGTCCTGCGCCCAGTGCCACGGCGCTGAGCGGCTCGGGGGCATGGGGCCCGCTCTCTTGCCCGAGAGTCTCGAGCGCCTACGCCGGCCCGAGGCGCTGAAGACCATCGCCGAAGGGCGCGTGGCGACCCAGATGCCGGGCTTCAAGGACCAGCTCTCCAAGGAGCAACTCGAAGGGTTGCTCGATTACCTCTACACGCCGGCTGGCGAGGCTCCGCGCTGGGAGATGCCCGAGATCCGTGCCTCGCACGTGGTCGACCAGGCCGCGAAGCGCCTACCGAACAAGCCCGTCTTCAAGGCCGACCCGCTCAACCTCTTCGTGGTGGTCGAGACGGGGGACCATCACGCGACCATCCTGGACGGCGATCGCTTCGAGCCGATCCATCGCTTCAGGACCCGCTTCGCCCTGCATGGCGGCCCCAAGTTCTCGCCGAGCGGGCGCTTCGTCTACCTCGCCTCGCGTGACGGCTGGATCACCAAGTTCGACCTGTACCATCTCAAGACCGTCGCCGAGATCCGCGCGGGGCTCAACACCCGCAACCTCGCGGTCTCGGACGACGGCAAGTACGTCCTGGTCGGCAACTACCTGCCCCAGAGCCTCGTCATCCTCGACGCCGAGGGCCTCTCGCCCCTCAAGGCCATGCCGGTCAAGGGCGAGGACGGCAAGCCCTCGCGAGTGAGCGCCGTCTACCAGGCGGCCCCGCGTTCGAGCTTCGTCGTCGCGCTCAAGGACGCCCCCGAGGTCTGGGAGATCCCCTACGGCGGCGCGCCGAAGGCCAAGGCCTGGGTCCACGACCACGGCCCGGACTCCGGCGAGATGCTCGTGGGTGGCCCGAGCTTCAAGGTGCGGCGCATCAAACTGGGCGACATTCTCGATGACTTCTTCTTCGACCAGGCCTACAAGCACCTGATTGGCGCCGGGCGCGGCGGCAAGAACGGCCAGGTGGTGGATATGGATGCAGGCAAGCAGATCGCCACCATCGACCTGCCCGGCATGCCGCATTTGGGCTCGGGGATCACCTGGGACTACCAGGGCCATCCAGTGCTCGCCACCCCCAACCTCAAGGAGGGGCTGATCAGCGTCATCGACATGGCCTCCTGGAAGACCGTCAAGCAGATCAAGACCCCGGGCCCCGGCTTCTTCATGCGCAGCCACGAGGGCACCCCCTACGCCTGGACCGACGTCTTCAACGGTACTCCCAAGGACACCCTGCAGATCATCGATAAGCGCACCCTCGAAGTGGCCCGCACCCTCACCCCTTCCCCCGGCAAAGTCGCCGCCCACACCGAGTTCACCCGCGACGGCCGCTACGCCCTGGTGAGCGTCTGGGACACGGACGGCGCGCTGGTGGTCTACGACGCTTCGACCTTCCAGGAGGTGAAGCGCCTGCCCATGAACAAGCCGTCCGGCAAGTACAACGTCTACAACAAGACAACCCGCTCGGCGGGCACGAGTCACTAGGAGAGAAGCATGCGCCTGTTCACCGTGAACCTGTGTCTCAAGGATTGGCCCTGCCTGGTCGTCGGGGGCGGCATCGTCGCCATTCCCAAGGCCAAGCGAATGATCGAGGCGGGGGCGCGGGTCACCGTGATCGCCCCCGAGATCAAGGAGGATCTGCCCGGCGCGACCCTCATCCGCCGAGAGGCCCGCGTCGAGGACCTGGAGGGCATGAGGCTCGCCATGTTCGCCACCAGCGACCGCGAGCTCAACGCCACGCTCTACCAGGAGGCCCTGAAGCGCGGCATCCTGGCCGCGGCGGTGGACGACCTGGACCACTGCGACTTCTACATGCCCGCGGTCATGATGCGCGGGGACCTCGAGATCGCCGTCTCGACGAGCGGCACTTGCCCCGCCTATTCGGTGTGGGTGCGCGATCGCCTTCTCGAAGTGGTCGACGACTCCTACGGCGTGGCCCTCAGCTGGTTCGCCAGCCTGCGCGAGCGGCTGCGTCCTATCCCCATGGGGCGGCGCGGGGCGCTCTACCGCGCGTTGCTTTCGAGGGACTTCCTCCCCCGCTTCCGCCGAGCGGAGGTTGAGGCCTGGGCCGAGGAGGCCGAAGAGGTCATCGCCAAGCAGGCTTGAGGGCTCATGATCGGCTAACTACGTATCTTTCGCCAGTATGAGACAGCTCAAATTCGCCCGGGGAGAGAAGACATAGGATGGGACCAACAGAGAACCCCATTCGACAAGGAGGTCCCCTATGTCGCACCGTCTTCGCACCGCCCTGAGCGCCGTCACCGCCGCAACCCTGCTCGCCGCCGCTCTCCCGGCCGCGGCGGAACCCATCTTCCAGCCCGTTCTCGGCTCCCCCGAGGCGAAGGTCACCCGGGATCCTTACCAGGGCCCCTTCGTCGAGGGCGAGACGGTCACTAACCTGCCCGACATCAAGCCGGTGCCGGCGGGCAACGTCCATCACGTGCGCCTGGACTTGACTCATAAGATGGTCGAGATCGACAAGGGGGTCATGTTCGAGGGCTGGACCTTCGGGGACACCGTTCCCGGCCCCACCGTCCACGTCCGCCAGGGCGATCGCGTCATCTTCACCATGACCAATCGCTCCAACGAGGCCGCCAAGATCGGCCTGCCCATGCCCCACTCGATCGACTTCCACTCGGCCATGGTCAACCCCATCGACAAGTACCGGAGCATCCCCCCCAAGCAGAGCCTCTCCTTCGAGTGGACGGCCAACTACCCCGGCGTCTTCATGTATCACTGCGGCACCCCGATGCTGCTCCACCACATGGCAATGGGCATGTACGGCGCCGTGGTGGTGGACCCCGTCGGCGGCTGGCCCGGCAAGGTCGATCGCGAGTACGTCGTGGTCCAGTCCGAGCTCTACACCAAGCCCCGTGACCCCAAGCAGCCCAAGATCCTGACGACCGACGTCCAGGCGGCCCTGCGCAAGCAGCCGAGCCACGTGGTCTTCAACGGCGCGGTCGGCCGCCACGTCAAGGAACCCCTCAGAGCCAAGCCCGGTGAGCGTGTCCGCCTCTACGTCCTGAACGTGGGCCCCTCGGACACCTCAAGCTTCCACATCGTCGGCACGATCATGGACAAGGTCTACCTCGACGGCAACCCCAAGAACGTCCTGCAAGGCCTCCAGACCGTGCTGCTCGGATCCTCGAACGGAGCGGTGGTCGAGTTCGTCGTGCCCGAGGCGGGGCGCTATCCCTTCCTCGACCACGAGTTCACCGACGCCACCCTGGGTGCCTTGGGCTTCATCGACGCCACCGAGGGCGGCGGCCCGGTGCCTGCGGGCGCGCACTAGCCCCTATCCCTCAGTGTTTGCGGCGGGCCGGAGTGATCCGGCCCGCCGCATCGCCTTTTGTCTGAGATGACGCGGCGCTCGAGGAGTTGGGCTAAGATGGAACTGTCACCATTCGCCATACGAGGTCTCGATGATCACCACCCCGAGTCCCGCCGACCTGAAACAACTGGACTTCTTCAGCAGCCTCGAGGAGCCCGAACTCGCCCTCCTCTCGCGTCGCGCCGTGCTCAAGCGCCTGGCGCCCGGCGAGGCCCTCTTCCACGAGGGAGAGCCCCTCGATCCGGCTCTGCGCTTCGTCTATGTCGGCTCCCTTTCGATTCGGCGGACGGCGACGAACGGCAAGGAGACCATCCTGCGCCTGATTCGCCAGGGCGAGATGTTCGGGGTCGCCGCCCTGTTCGATCGCAAGCTCGCCCCAGGCAGTGCGCTCGCGACCGAGGCCAGCCAGGTGCTCGAGATTCGCCTCGAGGATCTGATGTCGTACCTGACCCACGAGCCGGTCATCGCCATGAAGCTGCTCGTGACCTTCGCGCAGCGCCTGCGCGAGCTGCAGGACACCCTGCATGCCGTCATGTCGGGTCGTGCGCGGACGCGCCTCGCGCGCGCCATCCTCTCCGCGCTGGATCAAGGCGGGGCGACGCAGGCCAACGGGGGATTGCGCCTCAAGACCAAGCTCCCCCACGCCACCCTCTCGCGGATGGTCGGCATCACCTACGAGGAGTGCGTCAGGCTCATGAGCGAATGGGCGCACGTCCCGCTGGTGTTGCGCTACGAGCGGGGCGGGGTGATCACCGTCTGCGATCGCGCCGAGCTGGATCGCCAAGCAAGCGAGGACTGAGTCTCGCTTCGTTTCGCGCACACGCCCTACCGGTAATTTTCCCTGATGCGCGATGGTTTGCCGAGTGGGAAGATGGGAACACGTCCACACCCCGACTCGAGGAGGCGCCATGAAGATCTTGCTGGCAACCGATGGTTCCAAGCACTCCCGGCTTGCGCTCGAGCAGGCCGCCGCGCTTGCCGGCCCTGCCAAGGGGGAGGTCGTGGCCCTGGTCGTCTCGAACTTGATCAATCTCGGCTGGTACGGCGCCATCCCCCACGCGACCGAGACCCCGTTCGAGGTGCCGACCTCCGAGGAGGCCGAGCAGATCCTCAGCGATGCCTGCAAGACCTTGAGCGAGCGCGGCGTCGCCTGTCGGCCCCTGCGCCGGATCGGCGTGCCCGCCGACACCATCCTCGCGGTCGCCGATGAAGAGCACGTCGATCTGATCGTCATGGGCTCGCACGGCCGCACCGGCCTGGGGCGCTTCCTGCTCGGTAGCGTCTCGAGCCAGGTCTCGACCCATGCGCCCTGCTCGGTCCTCATCGCCAAGCCCAAACTGGACGTCGTGTCGCCCGACTACCCCGCACCGATTCATCTCAACGACGTTCAGAAGGCTTAAACCCATGCGCGAACTCGGATCCTCCTTCATGCGGGCGAATCGTTCCGACGGGCCCATCCGCCGCCTGCTTCAAAAGGTGCTCTTCCTGCAAGAGGACGAGCGCCGCCAGGTGGCGCGCGAACTGCACGAAGATGCGGGCCAGCTCTTGACCTCGCTGCTGTTCGGACTCAAGATGCTCGAAGGGGCCCAGAGCCTCGAGCAGGTCAAGGACCAGTTGCCTGTCCTGAAGCAGCAGACGTGGGACGCCCTCGAGACCATGCGTCAGGTCTCGGTCGCCTTGCGGCCGCCGCTCCTGGAGGACCTCGGTCTGGTGGCGACCCTTCGCTCCTTCGTGCGCGACTTCGGCGCCCGGCATCAGGTGAAGGTCGCCTTCAGCGCCAAGGGCGAAGAGGTGCGGCTGGACCCCATCCACGAGGTGACGGTCTTCCGCATCGTGCAGGAGGCCCTCACCAACGCCGGCAAGTACGCCCGGGCTTCGACGCTGCGCGTCGCGGTGCACTTCGCCTCCGACCACCTGCAGGTCGTGGTGGCCGACGACGGGGTCGGCTTCGACGAACCGAGCGGGGGCGCTGTGCCCCATCCTGACGAGCCGGTCGGGATCGCCGGCATGCAGCTTCGCGCCGATCTGCTCGGCGGGACCTGCACGGTGGATTCGGCTGCCGGGGCCGGCGTCACCGTGACCCTGCGCGTCCCACTTTCCTCTACCCCCGCCGACGACAAGGAGCCTTCTTCTCGATGACGACCGAAGCCTTCGCCGCCCCCGTGCGCATCCTGCTCGCCGACGACCATGCGATCCTCCGGACGGGCCTCAAGCTGATGCTCAGCAACGTGCCCAACCTGGAGGTCGTCGCCGAGGCGACCGACGGTACCATGGCCCTCCAGCTGGCCGAGACCCACCGGCCGGACCTCGTGATCATGGACATCACCATGCCCGGCATGAACGGGATCGAGGCGACCTACGAGCTCAAGCGCCGCTTCCCCGCCATCAAGGTCCTCATGCTCACGATGCACGAGAACGAGGAGGTCCTGTTCCGCACGGTGCAGGCAGGGGCGGCGGGCTACGTCCTCAAGAAGTCGGCCGACAACGAATTGCTGGATGCGATCCACCAGGTCATGGCCGGCGAGACCTTCCTGCGCCCCGAGATGGCCAAGCAGGTGATCCGGGACTACCTCGACCGGGTGGATGCCGGCGAGGAGGCCCAGTCCTACGAGACCCTCACCGAGCGTGAGCAAGAGGTGCTCAAGTTCCTCGCCGAAGGCCTGACCAACAAGCAAGTGGCCGAGAAGCTGGTGCTCAGCGTTCGCACCGTCGAGACGCACCGCATGCGCATCATGGACAAGCTGGCCCTCAAGGGGCGCGCCGCGCTCGTGGCCTACGCCAAGCGCCGCGGCCTGGTCCTCTGAGGCGATCGCTTTTCTAATCGATCGCTTCGCGGTAGGATCTCATGGCCCATATGAAGAAGCCATCGATCCTCATCGCCACGGCCGACGCCGAGCTCAAGCGCCTTCTCGCCTTCCTCCTCCAAAAGCAGGGGGGCACCGAGCAGCTGAGCGCCACGAGCGCGAGCGAGGCCCTGCGCAAGGCCGAGCTCGCCCTCCCCGCCTTGGTCCTCGTCGACTCGGCCCTGCCTGGGGTCGACGGCCTCACCCTGTGCCGAAGGCTGCGGGCCATGGCCACCTTCCTCGACACGCCCATCTTCTTCCTGGGCGATCGCCCCGAGGTGAAATACCAGGCCTTCCAGGCCGGGGCCACCGACGTGATGCTCAAGCCCCTGGACCAGTTGGAGTTCCAGTACCGCCTGCGGGTCCACCTGCGCGCCAGACAGCGCGGGCTCGAGCCGGCGGAGCCCGTCGAGGCGGGCACCCTTAAGCTCGAGGCCGCTTCCCACACCGCAACCCTGCGGGAGAAAGCCGTCCAGCTGACCCCTTCCGAGTTCGCCATCCTGAGCTTTCTGGCGGCCCACCCCGAGCAGGCCGTCACCACCGAGATCCTCTTGGTCGAGGCCCTCGGCGAGCCGCGGCAGCTGGGCAACCCCCAGGTGATCCACACCCACATCAAGAACCTGCGCCGCAAGCTGGAGCCCATGCCGGCCGAGCCGGCCCTCATCCTCTCGTCTCGCCGGGGTTACACCTTTCGGCCGCCCGCGTCCTGAGGATTAGTTAGTCAAAAGTCCGCCTATCCTTAACTTTCTCATAAGAAACTTGCGCCCCGGGTAGACGACATAGAGAGCATCACGTTCAGCGGTTCACCTCGTAAGCGAATGGAGGATGCCCCATGTCGAGCTCGATCACCGGCCTTTCCGAACGCAACATGAACGATCTTCGCAAGAAGGCGAACGAGATCGTCGGGCGCTTCGATACCGATCGCAACGGTCGCATCGACAAGGCTGAGGGGGAGCCCCTCTTCGATCGCAAGGAGAGCACTTCGTCTGCGAGTCGCGACTGGCTGACGGGTGACTTCGTCACCGTCACCACCGTCACCTACGACGTGCTCAAGGGCATTCGCAAGGGCGACGCGAGGCTCGCCGACCTGAACGGCGACGGCCTGGACGCCGATGAGATCGTCGGCGCGGTCCTGCGTGAGGCGGACAAGAACGGCAACGGCACGCTGGACAAGGGCTTCATGGGCCTCTTCGGCAACGAGCGCCTCAGCGCCACCACCGGCCGGATGGAGAGCAAGTTCCTCGATACCTCGCGCCGCGAGACGGGCCGCTCCAGCTACACCTACTACAGCCCGCTGCCCCGTGAGAACGATCGCCCGACCCCGCCCTCGACTGGCGGCGGCCGTCCCACTCCTCCTTCGAGCGGCGGCGACTATCGCCCCACGCCCCCGTCCACCGGTGGCAGCAGCCGTCCTACTCCCCCTTCGACCGGCGGTAGCAGCCGTCCCACCCCGCCCTCGATCGACTAAGTTTCAGCCCCGAGGCCGCGTACGCGCGGCCTCTTTTTTTTGCCTGAGGGTCTTCAGATCATCTTCAGCGAAAACCGTGTAAATTGAAAAAGTTCAAGTCCCCGTGCAAGGAGGAGCATCGCTTTTATGACCACGACTGCTACGCCCGAAACCCAGGCCGCCGCGATCGCCCAGGTCCTGTCGCAGTGCCAGGAGCAGAACGTCAAGTTCATCAACCTGCAGTTCTGCGACATCCTCGGCGTCGTCAAGAGCGTCACCATCCCGACCACCCAGTTCGAGGACGCCATCTTGCACGGCAAGTGGTTCGACGGCTCCTCCATCGAGGGTTACCTGCGGATCGCCGAGTCCGACATGTTCCTGCTGCCCGATGTGGGCACCTTCCGGGTGATTCCCTGGGACCAGTCCGAGACCAAGAAGCACGCCCGGGTCATCTGCAACGTTTTCCTGCCGGATAACTCCCCCTTCGTGGGCGATCCCCGCGGCGCCCTGCAGCGGATGGTCGCCAGGGCTCGCAACCTGGGCTACGAGTTCAACACCGGCCCCGAGCTCGAGTTCTTCCTCTTCAAGAGCAACGAGCCCGGCAAGATCGAGGCCCTGCCGAACGACCAGGGCGGCTACTTCGACCTCTCGACGGACCTTGCCATGGACGTGCGCGCCGACATGGTGAACGCCCTCGAAGAGATGGGCATCGAGGTCGAGACCTCGCACCACGAGTGCGCCGCCGGTCAGCACGAGATCGACTTCAAGTACGCCGACGGCGTCACCACCGCCGACAACGCGGTGACCTTCCGCTACACCCTCAAGGCGATCGCTCAGCGCCACGGCCTGCACTGCACCTTCATGCCCAAGCCCATCCACGGCGTGGCCGGCAGCGGCATGCACACCCACATGAGCCTCTTCAAGGACGGCCAGAACGCCTTCTACGACGCCAACGATCCCTACGGCCTCAGCCAGGTCGCACGGCACTTCATCGCGGGCATCCTCGAGCATGCGCCCGGGATGATCGCCCTGCTCGCGCCCACCGTCAACTCCTACAAGCGTCTGGTGCCCGGCTACGAGGCCCCGGTCTACGTCTCGTGGGCCCGTAACAACCGTTCGGCCCTGATCCGCATCCCCCGCATCAACCCCCGCGTCCCCAAGGCGACCCGCGTCGAGCTGCGCTGC
Organism: bacterium; assembly: GCA_017744355.1. NCBI lineage: Bacteria > bacterium. Next base: position 989,299 of record JAGIBK010000001.1, on the reverse strand, counting down.
CCGGACCCCAGCTGCAACCCCTACCTGGCCTTCGCGGTCATGCTCGCGGCCGGCCTGGACGGCATCGAGCGCAAGCTCCCCCTGCGCGAGGCGGTCGAGGAGGACCTCTACCACATGAGCCTCGCCGAGCGCACCGCTCGCGGCATCCACGCCCTGCCCGCCAACCTTGGCGAGGCGATCGCCGAGCTCAAGAAGGACCTGGTGATCCAGGAGGCCCTCGGCGAGCACATCTACGAGCGCTTCGTCGACACCAAGACCCAGGAGTGGGAGGAGTACTGCCTCCAGGTCACCCCCTGGGAGCGCGAGCGCTACCTCGAACTCTACTAGCGTTCATCTCGAAGCGCCCGGCGATGAGCCGGGCGCTTTCGTATGAGCGAGGGATTGTTGTGATTTGTAAAGCATTGCTCCCCTTGGTACAATCCGTCCTATCCCACCGCAGAAGGGAGCATGCGGTATGGCGCTCGACATCACCCTCGACCTGGACCCCGCCGATGAGGCGGCCCTTCGTGCCGCGGCCGAGCGCGAGGGGCTCGCGCTTGGCGAGCTGGTCCGGCAATGCCTGCGAGGCGAGCGCCAGTTCGGCCCCGTGAGCCCCGAGGGCCTCGCCGAGGCGATGCACCGTCGCCAGCAGAAGCGCCTCCTGGAGCTGGCCAAGAATCGCGCGCTCGCCACGGGTGATCTGAAACGGGCATTTGCCGCCATCACCGAAGCGGCGGCCGAGACCCTCGAGGTCGAGCGCGTCGGCATCTGGCGCTATGAGGCCGAGCAGGCCGCCGTGACCTGCGCCGACCTCTACGAGCGCAGCCGCCACATTCACTCCGCAGGCACCGAGCTCAAGGCGCAGACCTACCCGGTCTACTTCGAGGCGATCGCCGCCGACCGAGTGCTGGCTGTCTCGGACGCCCAACAGGACCCCAGGACCCGGGAGCTCAGGGACTCTTACTTGATCCCCCGGGGCATCACCTCCATGCTGGACGCGTCGATCCAGTGGGGCGGCCGTACCATCGGGATCGTCTGCTTCGAGCATGTGGGCCCGCGTCGCCAGTGGGCCCTCGAAGAAGAATCCTTCGCCGCCTCAATCGCCGACATGGTCGCCCTCGCCTTGGAGCACGCCGAGCGCAAGCAGGCCGAGGATGAGCTCTTGCGCCGGGCCATCGAACTCGATCACCAGAAGGAGCTCCACCGGATCAAGACCAATTTGATCAACACGGTCACCCACGAGCTGCGCACGCCGCTGACCGCCATTATCGGCTACCTGGAGTTCCTCTCGGACGAGCTCGGCGGTCCCCTGAGCGCCGAGCAGCGGGCCTTCGTCGAGCGCATCGCGCAGAGCGCCAGCCAGTTGCAGCGCCTGGTGGACGATCTGCTGGACTTCGCGCGGCTCGAGGCGGGGACCTTCCGGCTGGTCTGTCGCAAGATAGACCTGTGCCAGAAGATCGAGGAAATCGTCGAAGCCCACCGCCCCCAAGCGGCGGCCAAGGGCCTGGATCTGAGCGTCGCCTTGCCGGACGCGCCGCTCATGGCCTACCAGGACCCGCTGCGCTTCGGCCAGGTCCTCTCCAACCTCCTCTCCAACGCCATCAAGTTCACGCCCGAGGGCGGACGCATCGAGGTTCGCCTCAGCGAGACGCCCGAAGGGGCGCGGGTGGAGGTCTCGGACACCGGGATCGGGGTGGCCCCTCAGCACGTGCCGCAGCTCTTCGAGCGCTTCTTCCAGGTGGATTCGAGCTCGACGCGAGAGCGGGCCGGGGCGGGCCTCGGTCTCAGCATCGTCAAGTCCCTGGTCGAGCTGATGGGCGGGGAGCTGGGCGTCGAGAGCGAGCTTGGCGAGGGCAGCACCTTCTGGTTCACCCTGCCGCTCAACCGGGCGGTCCTTTTGCCCGAGGCCTAGAGGATCCCCTCATGGCACGGGGCGGGCCCCCCGAGAGGAGCCCGCCCCGTTGATGCGTTCGTCGTTAGTTGCCGGCGATCCACTTGCCGACGCGCTGGAAGAAGCCGCCCACGTCCTTGCGCGCTTCCTTGACACCCTTGCTGATGTCGTCGGCCACGTCGTTGGCGAAGTCCTTCACGTCGTCCACCGCCTCCTCGACGGCGAACTCGGCGACCTTGTAGCCCTTGACGACCGTCTTGCCGACCGCCGTGGCGGCGTCGCTGACGCCGTCCGCGACCGCCTCGGCCGTGTTCACCACGCCGTTCTTGACGGCGACTGCCGCGTCGACCACACCGTCCTTCACCTTGCCGGGGAGGGCGAGGATCTCGGCCTTGGCCTCGGCCCGCTCCTCAGCGAGGATCTTCTTGGCTTCAACCTTCCACTTGCCGTCGGGGTCCATGGGCAGCTTCGCGATGCGCTCGCGGGCCTGCTCGAGGTGCTTGCCCTGGATGACGGCGACCGGGATGGGGGCGAGGGCCGTCACGGCGACGACCTGAGCATCGTCCTTGAGGTCGTGCGCCATCTCGGCGATCTGGTCCTCGAAGGCGTCCACGGCCCTGCCGACCGCCTTGCCGGCCTTGACGACGCCGTCACCGACGGCGATGACGCCGTCCGCAAGGGCGACTGCCGCATCCTCGATCCCATCGGCGACCGCATCCGCCGCGTCCGAAACGCCTTCCTTGACGGCGACCGCCGCGTCGACCACGCCGTCCGCGACCTTGCCGGGGATGGCGAGAATCTCCTTCTTGGCGGCGGCCTGCTCTTCGGCGAAGATCTTCTTGGCCTCGACCTTCCACTTGCCGTCAGGGTCCATGGGCAGCTTCGCGACGCGCTCGCGCGCCTGGTTGAGGTGACGGGCCTCGATCACGGCGACGACGGGGGCGGCGATCGCGGTCACGGCGGCGACCTGCGCGTCCTCCTTCAGCTCCTGACCGGCCTTCTTGATCTGGCCCTCGACGTACTCGCCGACGGTGGGGTACTTGGTCTCGTTCTTGTCGGCCGGCACAACGGCCTGGGTGGGCGCCTTGACCACGGCCTGAGGGGCGGCGGGCACCACCGCGGTGGTCGTCTCGGCCGGCTGGGCCTTGGTGAAGGCCTGGAACTCCTGCAGCTTGGCCCGGGTCTTGGGACCCTCCTTGCCGTCTTCCTTCAGCTTGGGGCCGTTGAGGTGGCCCTGGTCGATGTGCTTGTTGAGCTCCTGCTGGAGCTTCTTGGTGGCCTCGCTGTACGGCTTGGTACCGCTAACCTGATGGCTGGCGTTCATGCCGGTGACGTTTTTGACGGTACTCATGCGGGGCCTCCTCACGGTGGGGATGAAGACGAGATGGATGCTATAGGTAGCTTGTACCCTTTTATCGGGTCATGGGGCTCGGAACTTTCGTCATGGCCCGAAAAAAGCGGGGCCTGCCAGCTTGGCAGGCCCCGCTTCACCTGAAGAACTTAGTAGCGGTAGTGCTCGGGCTTGAAGGGGCCTTCAGCCGGCACGCCCAGGTAAGCGGCCTGGTCGTCGGTCAGCTTGGTCAGCTTGACGCCCAGCTTGGCGAGGTGCAGGCGGGCGACTTCCTCGTCCAGCTTCTTAGGCAGGACGTGGACGCCGAGCTCGAACGACTCGTTCCAGAGGGCCATCTGTGCCAGCACCTGGTTGGTGAACGAGGTGCTCATGACGAACGAGGGGTGGCCGGTGGCGCAGCCCAGGTTGACCAGGCGGCCGCGCGCCAGCAGGATGATGCCCTTGCCGCTCGGCATGATGAAGCGCTCGACCTGGGGCTTGATCTCCTCGAGCTTGGCGCCCGACTCGTTGACCAGCCACGCCACGTCGATTTCGCAGTCGAAGTGACCGATGTTGCACACGATGGCGTTGTCCTTCATCACCTTCATGTGCTCGGCGCGGACGATGCCCTTGCAGCCGGTGGTGGTCACGAAGATGTCGCCGAGCGCGGCGGCGTCTTCCATGGTGACGACCTCGTAGCCTTCCATTGCGGCCTGCAGCGCGCAGATGGGGTCGATCTCGGTGACGAGGACGCGAGCGCCGAAGCCGCGCATGGAGTGGGCGCAGCCCTTGCCCACGTCGCCGTAGCCCGCGACCACGACCACCTTGCCCGCCACCATCACGTCGGTGGCGCGCTTGAGGCCGTCCGCGAGGCTCTCGCGGCAGCCGTAGAGGTTGTCGAACTTGGACTTGGTGACCGAGTCGTTGACGTTGATCGCCGGCACCTTGAGCTCGCCGCGCTCCATCATCTGGTAGAGGCGGTGCACGCCGGTGGTCGTCTCCTCGGAGATGCCCTTGATGTCCTTGAGCAGCTCGGGGAACTTCTGGTGGACCATGATCGTGAGGTCGCCGCCGTCGTCGAGGATCATGTTGAGGCCCTGGCCGTCGGGCCAGCGCAGGGTCTGCTCGATGCACCAGTCGTACTCGGCCTCGGTCTCACCCTTCCAGGCGAAGACGGGGATGCCGGCCGCGGCGATCGCTGCTGCCGCATGGTCCTGGGTCGAGTAGATGTTGCAGCTCGACCAGCGGACCTCGGCGCCGAGGGCGACCAGGGTCTCGATGAGGACGGCGGTCTGGATGGTCATGTGCAGGGAGCCTGCGATCCGCGCGCCCTTGAGGGGCTTGGTGGCGCCGTAGCGCTCACGCAGCGCCATCAGGCCGGGCATCTCCTTCTCGGCGATCGCGATTTCCTTGCGGCCGAACTCAGCCAGGCTGATGTCCGCGACCTTGTAGTCGTGGGCGGTTTGAACCATGGTCAAGCGAATTCTCCTTATGAATACGAGACTAGCTGCGTGCCGCCCGGGCGATGAGCCCGAGACCGAGTGCGGCGCCGAGGATGTTGGGCATCCAGGCGGCGAGCACCGGAGGCAAGTGGCCCGTCTGCCCCAGCGCCATGAAGGTGAACATGGCCAGGTAGTAGACGAAGATGATGAGGATGCTCAGCCCCAGCCCGATGGACGACGAGCTGCGGTTGGGACGAAGCCCCAACGGGGCGCCCACCAGCATGAAGACCATGCTCGCGAACGGGACCGAGAGTTTCTGGTGCAATTGTACGCGCAATTCATTGAGGCCGCTACCTTGCGCGCCGCTCTCCTCGAGCCGGCTGATGTGGGCGCTCAGCTCGCGCACGTTCATCTCGGTCGGGGTGCGGTGCTCGCTGGAGAGGCTCAAGAGAGCCTCGCGCAGCTGGACCCTCTGCTCCTTGAAGCGGGCGAAGAAGCGGTACTCGCCGTTGTCGGCCATTTGGTAGAGCTTGCCGTCGTAGAAGGTCCAGGCGCCGTCCTGGTAGCGTGCGCGGTCGGCGTGGATGATCCGGTCCAGGTGGTCGCCCTCGAACTCCTGCACGTGGACGTTGCGCATGACCTCGCCGTCGAAGGAGCGCGCGTAGAACACCCGCTTGAGGCGCCCATCCTCAAGCTCCTGGTAGAAGACGTTGTCGCGGGAGGTGGGCAGCTTCTTCTGGTGCTGGGCCTCGTAGAGGATGTTCTTGGCGGCCCACTCGGCGCTGGGCACCACGTACTCGTTGAGGGCGACGGTGGCGCCGCTGACGAGCAAGCTGACGAGGGCCACCGGCGCCATGATCCGGAACAAGGAGACGCCGCAGGCCTTGAGGGCGGTGATCTCGCTGTCGCCCGAGAGCCGCCCGAACGAGAGCAGGCTCGCAAGCAGCATGGCCATGGGGAAGGTGTAGAAGGCCATCTCGGGCAGGCGCAGCGCGATGATCTGGACCACCGTCAGGATGGGCAGGCCGAAGCGGACCATGAGGGTGATCAGCTCGAACAGCACCGAGGTGGCCGTCATGATCGCGGTGAAGGCCCCGACCCCGAACAGGAAGGGACCGAGCAACTCGACGATCAGGTAGCGATCGATGATCGAGAAGCCGGGAAGGCGCAGGCGCATCACAGGCTGAACTCTTCCCCCAGGTAGAACTTGCGCGCCAGCTCGTTGTTGGCGATGAAGTCGGGGGAGCCCTGGACCACGATCCGGCCCTCGGCCAGGATGTAGGCCCGGTCGGTGATGGCCAGGGTGTCGCGGACGTTGTGGTCCGTGATGAGGATGCCGATGTTGCGGTTCTTGAGCTGGCGGATCATCTTCTGGATGTCCGAGATCGACAGGGGGTCGATGCCGCTGAAAGGCTCGTCCAGCAAGAGGAAGCTCGGGTTGGTCGCCATGGCTCGGGCGATCTCGACGCGGCGGCGCTCGCCACCCGAGAGCTGCATGCCCTTGGACTTGCGGATCTTCTGGATGTGGAACTCATCGAGCAGCTCTTCGAGCCGCTCTTTCTGTTGGGCTTTCTTGATGCCTAGCAGTTCCCAAACCGCGAGCAGGTTCTGCTCGACGGTCAGCTTGCGGAAGACCGAGGGCTCCTGGGCCAGGTAGCCGATCCCCTTGCGGGCGCGCAGGTGCATGGGCAGCTGCGAGACGTCCTCGCCGTCCAGGGTGATGGCGCCCTCGTTGGGGCGCACCAGGCCCGTGACCATGTAGAAGGTCGTCGTCTTGCCGGCGCCGTTGGGGCCCAGCAGGCCGACCACCTCGCCGCGGTTGACGTTGATGGAGACGTCGTTGACGACGCGCCGCTGGCGGTAGGTCTTGATGAGGTTCTTGGTTTCGATCATCGCCGCGTTACCCTCCGATCTTGGGAGCGGCCGAGCCGGAGGCGGGGAGCATCAGGCGGGTGCGCGTGCCGCCTTCGGCGACGAGCTTGCGCTGGGCCACGTAGTAGGTGACTTTCTCGCCGCGGAAGGTCCCGGAGCTGCGCTTGGCCTCGACCTTGCCCGAGAAGACGATCCGCTCCACCCGGTCTTCCTTGGGCGAGGCGTAGATGGTGGCCTGGTCGCAGCTGACGGCAAGGTCCTTGAGGGTGATTTCCACGTCGCCCTTGACGGTATAGGTGTGGGCCTTGCCGTCGTACTCGGTGGTGCGTGCCAGGACCTCCATCTGGTCGAGGGCCTGGGCGCTGGTGGGCTTGGCGGGAGCCGCGAGGGCGGGGGCGGCCGATAAGGCGATCGCCAGCGCGATCGCAAGCCGTCCGTGGAAGTTGTGCGTCATGTCTAGTCCCACCCCGTCTCTACCTGGACGATCGCACGCACCGGCGCGCCCATCCGGACCTGTTCCAAGCTGCGATTGGCCCAGAGCTCGGGCCCTTCCAGGCGGCTGACCCCCCGGCTGAACTTGACATCCCCCTTCGCATGCAGCGACTGCGAAGCGGCTTGCCAGACGACCTCGTCGGCCCGCACCGCCGTGTCCGAGCGGGCCGCCTCCACCTGAATCCCGCCCTTCATGCGAAGGTCACGGGTGTCGGTGTCGAACACCGCCTCGGGCGCGTCTGCGGTGGAGACCACCCGGCCCCCTTCCCAGAAGCGGGCGTGGATCCCGCTGAGGTTGGCCACGTGGTGCTCCGAGTCGTAGACCACCGCGTCCGCCTTGAGGTCCCAAAGCTTGGCGCCCTCGCCGAACTCGACCAGGTCGACCTGGGCGAAGGTGAAAGCGGGACCCGCGGGCGTGGCCGAGGGGATCGGCCGGGGCTGGGTCCACTGGGCGACGAACTGGGTGCCCCACCAGGAACCGAGCGCGACTGCGAGCGCGCCCGGGAGGATCAGGAGCTTCTTCATGCCAAAGCCATGCGTGCCATTCGTGAATGGGCTCCCGAGAGGGGCGCGAGCGAGAATCTTCTTGTGAAGTATACCACGCGCCCTGCGCGCTTCTTGCCCCCATGACGGCTCGGGGCGCGGAAAAGTTCCGCGTCCCACGACGCAAAAAAGCCCTGCTGCTCGACCAGCGTCCCGCGCGGCGAGTGGCGCCGGGCAGGGCGGGAGCAGCAGGGCCGGTCGCTGTCCGGCGTGAGAGGCCCTCATCAGGGGCGTCAGAGGCCGGTAAGGTCAGACCGTCACGACCTGGAAGCCGAGGGCGTTCGCCCCGCTTCGTGAGGTCATCATCGCACGCCCCCAGGGCCCGGGCCTCTCTCGAACGGGCATGGCTTGTCGTCGATTTTGCTCTTGACCGATTTGGGCTTAATGCGCGCGAGCTTCCGGATCGCCGTGGGCGACGAGCCATTCCACGAAGGCCTCGGTGAAGCGAAGGGACTTGCCCGTGTAGTGGGCCGCGTTCTGGCGCGCGAAGTAGAAGAAGGCCCCCACGTCCTTGCTGGCGATCCCGTCGAGGACCTGCGAGAGGGGCAGGCCCTGGTAGCGGCCCTTGGGCTTGAGGTCCTGGACGGCCGAGAGGCGATCGCGCACCTCGCCGAGGGCTGCGATGCACCGCTCCATGACCGCCTGCTCGATCTCGGGGGAGAAGGCGGGGGCGTGGCTTGCGAGCGGCTCGAAGAGGGGGCGCTGGGCGTTGTCCAAAAAGACGATCCCGCGCACGGCGAGCTCGGCGGCCGTCGCCTTGGGCATGGCGACCAGGGCGAGCGGGTCGCTCGAGAGGAAGGTCGTGTGCTTGTTGCGCGGGGTCGGGGCCACGAAGGGGCGGGTGTGCCGCTGGTCGCTGCTGGGCTTGGCGAGGGCGTCCTTGAGGAAGGACTTGCCCCACTTGAGGAAGTCGCGCGAGCTGGGCGGCGATGGTTTGGACGGATCGTTCGGCATAGGGGGCTTATACCCGTCCTGGGCCAAGAAAAAGCCCGCTCGCCAGAGCGAGCGGGCTTGAGCTTAGCGTCCCGGTTGGTTAGACGCTCGCCGGGATGGCGTGGTTCTCTTCGACGGCGATCAGCTTGGACCAGTTGTCGATCTCGGGACGGCCGGGAGCGGCCGCGTCGCGAGCGGGGACGAAGTAGGCGAGCATCTGCTCGTCGGTGATGGGCTTGAGCTGGTGCTGGCGGAAGGCGGCGACCTCCTCGGCGGTCATGGCCTTCTGGTTGGCCTTGACCCAGGCGACGATCTCCTCGTCGCTCGCCCCCGACTTGATGACCTCGCCGAGCGCGTCGGCATCGAGGCCGTAGGCGCCGATGAAGCGCTTGTCGGCGCCGCAGGGGTAGGGGGTGTACTCGCCGAGGGTACCGGCGAAGCAGGCGCGGGCCTTGTCGATCAGGCGGGGAAGCCACATGTAGCCGTCGAGCTCGGCGTAGGGGCTGCGGGGGAAGTCTTTGGTGAGATCCAAGGCTTTAGGCACGGTGCGTATCCTTTCGCAAAGCAGGACATCAGGCGAGGCACAGCTCGCTTGATTCGGCTCCCTCTTACTTACCAAAAAGAAGCTGCTTTTGTAAAGTGCAGTTTTGGAATGCTCCTCAGGCGAAGATGGCTCAAACGGTGGCCAAGACGACCAGCTGCCGCGTGGCGCTCCCGAAGGCTTGGAGGTGGCTCGTGAGCCCCGCTGCGCTTTGGGCCTGTAGTGCGCGCTCGATCTCGGTCGCTTCTCGTTTTAGTCCTTCTTGATACGTGCGGAGCGCGTCGACGGCTTCCTGGGTTTGGCGCATGAGTTGCTCGGCCTGTTGCATCGCCCCTCGCGCAAGGGCCGGGTCCAGAGGACCCGCCCCTTGCGCGAGGGGCGCCAAGAAGGCGGCGTCGAAGGGCCATCGTTTACCGAGCGAGGCGATCTGCTCCTTCGCCTCTTCGAGCGCTTTCTGAGCCTCCATCGTGTGCTCTTCGAGGAAGGCCTTCACCGCGCTTTCGCACTGCTTCGTGACCGCTCCGAGACGTGTTTCCAATCCCTCGACGACTTGCTCTGCCTGTGTGAGCGTTTCTGCGATGCCGGTTAGGAGCTGGTCGCGCAGTTGCCATGCAGCCTCCTCACCTTGGACGATAGTGGCTTCGAGCGTGCCCAGGCCCGCCAGGACCGAGGTGAGGGCCGCTGGCAGCGTGGTTGGATCTAGGCCCAATTCCTGGCTCAGCGCTTTTGCGAACGCCTGCGCGTCCCCTTGCTGTGCGAGGGTGGCAAGACGAGCAGCCCGTTGCAGCTCGGGATTATCAAGGATGTCTGGATGCGGCAGTTGAACGCCGAGCATCTGGCTCAGTCCGCTGCCTAGCCTGAGGGCTTGGCCCACATCCCCGCGCTGGGCGGCCGAGAAGATCCCGCCCACCCGATGGACGTTTTGGGCGTTGAGGTGTTCGAGGTCAGGGATTTCAAAGCCAAGCTCCTTACCCAGCTCTTGCAGGGCGTCCCGGGTTCCGTTCACGTCCTGACGCTGGAGAGCGTCGTTGCCCCTGCTGCTCAGGCTGGCAATACGCGTCGCCTTTTCGAGGATTTCATGGCGCGGCAGCTGAACGCCAAGCACCTGGCTCAGCTCGGCTCCAAGCACGAAGACCTGCCCCACGTCCCCGCGCTGAGCGGCCGAGAAGATTCCCCCGACCCGATGGACGTTCTGAGCGTTGAGCTGTTCGAGCCCCGGGATCGCAAAGCCAAGCTCCTGCCCCAGCTCCTGCAGGGCGCCTCGGGCACCATTCACGTCCTGGCGCTGGAGGGCGTCGTTGCCCTTGGCACTCAGGCTGGCAATGCGCATCACCTTGTCGAGGGTTTCGTTTCTGGGCAGCGTACCGCTAATTGCCTCACCACCTGTGAGCGCAGCATCGAGAGCCTGCCCCCAGTCACCCCGCTGAAGGGCCACGGCCCCTTTGGTGCCCGCATCGAATAGGGTGCTGGCGAGCTTGAGGTTCGCCTGAGCCTCGGCATTGCTCCCCAAGTCGCCGACCAAGTCGGCGGCCAGCGCGCTCGCGAGCGCCGGCACGCTCATGTCGCCTTTGCTGATAGCCTCGAAGAGCCTTTCGGCCTTGTGGGCATAGGCATTGGCCTTCTCGGCGAAGTCGGTTGCGCGCTTCACCAAGACCTCGGCGCCGTTGCCTAGCGTTTGCGCCCCCTCGCCCAAGAGGCTTGCGGCGGCGCCGAGGAGCTTGTTGGGATTGCCTTCCTGAATGGCATCGGTGAAAGCGACGATTTGCTTGGCGACGTTTCCGACCTTCCCTGCCACGTTCGCCACGGCCATGGCGCCGCCACCGAGGACCTTGGCGCCGAGCGCACCGGCCCCGCCGGACAGGGCGGCCGCCATTCCCGCAAGGCCTAGCAGCGACTTCTTGAGATCACCGGTTCGAATCCCTTCGAGTAGCATCTCGCCGCTCTGATAGGCCTGGTACGCTGCGATGGCGAGGGCCACGACCTGCAAGCCGGGCACGAGCATCGAGATGACGGAGGCGCCCATCATGACGTAGGAGCCGTACTTGTTCCAGGCCTCGCCGAGCATGCCACCGATGTTCGCGATCCCCTGGACGAAGCTCGCGCCTGCCTGGAAGATGCCGTTGATGGTGTTGGACACCGCTGAGCCCACGGCGTTGACGGATCCCGTGACCACCGAGCCCACGGCCTTGGCGACCCCCGTGGCTACTTTCACGACGGGCGCGACGACGGCCTGGACTACCTGCACGACGGGAGCGACAACGGCCTTGGCCACATTCGCCACGGCCTCAAATGGATTGAAAAACCCGGCGAGAAGGCCCCGTCCCCCTGCCTTGATGGCCTCTGACTCGGCGCGCAGGGCATTGCTGACGCGCGTTTTCGGGAGGTTGACCGATTGCAGTTGCGCCTGGAACTCCGAGAGGGAGCACGTGACGCGTCCTGCATGGGGATCCAAGTAAGTGATCTTGTCGCCTTGGATGCGCTCGATCAGCACGGAGTGACCTTTGCCGTCCTCGCGCTTCAGGACGGCAGCGACGGGTTGGCCTTGGGCCGTCGTGGCGGCGACGGCGCCCAAGACTGCGGCGCCGTTGCCGAAGACGACCTCGGTTTGCTTGCCGGTGACCGCGTTCGCGAGCTTGTTCTGCTCATCCGCGTACAGCCCCTGCTGGCGACCCGTGGCGGTCATGCGGGTGTCGCTGGCGCTGTCGTAGGTGCCGCCGGTCGCGTACTGCATGAACGCGGGCTGGATGAGGCCCGCGGTCAGGGATACGCCACCGTTTTGGCGCCAACCCGGCTCTCGCGAAAGGGTGTCGCCGTTGGCGAGGGTTGCCTTGCCCGCCGGGGAGGCCAGGTCGCCGATCAGCTTGAGGTAGCCTGCAGGATCGTCGAGGGCCAAGGTGGTCTGAATCACCGCTGCGGCGCAGGTCTGGCGCGAGCCCTGGTTGATGCTGGCGGGGTCGGCCAGATCGCGCAGCGTGCCGGCGATGAGGGCCTCGCGATCGATGCCGGGAGCAAGCGGCCTCGTCGCGAGGCGCGCGAGCTCGGCCGAGACCTCGGGGGTGAGTTTCCCTGAAGCCTTGAGCGCTTGGTAGTGCGCGTTCCCCTCGAAGCCGAGGGGCGCGTCCTGAGCCTGGAGTGTCAACTCGGAGGCTTCCCCTGAGGCTACCAGCGTGTTGGTATCGCGGCTCTGCCGCGCAGTCGTTTCCTGCACGGGGGAGGCCGAGGGCAGCAGCGGGGCCGTCACGGTGGTGAGAGGGGCCGTCCCCTGGAGCGGCTGGGTCGAGACGCGGGTCTGGCGAATCTCCATGCGCATCCTATCCTTTCGTCAGGAAAACGAGCACGGGAATTGAAGCCCGGCGCTGCGGCGCGCGGCCTTGAGGCCGTCGCCGATGATGACGAGGCAAGGGGATGAAGGCGGATAAAGACGGCTTAGCGTCGAGGAAGGAGGAGGGCGCCGCAGCGGGCGCTCTCGAAGAGTTGGCGCAGGTCGTCGATGCGTGCGCTTTCCGTGCCATCCGCTTCCTTACGACGGGGCAGGGTTTGTTTGAGGCGGCCACTCGATTTGGCCGTGTTGAGGAAGTGGATGCGATCGCCTGCGATCCGGCTCAGGATGAGCTGGTGAGTGCAACCGTCGGTGTACCAAGGCACCTCGATCACGACACGATGTTTGCCGTCTTTCAGGGCCTTGAGCACGTCGGAGAACCTGGTGGCGGGCTTGATGGGGGCTTTGAGCACCGCCATGGCCAGTCGCTGGGTCTGGGCGAGGGTCCCTTGAGCAGTACGTTTCATCGTTGAGCTCCCCCTTTCAAGCGCGTGGTCGCTCGTTTACGCGTGCGTGCGGGCCTGGGGGCTGCGTGCGTGTTGCCAGCAGGGGATTTGAGCGGTTTCAGACAGAGGTAGCAGATGCTTTTCCCGCGGATGATGGGCATCTCGCAATGGGGACAGGCTTCGAAGTTCGCGGCGGCCCGCGTGAGCTGCTTGAGGCCGAGGGCCCCCACGCAGAGCAACAAAGCGCTCCCGCAAAGCCAGGGCGTCCATGCGGCAGGGAGAGCAGGGAGAACAGGGAGGAGGGCGGCAGCGCCGGGTGGTAGGGCCATGCGGGACCTCCTGTCTCATGTCAACGATCATTTCAGCCAGGGGTTGTCGGATTATGATATGAAAATAACGTCAACGTCAATAAGGCAAAGACCCGCATGGATACCATGCGGGTCTTTGCCTTATTGAGAGGCGGCCAACTAGGCCGCCTCTTTGAGCTCGCGCCCTAGACCGGCAGCACCGAGCGGCGCTTGGGGGTCGGGGGGATGGCCTTGGACTCGTAGGCGGCGAAGCGCTTGATGAGCTCGTCGCGCAGGAGGTTAGGCTCGATGATGCCGTCGATCACCATCTCCGAGGCGAGGCGGTAGATGTCGATGTCACGCTGGTACTCTTCGCGCTTCTCGGCGACGAAGGCGGCACGCTCCTCTTCGGGCAGCTCGGCGATCTTGTTGGCGTAGACCGCGTTGATGGCCGCCTCGGGACCCATGACGGCGATCATGGCCGAGGGCAGCGCCAGGCAGACGTCCGGCTCGAAGGCCGGGCCCGACATGGCGTAGAGGCCCGCGCCGTACGCCTTGCGGATGATGACCGAGATCTTGGGCACCGTCGCGTCCGATACCGCCGAGATCATCTTGGCGCCGTGGCGGATGATGCCCTCGCGCTCGACCTTAGACCCGATCATGAAGCCGGGCACGTCCGAGAGGAAGAGCAGGGGGATGTTGAAGGCGTCGCACAGCCAGATGAAGCGCGCGGCCTTGTCGGCGGTGTCCGTGAAGAGCACGCCGCCCTTAACGCGCGACTGGTTGGCGAGGATGCCCACCGCGCGGCCGCCGATGCGGGCGAGGGTCGTGATCAGCTCGGGGGCGAAGAGCTTCTTGATCTCGAAGAGCGAGCCTTCATCGACCACCCGGTCGATCAGGTCGAACATGTTGAAGGGCTGGTTCTGGTTGGCCGGGATGATCGCCTCGATGTCCTTGCCGGGCTTGGGCTCGATGGCGGGGATGACCGGGGCCTTGCCCTCGAAGTTCTGGGGGAAGAACTCGAGGTAGCGCTTGAGGGCGAGGATCGCCTCCTCTTCGGTGCTGACGAGCACGTCGCCACAGCCCGAGACCGAGCAGTGCATGCGGGCGCCGCCCATCTCTTCGAGGGAGACCTTCTCACCGATGACCATCTCGGCCATGCGGGGGCTGCCCAGGTACATGCTGGCGTTCTTGTCGACCATGATGGTGATGTCGCAGAAGGCCGGGATGTAGGCGCCGCCGGCAGCCGCCGGCCCGAACAGCACGCAGATCTGCGGCACCTGGCCGCTCATCTTGACCTCGTTGTAGAAGATCTTGCCCGCGCCGCGGCGACCGGGGAACATCTCGACCTGGTCGGTGATGCGCGCGCCGGCCGAGTCGTCCAGGTACAGCATGGGCACCTGGAGCTTCATGGCCGTTTCCTGGATGCGGATGATCTTCTCGACGGTGCGGTAGCCCCACGAGCCGGCCTTGATGGTCGAGTCGTTGGCCATGACGCAGACGGTGCGGCCGTTGACCTTGCCGATGCCGGTGTAGACGCCGTCGGCGGGCAGATCACCCGCCAGGAAGTTCGCGAACATGGCGTCTTCGAGCTCGAAGCCCTCGTCGAAGAGGAGCCGGAGGCGATCGCGCACGAAGAGCTTGCCCTTGGCGGCGTTGGCCTCGTGGTACTTGGGGGCGCCGCCCTTCTTGATCGTGGCGATCGCGTCGTGCAGGGTCTTCTCGTCGTGTTGCATGGGGGTCGCGGGGTTCATCGGTTCTCCTTGCTTACTCGCCCACGTAGACGGGCTTGCGCTTTTCGCGGAAGGCGGCGAGGCCCTCCAGGCGATCCTTGGTGGGGATGATGACGTCGTAGGCGCGGCTCTCGAAGAGCATGCCGGTCTTGAGATCGGTCTCGCTGCCCGCGTTGACGGCGTACTTGGCCTGCTCGAGGGCGATGGGGCCGTTCTCGGCGATCTTGAGGGCCATGGCCATGGCCTCGTCCATCAGGCGCTCGGCGGGATACACCTGCTCGACCAGCCCGATCTCCTTGGCCTCGCTCGCAGCGACGCGGCGGGCGGTGAAGATGAGCTCCTTGGCCTTGCCCTTGCCCACCAGGCGAGGCAGGCGCTGGGTGCCGCCAGCCCCGGGGATGATGCCGAGGCTGGTCTCGGTGAGGCCCATGAGCGCCGAGTCGGCCGCCAGGCGAATGTCGCAGGCGAGCGCAAGCTCCGTGCCGCCTCCGAGGGCGAGGCCGTTCACCACCGCGATGACCGGCTTGCCCAGATCCTCGATAGCGGTGAAGGTGTCGCGGATGGTTCGGATGAACTCCTTGACCTGGACGGGCGTCATGCCGGCGCGTTCCTTGAGGTCGGCACCGGCCGAGAAGGCCTTGTCCCCCTCCCCGGTGATGAGCACGACGCGCACCTCGGGATCGAAGCGCAGGGCCTCGATGGCCTCGCGGAGCATCAGGAGGGTGGGGAAGCTGAGGGCGTTCATCTTGTCGGGACGGTTAAGCTTGAGGACCGTCACCGGCCCGTGGCGCTCGGTGAGCAGGACTTGTTCCATTACAGATACAGACTCCAAAGCAGGGAGGCTAGACCGCGCATGCGGCCAGGCGACTCTTGAGGTAGCGGCTGGGCAGTTCCTTGCCGAGGACCCGCTGCATCATGGCCGAGCAGTCGAGCAGCTTGTCCAGGTCGATGCCGGTCTCGATGCCCATCTCGTGCAGGACGTAGACCAGATCGTCGGTGGCGAGGTTGCCCGAGGCGCCCGGGGCGTAGGGGCATCCGCCGAGGCCGCCCGCCGAGGCGTCGAAGGTGGTGATGCCCATCTCGAGGCCGGCCATGACGTTGGCGAGGGCTGTGCCGCGGGTGTCGTGGAAGTGCAGGGCGAAGCGATCGAGCGAGACCTCGCGCGAAAGGCGTTCGAGCAGGGCGCGCACCTGGACGGGGTTGGCCATGCCGGTGGTGTCGCCGAGGCTAATCTGGTAGACGCCCATTTCGAGCAGGGCGTTCACGATCCGCACGACGGCCGCGGGGTCCACCTTGCCCTCGTAGGGGCAGCCGAAGACCACCGAGAGGTAGGCACGGACGGCCACGCCATCTTCCCGGGCTGCTGTTGCGACTTCAGAGAGGACGCTCAGGGCCTCGTCGATACTCTTGTTGATGTTCTTCTTGCTGTGGGTCTCGGTGGCCGACATGAAGAGCGCGATCGCGTCCAAGCCGGCCTCCTTGGCCCGCTGATAGCCCTTGAGGTTGGGCACCAGGCCGGTGTAGGTGACGCCCGGCCTGCGCTGGATGAGAGAGGCGACCTCGACGGCGTCGGCCAAAGGCGGGATCCACGCCGGGTTGACGAAGCTCGTCACCTCGATGTGGCTCAGGCCCGTCGCCGAGAGGCAGTCGATAAAGCGGACCTTGTCGGCGGTGGACACGGGGGTCTTCTCGTTCTGAAGGCCGTCCCTGGGACCCACCTCGACCACGGTCACGCGCTTGGGCAACGCCATTGTCGCCGTCTCCCTTCTAGCGGTCAGTGCAGCTACTACGCGAGTTCGAGGACGACGTCGCCTTCGTTGACGAAGTCGCCGGTGCCGACCTTGACTTCCTTGACCGTGCCGGCGGTCTCCGCCTGAAGATACATCTGCATCTTCATGGATTCAAGGGTGGCCACGTCCTGGCCGGCCTGGACCGCATCGCCGGGGGCGACGAGGATCTCGATGATGGTGCCGGCCATGGTGCTGGTGACGTTGGGCATGGGTGGTGCGTTTCCTTTCGTGGTGGGGGCGTGATGTGGGTTAGACCGAGGCCATCAGGTCGGTCGCGACGAAGTCGGTCGTGAAGTTGCCCGCCTGGAACCGGGGGTTCGCGAGCACGGCCTCGATCATCGGGGCGTTGGTCTTGATGCCTTCGACCTTGAGCTTGGCGACGGCGGCCTGGAGGGTTGCGATCGCCTCTTCGCGGTCGTTGCCGTAGGCGATCAGCTTGGCGAGCATGGGGTCGTAGTGAGGGCTCACCACGGTGCCGGGCTCGATCCACGCGTCGATGCGGATCCCTTCGGGCCACTCGAGCGTGCTCAGGGTGCCGGGGCTCGGCATGAAGGTCTTGGGGTCCTCGGCGTAGAGGCGTGCCTCGATGGCGTGCCCGCGCGGGGCGAGCGCCTCTTGCTGGAGGGTGAGGGCTTCGCCCGCAGCAATGCGGATCTGCCACTGGACCAGATCCACCTCGGTGATCAGCTCGGTGACCGGGTGCTCGACCTGGAGGCGGGTGTTCATCTCGAGGAAGTAGAAGTTGCGGTCCTTGTCCACCAGGAACTCGAGGGTCCCGGCGTTGGTGTAGCCGATGGCCTCGGCCGCCTTGACCGCGACCTCGCCCATCATGGCGCGCAGGCCCGGGTCGATGAAGGGCGAGGGGGCCTCTTCGACGACCTTCTGGTGGCGGCGCTGGATGGAGCACTCACGCTCGTTGAGGTGCACCACGTGGCCGTGGTGGTCGGCAAGCACCTGGATCTCGATGTGGCGGGGCTCGACCACGTACTTCTCGATGTAGAGGTCGCCGTTGCCGAAGTAGGCCTTGGCGCGGGCCGCGCAGAGCTTGAAGGCCTTCTCGAGGTCTTCGTCGTTGTGGCAGAGCTGCATGCCGATGCCGCCGCCGCCGCCCGCGGCCTTGAGCATCACCGGGTAGCCGAAGCGGTTGGCGAGGGCCTGGGCCTCGGCCACGTCGGCCACCGCCCCGTCGGAGCCGGGCACCACGGGCACGCCCGCCTGCTGCATGATGACGCGGGCCTCGGTCTTGACGCCCATCTTGGCGATGACCTCGGGCTTGGGGCCGATGAAGGCGATGCCCGCCTCGGCGCAGGCCGTGGCGAAGGCGGCGTTCTCGGAGAGCAGGCCGTAGCCCGGGTGGATGGCCTCGGCGCCAGTCTGCTTGGCGGCTTCGAGGACCGCGTCGACCTTGAGGTAGCTCTGGACGACCGGCGCGGGCCCGATCAGGACGGCCTCGTCGGCCATCTTGACGTGGAGGGCGTTGGCGTCGGCCTCCGAGTAAACGGCGACGGTGCGGATGCCGAGGGCCTTGCAGGCGCGAATGACGCGGCAGGCGATCTCGCCGCGGTTGGCGATGAGGATCTTGGAGAACATGTGCGTGATGACCCCTTCGTCAGTGGCAAAGGGCCGGATCGGCGCTTCGCCCGGTAGATGCTAGCGACCAGTATACCCCATGCCGTTGGAAAGCAGGAAAGGGGCTTTCGGCCTCACCGGACCGGGGCGAGCAGGGTCGAGAGGAAGCTCAACTGGTCGGCCATGCCCATCACCAGGAGCGAGTCGCCCGCCTGTACCACCTGGTCGGCGTCCGGGTTCGGGAACATCCGGCCATCGCGGCGCACGGCGAGCACCCCGACCCCGGTCTGGCCCCGCAGGTTGATGTCGCGCAGGCTCTGGTCGCACAAGGGGGAGCCTTCCGGGATGTCGACCCAGGCGATCTCGGCCTCGCCCAGGGCCTCGACCAGATCCGACACCTTGGCCGGGTCGAAGTCGTCCTGGAACTGGCTGTAGCGCTGCTCGCGGATCTGGTGGCTGTAGCGGGTGATCTCGCGGCTGGTGTAGCCCAGCTTGGCGAGGGTGTAGCGGATGACCTCGATGCTCGCCTCGAACTCGGGCTGCACGACCTCGTCGGCGCCGAGGTGGTACAGCTCGGGGATGTCGTGGGTGCGATGGGCGCGGGCCAAGACGTCGAGCTTGGGGTTGAGGGTCTTGGCGTTCTTGACCGCGAGCTGGCAGCTGGTGGGGTCGGGCAGGGTCACGATGAGCGCCTTGGCGAGCGGCAGCCGGGCGTGCTTGAGCACCTCGATGTTCGCCGAGTCCCCGTACATGCAGGGGATGTCGCGCTCGCGCAGGTCCTGGATGACGTTCTGGTCCACGTCGATGATGAGGACCGGGATCTTGTGGCGGATGAGCACCTCGCCCAGGTTGTGCCCGACGCGCCCGAAGCCGCAGATGACCACGTGGTCGACCAGACCCGTCAGCTCGCCGGTGGCGATGGTCGCCTGAGGGGTGGTCCCGCGGCGCTCGCGGAAGAAGGGCAGCCGGCGCAAGGCCAGGTAGGTGGGCGTCACCGCCTGCATGAGGGTCGGGGTGAGGAGGATGGTGACGAGCGCGCTCGAGAGGACCAGAGCGAAGAGGTTGGCGGAGATGAGGCCCTGCTGCTGCCCCATCTTGGCGAGGACGAAGGAAAACTCGCCGATCTGGGCGAGGCCGACGCCGACGGCGAGGGCCGTGCGCCCCGAGTACCGGAAGTAGCGCGCGATGGCGAAGCCGACCGCCACCTTGAAGATCACAATGGCCGTGACGAAGCCCGCGACGGTCGGCAGGTGGGTCGCGATGAAGACCGGGTCGATGAGCATCCCGATCGAGACGAAGAAGAGGGTCGCGAACAGGTCGCGCAGGGGCAGCACGTCGGCGAGGATCTGGTGGCTGTGGTCCGATTCGCTGACGACGATCCCCGCGATGAAGGCCCCGAGCGCGAGCGACAGCCCCATCTGGTGCGAGACGGCCGCGGTGCCGAAGCAGAGGAAGATCGCCGAGAGCAGGAAGAGCTCTTTGTTGCGGGTGAGGGCGACCCTGCGCATGAGCAGGGGGAAGAACTTCGTGCCCAGGTAGACGACGGCGCCGAGGAAGAGGGCAGCCTTCGCGAGGGCGAAGAGCATGGGCCACCCCATGATCTTCGCCGGGTCGTCCAGGTTCGGCATGACGACCATGATGGGCACCACCGAGAGGTCCTGCACGATGAGCAAGCCGAGCAGCGCCTTGCCGTGGGCCGACTCCAGCTCACCGCGCTCCATCAGGGACTTGAGGACGATGAGGGTGCTCGAAAGGGCGATCATGCAGCCGAGCAGGATCCCCGCGCCGAGGCTGAGGCCGAGGAAGCGTGAGGCCAGGGCCGCGACGCCGATGGTGATGAGGATCTGGGCGCTGCCGCCATAGAGGGCGAGCTTCTTGACCGGCTTGAGCTCGGAGAACGAGAACTCGACCCCCAGGGCGAACATGAGCAGGATGACGCCTAGCTCGGCGAAGGTCTCGATGGTGTGGAGGTCCGAGACGAGCTTGAGGCCGTAGGGCCCGATCAGAAGGCCGCCAATCAGGTAGCCGATGATCACGGGCTGCTTGAGGCGATAGCAGACGAAGCCCATGAAGAGGGCCGCTGCCAGCACCGACGCCAGGTCCATCAACAGTCGAAAAGCATCCATGCCATCAATGGTACCGGAAGAGCGAAACGCGCGCAAACAAAGGCCAAGACGCCGTTTGCCCGGATGCGATCCGCCGAGGCGCTCACGAAATCGCGATCGCTATCTTCACAAAATTTATGGATTATGCCATCTTTGGTTTAGCAGCTTCTTGCCGAGGGTAAGGTTATCCGGCGTCCTGTGATACTCGCTTACTTGCTTCAGTATTTATTCAGGATTTCAGGATATACTCGGTCGGCCCCTAATGGTATTAGTTGCGCGTCTCGTGATTTTTTAAGGAGTGTCGTTCCCATGCGAACCGTCTTCGGCCGATCCCTGCCCCTCTGTGGCCTCGCCCTGATGTTGCTCGCAGGCTGCACCGGTGGAATCGCGAGCGCGCCGAAGTCGCCGACTGATTTTCCGCTCTTCACGACGGCCGATGGCTACGCCAGCCTCAACGTCTCGCTGATCGATCTGCGCCAGACCATCCAGAAGATCGGTGACGTGGACGACGCCGACCGGGTGGAGTTCACCCTGACCTCGGTCGCGAACCTGACGGCTCCCAAGAAGGCCACCGCGAGCATCACCCTTCCGCTGCCGGTGGGGGCCTCCAACCAGCCGGTCTCCGGCATCACCGCCTTTACCGGTCTGCGCCCGGGCAGCGACTACGTGCTGCGCGCCGACCTCTACAAGTCGACCTATACCGCCAACCAGCTGCGCGCTCAGGGCGTTTCGGATCCGATCACCCTGCTTGCGGGCGAAAACAAGACGGTTCCCGTCAAAATCAACTCGATCGGCGACGTCTTGTTCACGGCGAGCACCTTCGGAAACCGTGTCGACACCCTGGACGTGGTTTCGGGCGATACGGTCACCATCAACACCAACGTTCGAGCGAGCGAGAACCCGCTCCTCAAGTCGGTCGAGGTCTACTTCATCGGTACGGCTCCCGGCAACACCAGCAACCTCGGTTCCACCACCATCCAGGTGCCCGCGGGCTCCACCCCCACCACCCTCAACTGGACGGTGCCCACGATCAACGGCACGGCCGATAGCGGCTGGATCTACGTGCTCGGCAAGGATGCATCCAACGCCGTGATCAGCCGCAAGATGAAGGTGCTCACCGTCTCCAAGGGCGCCTCGATCGGGAACTCGAGCCAGATTTCGCTGGAATAGGCGCTACCCTTGATGACGCATCTCTCACCTTCCATGCGATTCGCACAAGCGGCGCTTGCGCTGACCTTGACTGCCTGCGCGGTACCTGGTCCGGCGGCTTCGCCGGGGGCCGGCTTCGACCTCCTGGGGCCCGAGCGTGAGCTCTCCGCCGGGATTCGAGTCAACCTGCGGGCCAGCGGCCGGCAGGTCCAGACCGTGCCGACGGATTGGGCCACGGCGAGCTTCGTCCTCTCGAATGCCGCGACGCTCGTTGCCGACCGCCGGCAGGACCTCGCGCGGACAAGCTTCGTCGAGGCAGGCGGGCTCGCCGATTCGACGGCGGTCCTCTTCCCGAACACCCGGCCGGGCGCTGGCTACACGCTTTATGCCAGCCTGTATCGTGACTCCGCCGACGGCCCGGTGCGTAACGCGCTTGGGTACCAGACGGGCCTTTCTTTGCGCGCCGCCGAGAGCGCCCGCGCCCAGATTCAGCTCGCGACGCTCTTCCCCTGGACCGCGCAGGTGCTTGCGAACGTGAGCGGCGCGCTGCTCGATGACACCGTGCCCGGTGACCAGGGCGACGGTGGCTTGCCGTCTGCTGCCAAGTTCAAGCGCCCGATGGGGATCGCGTTCGCGCCGGATGGCACCCTGTACGTGGCGGATCAAGGGGATGCCCGCATCCGCACGATCACGCCTGCTCGCGATCGCATCGAGACGCTCGTGCAATTGCCGGGCGCTCGTCCGCGTGCGCTGGTCTATGCCGCGGGGCTGGATAATCAGGCGGATGTCCTCTTCTTCACCGACACGTCCAACGCGCGGGTGAGCGTGGTGCGGGGCCTAGGCACCACCAACGAGGTGGCCACCTTGGTGCCGTTCCTCGACGGAATCCCGAACGGGATGTGCTACGACCCGGTCCGTAAGCGCCTTTATGTGTCGCTGAGCGATGGGACTCTCGCGCGGATCGACGTGACCAACCTCTCGTCGCCGCAGGTGACGACCCTGAGCATTGCGATGAGCAATGCGAGCTTTTCGAACCCCCAGGGCCTCGCCCTCAACGCGGATGGGACCCGGCTCTACGTCGCCGATACCGGTCGCTACCGCGTCCTAGAGGTGAACCTCGGCACGCTACAAGCCTCGGTCGTCGCCGGGACGGGTGCTGTGGGCGATGTCGCGAAGCCCTCGGAGGGCGACGGGGGCCTCGCGACCGCGGCAACCTTCAAGCGCCCCGTTGATCTGAGCTACGATGCCTTCGATGGGGGCCACCTCTACGTGATGGACACGGACGCGAAGGTGGTAAGGGTCGTTACCCTGCGCAATGGCCTCATCGCGACCGCGTGGGGCGACGGGGGGACCGCTGACGTGACGACCGCGAAGGCGGCTCAGTGCGCCACGCTGCTTGAGCCGGCCGGCCTGGGCATCCTGGTGGACGGCGCGTCCGCCTCGCTCTACGTTTCCGATCGCACGCGCATCCGGAGCACCGTCACGCCATGAAGCAGCTTGGACGCTTGGCCCTGATTCTCGCCGTCACGCTCGCCGCCCCGCAGGCGGCCTTCGCGGCGGCCCCGCAACCGCTCACCATGGTGCGCGAGATCCGCTACGAGCCCAACGAGGGGGCGATCTACTTGCCCTTCGAAGGCCCACGCGCGCCGATGACCTCCGTCTCGAACGTGGGCAAGAGCGTGGTCGTGGACATTCCCCGGGCGGATTTCCCCTTTGCCGAGCTCTACGCCCGCATCGAGAACTCGCCCCTGATCAGCGCCTACGTGGCTGCCTATGATCCCGAGATCCAGGGCTTGCACCTGGTTATCGAGGGGCGGGTGCCGCTCGTGGCCGAGCCCGATTCCACCTACCGCGGGACGGGGATTCGCCTAGCGATCGCCCCGCGCGATCCCAAGAAGGCAGGGGCCATGCGCCCCACCGCCCCGGTGTTGCAGCGCGTCACGGTGGTGCCGCGCAGCGGCGGCCAGGCCCGTCCCTACGTGCCCGCGCCGCAGGCCGGTCCTGCCTGGCAATTCCCCACCCTGCGCATGGGCTACACCGGCGGGCCGGTCTCCGAGCGCTACGATCCGCAAGCCCTCGTCGGTGGCGCCAACTGGGCCAACCGCTTCAACCTCGGCTGGGAGCCCGTGCGCGGGGAGTACAGCGTCCCGGTGCGCCTCGGCTTCGGCGGCTACCGCTACGACGACCCGGATTACGCCGGGGTGACCCATCAGCGCGCCGAGACGAACCTGTCGGCGTCCTTCGCCCGCCGCTACACCCTCGGCGGCGTCCAGGGCAGCACCGGCTTCGGCTACCAGGCGACCTTCACCCAGGCGGACAGCAGCCAGCAGGTTGCGAGCCCGACCTTCTTCTTCGCGGGCTCGCAGCTCTTCCACGGGCCGCTTGTTCGCCAGTCGTTCGCGGGCACCGTTTTCGGTCCGCTCGGCGCCGGCCTGGACGTCGAGTGGGTACCCTACGCCTTCGCGCACATCAACGACGGGACGCAGATGCCGTGGCTGACGGCGTTTCGCGTGGAGCCCAAGCTGACGCTCTGGCCTGATCAGCGCGTGACGCTCGGTTATTTCTACGAACGCACGATGGGGGCCCCCTTTCACCGCGAATCCAGCGGCGTGACGCTCGGTATGAGCTTCTCGGGCTTCTAACACAGGAGAGAATCGCCATGGCCCTCATGATTGCGGCTCTGACCACTACCCTGGCCCTCTCTGGCGCCGCTTCGGGCTTCGAGAACGCGCCGGTGCCCGAGGTCCGCCAGCAACCGGCTCCGGATTGGACCCAGTACGTGCCGGTCGGCGCCTCGTTCGTCGTCCCCGGCTCGGGCCAGTTCTTGCAGGGCGATGTGCTCAAGGGCTTGACCCATCTCGGCTTTGCCGCCGTTTGCCTGGGTCTGACCCAGCTTGGGACGGGATCCCAGGACCAGACCCTGCGCGTGGCGGGCGGCGTCGGCCTCGTCGGCATCGGGCTCTGGAGTCCCTGGGATGCCTTCGCCAAGGCCTCGAAGCCCCAGGCGGAGGTCGCCCGATGAATCGCTTCGCCCTCCGGCTGGGCCTCGTACTCGGGGTGCTCGGTCCTCTTGCCGGTTGCAGTGTCTACGGCCTGGCCTCGTCGCTGGGCTTCGGGACCTCCGAGAGCCGCGGGACCAGCGATCTGGCCACGGACCGCATCAGCCTCCTCTCGGGTCGCGTCATGGTGCCCGAAACCATCGGCGGCGCGACGCCTCTTACGGATCTGCCCGCCTTGACCGTGGTGTCGCCGCTGCTCGCCGTGGCACCCCTCGCCGGCGTCCACCTCTACGCCCAGAGCGTCTTCCCCGCGGCTCGCACGACCCAGGCGGCGACCTTCGGGCCCGAGGGCGTGCGCGAGGCGCTGGTCGAGTTCGTCGATCTCGCGACGGGTGAGGTGGCCGCCACCGCCTCGACCAGTACCGACGGGCTCTACGCGACGAAGCTGGTCTTCAAGGGCGCGCGCCATTCTTACATGGCCCAGACGATCCTGCGCAACGGCCGCAATCAGGTGGTGGGCTTCCTCGCCGCTCCGGTGGGCGTGGACGTGTCGCAGCCGGTAGGCAAGCGCTCCACCCTTGATCTCAGCGCGGGCTCGACGCTCGTTGCTCTCTCGGCGACGCTGCTTAGCGAGGCCTATCCGACCTTCGAGATGACCAAGGGCTACACAGGCATCAAGAGCGATCGCCTCGCCGCAATGGTCGGGGCCATCCCGCCGCTCCGGCTCCAGGGAGCGGCCGCTCTCCTGAACCAGAGCCGTACCCTGAAGGCCGCCACCTTCGACAAGCTCCTGAGCGACACGGCTACCGCTTCGGCGGTCATGACCTACGAGGTCCGCA
Organism: bacterium; assembly: GCA_017744355.1. Taxonomy (NCBI): domain Bacteria; species bacterium. The sequence continues at coordinate 964,040 of JAGIBK010000001.1, read as the reverse complement.
AGCTAGCGCAGCAGGCGTCGGGCGCTTCGAGCATCACCCAGGAGGCTCCGGCCCTCAACGCGGCGATCCTCGGCCAGCTCATCGATCGCCTCTCAAGTCTCACGACCCCGCCTGCGGCGGACAGCACCGAGGGCTTCTTCGATGCGATCGGCAAGAACGTCGATCTCGACAAGGCCCGCAGCGAGGCCGATCAAATCAAGACCGTCCTGCCCTCGCTGCCGCCGCTGCCCTCGCCGACCCCAGCCAAGGGCGTCGAGGTTGTCTTCGAGTAGCACCTCTACGTGCGGAATCCCCAAGCGCAGTGTGAGAATACTCACGCTGCGCTTGGATTATCGGCAAACGGGCGAGGGTATTGAAAAGATGGCGCACCTGCGCGCCAACCGTCTTCCCGTTTTCGAACAGGAGAATCCGCATGGTCTTCCAATCGCCGCGCCACGTTCTGGCTGCCCTTGCCGCTGCTACGCTGACGCTGGTGGGTTGCATCGCCCCGGCGTCGGTGCCTGAGCAGCGAGATGCCGCCACGAGTGTTCCCAAGGTCAAGCTCTTCACCAACTCGACCGGCCTTGGCTCGCTCACCATGCGTGTGGTGGACCAGCGCCGCGCCTACGGCACCCAGGCGGTCGCCGACGCCGACCCGTGGGATCAGCTCTTCTTGCGGGTCAACTCGGCACGCCTCAAGGGCGCGCGCATGGACACGGTCCTGCGCAACGTGATCCCCGCCAACAACGTCTTCACCTCGCCGGTGCTCACGGGCCTGCCGCCCGCCGCCGACTACCAACTGCTGGTCAGCCTCGCGACCGGTAGTTCGATCGTGGGTCAGGGGGCTTCGAGCAGCATCCGGCTCGACGCAGGTAAGGATGCGACCGTCTCGATCTACATCAACACCGTGGGCCAGATCTGGTTCGACAGCCCTACCTATGTTGCGACCGCAAGCACGGCGACGGAATCCATCGGCTTCCCGATGCTCATGGCCGAGCAGCCCATCGACGTGCTCACCTCCATCCTGCCCGCGTCACCCTTCAAGGCCTTCTACACCGAGTTCCGCGATCAAGCGGGCACACTTCTCAACGCCACCACCTCGGTGACGGTGACTGGGGCGGGCTCGCCGAGCCAGACCGTGACCGTGCCGGCGCTGTCGGCGGGTGATCCCGATGCGATCCGAGACGTCACCATCGTGGGCCTGGACGATGCGAACAAAGTCGTGAGCCGCCGGACGCGCAAGGTGCTGGTTCAGCGCGGAGCGGGCATCAGCGTGAATCTCCAGTAGGGGGAACGATGCGCGTGCGCTGGGGACTGCTGATCACCATGCTTGCTGCTGCCGGGTGCGCCCCGGGAGCGGTGAGTCCGGTCGCGCGCGCGCCGCAGGCGATCGCGCCGCGGTTCGCCCTCTATCAGGCGAATCTTGCGCTCGATCTGCAGACCGAGCGCACCGTTCAGGCCCTGCCCGCCCCTGCTGCCTGGGATACCGTCGTGGTGACGGTCAACTCTCCCCGCCTCAAGGCGCCCTTGGTTTCTCCCGTTTTCACCAGCGCGGCGTCGCTTTCGGTCGGCTTCACCGTACCCGTCGGCTCGGCCTCGATTGAGGCGACCCTCTTTCAGGGCGGGGCGACGGGGTCCTTGATCGCCTCGGGCAGTACCACCCTCGCCTTGCTGGCAGGGCCTAACGTTGCGACCATCTCGGTCATGCCGGAAGGCTCCACGGTTGGAACGCTCGCCGGGACGGGCACCCCCGGCTTCAGTCCGGAAGGGACCGCGGCCGCGAGCGCACAGCTCAATCGGCCGACGGACGTGGCGGTGGACGCCTCGGGGAATGTCATCTTCGTCGAAGAGGGCAACCATCGCGTTCGGATGATTCCCAAGGTGCCCGGTACGTATTTCGGGCAGGCGATGCTCGCGGGCCGCGTCTACACCGTGGCCGGAACGGGGGCCGTGGGGTTGGCCGGCGATAACGGGCCCGCAACCTCCGCACAGTTGAACGCTCCCTCCGGCCTGGCGCTGGATGCGAGCGGCAACCTCTACATCGCCGACACCAACAACAACAAGATCCGCCGGGTCGATTCCGCCGGGATCATCACGACGAGCGTGGGCAACGGGATCGCGGGCGGGAGCGCCGACGGCATGAACGCGGCCACTGCGCAGATCAAGGGCCCCACGGGGGTCGCGGTGGATGCGAGCGGGAACCTCTTCGTCGCCGACACCCAGAACCACTTGGTCTGCATGGTGCCTGCGGCCGCAGGCAACTACTTCGGCAAGACCATGACCGCCCAGTACCTGTACAAGATCGCGGGCACGGGCACCATGGGCTTCAACGGGGATGGGGCCTACGGAACCTCCTCGCAACTCAACGCCCCTACGGCGCTGCGCGTGGACGACATGGGGAATCTCATCATCGCCGATACCGGGAACAACCGGGTGAGAATCCTGGCCGCCGCTGCTGGCAACCGTTTCACCCTCTCACTGGCGGCGTTCTACCTCTACACGATTACGGGGGGCGGAGCATCCAGCGCCGACTTCATCCCGGCAATGTCGGCCAAGCTCGAGAGCCCCGCCGGCATCGCCCTCGACGCGGCGGGCAATTTGCTGGTCGCCGATTCCCTGAACCACCGGATTCGGAAGGTCGTCCCGGGTGGACAGATCTCGACCCTGGCGGGCGGTCTCGCCGCGGGCTTCGGGAACGGCTTGCTGATGAATGCCAAGTTCAACTCTCCGCGCGGGCTCGTCCTGACCCCCTCGGGGGAGGTCCTCATCGCCGATCGCGACAATCATCGGCTGCGCCTGCTTCGCGCTGGAATGGGGGGCCTCTAGTCATGCGGCTTCTCGGTAGCGCTGCTGCGGTCGCCATCCTCGCCGCCGCCTTCTTGCTCACCGCTCATGTGTCCGCCGATGCGGCCGAGGGCGGGCGCTCATCCGTGCGCTTCGGCTTCTCGCGGGGATCGGCGACCGAGACCTACGCGCCGGAGACCCTCTCGAGCCGGATCCCCTCGGCCGAACGTTATCACCTCGGCTGGCGCTACCAGGCTGCGGATCCTTGGCGCGCGGTCGCGACCCTGGCGCGCGGTGCCTTTGCGATCGCCGATCCGGATTTTCCCGGGACCATTCATCAGCGCACCGAGACCCAGGCGCTGGTCGGCGGGATGCTGGCCTACGACGTGCTTGGCGGGTCGCTCGGCCTTGGGGCCGGTTACGCCGCGCGTTGGGTGGAGGTTTCGAGCAGCGCCAAGGCGCCCGGGACCGCGCCGGCCTTCCTCTTCGCGCCGTGGCACCTCTTCCACGGGGTGACCTTCATGATGGACTACCGACGTCCGCTCTTCGGCCCCTTCGGCCTGGAGCTCGAGGTGGAGGCCCTGCCCCAGGGATTTGCTCACCTCGGGGACACTCGGCTGAGCCTGCCTTCCACTTGGGGCGTGGGCGTGCATCCGCGCCTCACCTTTTGGGGCGATCGCTTCGCGCTCGGCTACCGGTACGAGCGGACCCAAAGCGCGCTCTACGGGCGCGAGCTGAGCGCCATGACGGCCTCGTTCGCCCTGAGCGGGTTCTAGGGGAGGGACGCGACATGCGGCACGCGATCCTGAGAGGCGCCCTGGCCCTGACGCTGCTTCAACTGACGGGCTGCAGCCTGTACGGCCTCGGGGTGGCGCTGGGCAACTCCCAGAGCTTCGGCGCGGCCACGGAGCCCGATTATCGGGCCTTCAGCCTGGACGGCGCCGTGAAGCTGCCGCCAAGCCTGACCACCGTGGCCCCGCTCACGACGGTCGCGCCCTTGACCACCGTGGCGCCGCTCACGACGGTCGCGCCATTGACCACGGTCGCTCCCCTCGCCACCGTCGCGCCCTACAAGATCCAGGGCCTCTCGTTCAGGATCCAGAGCCTGCAGCCCGAGTGGGCCGCGGACGGCGCGGTGCGGAATGCGACCATCCAGGTGGTGGATCCCCTCACCGGGGAGGTCAAGGCTACCACGACCACGGATGCGGCGGGGCGCTACTCGCTGCGCCTGGTCGTGCAGGGCGCGCGCCATCCCTTCATCATCCAGACCATCCTGCGCAACTCGCAGGGAGTGGCGGGCTTCCTGGCCGCGCCGCTCGGGGCGAACATCGCCTCGGTCAACGACAAGCGCCAGGTGGTGGACGTGACGCCCGGCTCGACGCTCGTGACGTTCGCCTCGACCCTCATGACCGAGGCCTATCCCGACTTCCAGGTCGAGAAGGGCTTCGAGGGCATCAAGAGCCAGCGCCTGGCGACCCTGACCCAGGGCGTCTCGCCCACGAGCCTCGGCAAGGCGCTGGGGATCCTGGATCAGAGCAGCGCCCTGAGCGAGGCTTCTCGCTTCGAGACCCTGCTCGGTGAGACCGCGACGGCCTCGGCGGTGCTGACGAGCCACGTCAAGGCTCTCACCCAGAAGGCGGCGAACGCGAACCTCGACCAGATCGAGACCGGGACGGCCCTGAGCTTGCAGACGGCGGTCATCTCCCAGCTGGTGGAGCGGATCGGGGCCTTCGTGCCGGACCAGGCCAACCCTTCCCAGAGCCTCTTCGAGGCGGTCGCGGAGCAGGTGGATATGGGCAAGGTTCTCGCGGAGGCCGAGCGGGTGCGCCAGCAGGCCGCGCCCAAGCCGCTCCCGACCCTGCCGCCGGAGCCCTCGCCGATTCCGAACCCGGGGGTGGGGATCGTCCTGCAGTAGTTGGCCCTTCCTTCGCCCGCGCGTTATACTGAAGCCTCGACGAGACGTCGTGATCCGCTGCGAACACCGAGGCCCCCGTGAACTGTCACGCCTGTCAATACGCCCTTCCCCCCCATGCGAACTTCTGCGCCCAGTGCGGCGTTCGCCAGCTGCGCGAGAGCGAGCCGGCGCGAAGCCTGCCCGAAGCCAGCCCGGAAACGGCGGGGGATCGCCGGGAGGTGACGGTCCTCTTCGCCGACGTCTCGGGCTTCACCGCCATGAGCGAGAAGCTAGACCCCCAAGCCGTCACCGAGATCGTCAACCGCTTCTTCGAGGTGCTCACCGAGCCCATCTACCGTTTCGGTGGGGTGGTCGACAAGTACATCGGCGATGCGATCATGGCCCTCTTCGGCGCCCCCATCGCCCATGAGGACGATCCCGAACGGGCGGTCCGCGCCGCTTTCGAGATGCAGCGGGCGGCTTGCGAGTTCGCCGAGCAGCTGCAGGCGGATACCGGCATCGTCCTCAAGGTCCGCATCGGGATCCACACCGGCCTGGTCGTCACCGGCGCGGTCGGCGGCGCCCAGAAGCGCGACTACACGGTCATGGGCGAGACGGTCAACCTCGCCCAGCAGATGGAGGGGGCCGCACGGCCGGGCAAGGTCCTGGTCACCCACGAGACCTATCGCCATTCGAGCCACGCCATGGACTTCGCCGCGCTCGAGCCGGTGCAGGTCAAAGGCAGGCCGGACCCGGTCCCCGTCTATGAGCTGATCGGTCCCAAGGCCGAGGCCCCCGCACGCGTCGAGCCCGTCTCCATGGTGGGGCGCCAGGCGGAGCTTGCGACCCTCGAAGAGGCCTTCGCCCGGGCCGCCGAGGGGGCGCCGCATCTGGTCATGCTCTCCGGTGAGGCGGGCATCGGCAAGTCCCTACTGTCGAGCGCTCTGGTCGCCGGTCTGGACCCTACGCGCGAAGTGGACGCGCAGCGGGTCCGCGCCATGTCCTACGAGCATGGGACGCCCTATGCCCTCTTGAGCGACTTCATCCGGCGCTGGCTCGGCATCAAGAAGCAGGAGACGCCCAATGAGATCCGGGCGCGCTTGCGCCAGCGCGTCGAGGCCTTCGAATCTGCCGCTGAGGCTCGTAAGCGCTCGATCCTCGCGATCTCGTACCTGCTTGGGATCGGCGCGGAGAGCGCCGAGTTCACCCAGCTGACGCCTCAGCAGCGTCGGACCATGGCCTTCAAGGCCTTCAACTCCCTTTTGCTCGGTTATGCGCGCGATCGCGTCATGCTCCTCAACTTCGAGGATCTGCACTGGGCCGACGAGGCCTCGCTCGAATGGCTCCAGAGCCTGTTCGACGCGCTTACGACCCGAGACTTCCAGCAGAGCCGGCTTTTGGTGCTGTGCCAGGCGCGCCCGGTCGAGGGCAGTCCGCTGAACCGCTGGCGCGCGACGATCGAGACCCGAACCCTCGTGCTGCGCCCGCTGAGCGAGGCCGAGAGCTGGTCGCTGGTGGCGAGCCTGCTGGCGATGCCGAACGAGCCCGAGCGCTGGCCCGAAGAGCTGCGCAAGCTCGGCGAGCAGGTCCTCGCGCGCGGCGAGGGCAATCCCTTGTTCTTGCGGGAATTGGTGCGATCGCTCGAAGACGCCGGCGTGCTCGTGCGCGACGAGCGCTACATCTGGCAGGTTTCGGGCTCGGCCGCAAGCCAGCTGCCGAGCACGGTCAGCGGCGTTATCCGGTCGCGCCTCGACCGGCTGGGGCCGGCGATGCGCTCGGTTTTGCAGCTGGCCTCGGTCGTCGGCCGCAACTTCGAACCCGCGCTCATCGCCCAGCTTGCCGAGCAGCAGGCGGATTCGCTCCCGCTCGAAGCCCTGGAGGCCGCCGAGTTCCTGCACCGGCGCTCGTCGGGCGAGTGGCAGTTCTATCAGGCGCTGACTCATGAGGCGGTCTACAATTCATTGCTGCTTGCCAAGCGCAAGGAGTTGCACCGCAAGGTGGGGCAAGCGCTCGAGCAGCAGCTGGGCGCGCGCTGCGAAGAGAGCCCTGAGGTCCTGGCGCGCCACTTCTTGCTCGGCGAGGTCATCCCCAAGGCCGTCTATTACCTGTTTCGTTCCGGTGAGAAGGCCCTGCGCGGCTTCTCGAACCAGGAGGCCCTCCACTGCTTCGAGCAGTGCCTCACGCTCATGGAGCGCGAAAAGGAGCTGCTCGAGACGCCCTCGCGCGCCGAGGTGCTGCTCGCCCTTTCGGAGCTGCTTGCGACCACGGGCCAGTACGCCCAGGCGATCGCCCATCTCAGCACCGTGCTCGCCGAGCAGACCCACCCTCAGGAGCGCGCCGAGACCATGCGTCGCCTGGGAGGCATCTACAACCTCCAGGGCCAGTACGGCGAGGCCATGACCTATTACGAGCAGGGCCTTTCGGCGCTCGCGACCGCCGATGACCCCCTGGTGCGGGCGCGGATCCTGCTGGACCAGGCCCTCAGCCTCTTCCGCCAGGGCCAGTACGAGGAGGTCGTTGGCCTCTGCCAGGGGAGCCTCGAGGCCCTGAGCGGCACCGAGCATCCCAAGGAGACGGCGATGGCGCTCAGCATCCTGGGGATCGTCTGCTACCGTCAGAACCAGTTGCCCGTCGCCGAGGCCTACCACATGCAGGCCGCGGAGCTGCGCGAGCAGATCCAGGACGTGTTCGGCGTGGCCTCGAGCCTCAACAACCTGGGCGCCCTCTACCTGGAGCTCGGCGACTGGGGGCGCTGCGCGGAGAACTACGAGCGGAGCCTGCGTCTCTACGAGCAAATCGGCGACGTGAGCCGGCAGATCATCCAGATGAACAACCTGGGCGATCTGCTGCGCAACCGCGGGGATCTCGCCCAGGCCCTGGACTTCCACCGCCAGGCCCTGGATCGCAGCCAGGAGATCCAGGATTCGTTCGGGGCCGGGGTGGCCGCGGTCGGCATGGGCCTGGTGCTGGTGGCGGACGAGCGGGCCGAAGATGCCATCGAGCGCTTGCTGGAAGGCATCGGGGTCATGCGCGGGATCAACGCGGTGGAGGTGCTGCCCGAGGCCCTTGCGGCGCTCGCCAAGGCCTACCATCGCTGCGCGCGGCCGATCGAGGCCCGCGAGGCCTTGGAGCAGGGCCTCGCCCAGGCCAAGGAGAACACGAGCGATACCCAGCACGGCCTGACCCTGACGGCGGCTGCCCTCATCCACGTGGAGAGCGGTGAGCTCGAAGAAGCTCAGGCGACGATCCAGGCAGCGCTTGCGGCCCTCGGCGAGGCCGGCGCCCCCATCGAGCTGGCACGCGCCACCGCGGTCGAGGCCCGGATCCTCTCGGCTCTGGGCGATCGCGCTGGGGCCGATCGCAAGCGGGAGGAGGCTGCCGTGGTCTTCGACCGGCTCGGCGCGAAGCTCGATCGTGAGGCCCTCGCGACCCTGTAGCGGGCTGCTCGCCGAGCGTCCGAAGCTTCATTTCTGCGTAACATAATCGCAAGAGCTCGCCACGATCCAGCGGGTAAGAAGGATTGGTGATGCCAGGCAATCCATTTGAAGCCGCTGTTGCAGGGTATACGATCCTAGCGATTATCGTTCGCCTGCCCAAAGGAGGACCACTTCATGGCGAAAATCTTGGTTGCAGACGACGATCCCAATATCCGTCTGTTGCTTCAGAAGCAGCTTGAGTACGAAGGCTACAGCGTCCTCACGGTGGCGAGCGGCAAGGCCGCGATCGACACGGCCCGCCGCGAGACGCCGGACCTGTTGATTCTCGATCTCATGATGCCCGACGTGGACGGTTTGGAAGTCTGCCGGACCATCCGCCCCGAGATGGTCACCCCGATCATCATGCTCACGGCCAAGGGGACCGACACCGACAAGGTGGTGGGCCTCGCCGTCGGCGCCGACGAGTACATGACCAAGCCCTTCAGCCTGATCGAGCTGACGGCCCGGGTCAAGGCGAACCTGCGCCGGGTGGACCGCCTCAAGCGCAGCATGGTGGACTCGCCGAACCGGATGGCGGTCGATGGGCTCATCATCGACACGGACCAGCACATCGTCTCGATCCACGACGAGCCCATCGAGCTCCCCTTCAAGGAGTACTCGCTGCTCCACCTCCTGGTGAGCAACCTGGGCAAGGCGATCAGCCGCGACTCAATCCTCTACCGGGTGTGGGGGGACGACTTCTTCGGCGACGATCGCGTGGTGGACGTCCACATCTGCCGCTTGCGCGAAAAGCTCGAGCGCTTCGACAACTGCCCCGTGCAGATCAAGACCGTGCGCGGCGTCGGCTACCGCTGCGTGAAGATCAAGGAGGCCGTAAAGGCCTAGCCGTCTCAGCGAAAAGGGCCGGGGGATTCCCCGGCCCTTTTCGCTTGGCTTGGCGCGCTGAGTGATTGGCGACACTCGCCCAGCTTCAGGGCCGCGCGGCCGCGCGCTGGAGCTTCGTTTCGATTGCGACGTAGCGCTCGCTCATGCTGGCTGGCGGAATGTTGTAGGCCAGGATCGCGATGGTGTCCGGGCCTTCCGCGGTAATGATGGTCTGCCAGCCCCACGGCTCGGCCGGGTCTCCATAGGTCGCTGCCACATTCAGGATCTCGCCCGGCGCCGCCTTACCTTTCGACAGCGTCGGGGCTGCGCTCGAATGGAAGCTGTCGACCCAGGCCGCCGATCCTTCGCCGCTATCGGGGTCGATGCCGAAGAACGCGGCGCCATGTGCCGCTTCACCGTTGAACATCCCGTCGTATTCGTACAACACGAAGGTGCCGTTCGCGACCCAGCGCATTCGGGCCTTCACCTCGCAGGGTTCGAAGTGATCCGTGGGCCTGAAACGGGTGCGCGTCGTGCCGGTCCACTCCCCGATCAGGCAGGCGAGGGGGGACTGGACGGGAGTGGCGAGGGAGTCGTCGTGTGACATTGGCGGGCTCCTGGATGCGAGGGCGACCGTTCTATGTTACGTCGGGCCTGCTCCAAAAGCGAGGCCTTGCCTTGGCCCCACCAGCACGCTAATTCATGCCAAGTGACGACACTACTGCTTCTTCTGCTCGACCTTGGCGCCGTGCGAGATGCCCTTGAGGGCATGCTCGGCCCGGTCGATCTCGGTCTCGGCCAGGTCGCCCAGCGAGAGGATGCCGACCAGCTTCTCATTGTCGACCACGCAGAGGCGGTGGAGCTGCTTCTCGGCCATCAGGCGGGCGGCATCGAGCGTATCGACGTCCGGCGAGATGCAGTTCACGTCCTGGGTCATGAAGTCCTGCACCTTGGCGTTCTTGAGGTCCACCCCCTTGGCGACGGCGCGAACCGCGATATCTCGGTCGGTGATGATGCCGACGAGCTTGTCGGGGTGCTGCGCGTCGAGCACCGGGATCACCCCGGTATCGGCCTCTTGCATCCGCTGGGCGACCTCAGGCAGGAAGGCCACCGAGGTCACGCACGCGAGCTTCCCTTTTTCCGTCATCAGGTCGCGGATCCGCATCTCGCCCCTCCTCTCGCATCAGGACTGGCCCCACTTTACGCAAGGCGCGGCGAGAGATGTCAATCGGCGTCCGGTCCTTGCCAGCGCAGGCGCCTGAGATCGAGGCGCCCCTCGGCGTCGAAGCGAATGCCCTCGTGCTCCAATAGTGCGCGCTGACGGTCGCCGGGCAGTGTGCCGACCCCGCGCGGGCTGACTCTGCCCTCCTGGTTGACCACGCGGTGCCAGGGGACCATGCTGTCGCTCGGGAGGTGAGCGAGGGCGTATCCCACGGCGCGGGCGGCTCTGGGCTTGCCGAGCAAGTGCGCGATCTGCCCGTAGGTGGCGACTTGCCCGTGCGGTACCTGCGAGACCAGGTCGTAGACCTGCGCGAAGAAGGCTTGAGAGGTGCTGGCCATGCGGTGCTCCTGGAAGGCGGTCGGCTTGACAGCCCATGATCCGTTCCCTATCCTGCCCACCAGGAGTGAAACTTTTCAAGCCCTGGGTGCGTAGTCAGGATAGCGCGCGAATCACTGGCTCTTCAAAGAGCCCCCCTGACAAAAGGAGATTGCCGATGAAAGCCCGTATCCTGCCCGCCCTCCTCGCCGTGACCATGGGGCTTGCGACCTTGCCTGCGACCGCCGCTTTCGCGGGGCCCGACGGAGGCCGTCCTCATGGCGACATGCAGCGCATGGTCGAGCGCCGGATGGATCGCATGTTCAAGTACCTGGAGGTGACCCCCGAGCAGCGCACCAAGCTCAAGGAGATTCACCGCAAGCAGGCGGAGTTCGCCAAGGGCCAGCGCCTGACCCTCAAGTCCAAGGAGCATGAGCTGGGCTTGCTGCTCAAGAGCCCCTCGGCCACCAAGGACCAGGCTCTCGCCAAGAACCGCGAGATCGACGGCATCAAGCAGAAGCTGAGCGAAGGGCGGATCCAGTCCTGGTTCGAGTCGCGCGCGGTGCTGACGCCCGACCAGCTGAAGAAGATGGAGTCCTTCGACTTCGGCGCCCGCGAGGGCAAGGGCTTCCGCCGCGGCCACGGCGAGAAGGCACAGTAGCCACGTGCTAGGCTCCGTGCCGCTCTCCCCCTTCGGGGCACGCAGGCCCGCCGACCGCCGCGAGGCGGAGTGGGTACGGCTGGGGGCCCGGGGCGATCGCGCCGCGCAAGGCGCCATCGTCCGGGCCTACCAGGACCGGGTCTACGGCTTGCTGTTGCGCCTGTCGGGCGATCGCGAGCTCGCGCTCGACCTCTCGCAGGAGACCTTCCTCAAGGCCTTCGCGGCCCTGAAGACCTTCCGCCAAGGAGCGAGCCTCGGGCCGTGGCTGCTCAAGATCGCCAACAACCTCTTCATCGACCACGTGCGTTCGCGCCGGACCGAGTCGCTGGAGGCTGCGATCGAGGAGGGGGAGTGGCACGAGCCCGGCGCCGAGGACCCGGCGATCGCGCGGATCGTCCACGAGACGGATCTGCTCGCCGCCCTCGGCCTGCTGCCGGTGCAGTGGCGCCAAGCGGTCGTCTTGCGCCACCTGGACGACATGCCCTACGAGGCGATCGCCGAGGTGCTCGGCGTGCCCGTGGGGACGGCGAAAACTTGGCTATTTCGTGGACGCGAGCGCCTGCGCGCGCTGCTCGAGCAAAGAGGAATCACCCCATGACCTGTACCACCGCGCACCAGCTGATCCAGGAAGGGCTCGACGCTCACGGCGGGCCGGGCGCCGCGCTGGAGCATCACCTTGCCACCTGCGCCGATTGCCGCGCCTACCAGGAAGGCATCGGACGGGTCGTCTCGCACCTCTTTGCCAAGACGCTCAGCGCCGCTGCGCCGCCCGAGCTGATGGGGCGCCTGGGCCTCTCGGACGAGGGGAACATGAGCAAGCTCGCGACCTTCGCCTCGCAGCGCCACCCTCTGCGGCGCTGGATTCCGCTCGGGATCGCCGTGGCGGGCATGCTGTTCTACTTCAACAGCGTGAAGCCGGGGCCGACGCCGGTTGCGACCGAGACGGCCGTGGTCGCATCTTCTGAAGGGGCGGATCTCGATACCGTGTTGACCTACTTCGGGGCCGAGAGCCTGCCCGAGTCGGACCAGCTGCCGCTCTAAGCTTTTCAGGTAGAACGTCGCGAGCCGCGTGATTCAGCCCCAACGAGGGGGGAATCACGCGGCTCGCGGCATCTGGTGCGAGAAAGTTACGCTTCGGTGAACATGCTCGTCCGGGACCGCGGGGAATGGGTGTTGCCCGCCAGGTACGAGAGGTGCTCGTCGAGGGTCCTGAGGGTGGGGGCCACGCGCTTGTAGGCCATCAGGCCCTTGCGGGTCATGCGCGTCACGATGCCCTGCTCGTTGGCGGGCAGCTCGGGGGCCGTGCTCAGCGAGAAGGCCTTGCGGACCTCGCGGGGGATGTCCTCGGGGTCGTAGGTGGGGATCAAGAGGTCCCCTTCGCCATCCGGCGGCACCAGGTGGGTGAAGTGGGCGGTGATCTTGTCGATCAGCCAGCCCTGCGCGAGCAGGACATGGCGCTCTTCGTTGGCGATCTTGAGGGTGTCGTTGACCCACCCTTCGATGGCCGCCACCGAGATGCGGCCCTGCTCCCACCACCATTCCTTCTCGCAGCGCGCGCATGGGCCGGTCGCGGTGACCATATGCTTGCCCTGCGCGCAGCGGAAGCCATAGCGGGTCGCTCGCGTGACGGTGCCACGCGAGTCGACGAAAATGCTGTCCTCGCGCATGACGGGCGAATCGGGAAGGGGGGACTGGATGCAGCAGCTCAAAAAGTTCATGGTGAGCCCATCTTAGCACAGGCAGAGCCTCTAACGCGGCATGGACGTGAGACCTTGCGCCCGCATCCCCACCAGAACCGTCTCGCCATCGAGGACCGTGAGGCTCGAGACGGGTGCCGGGAAGCCCGAGTGGCAGGGCATGGGGGTGAAGCTCTTGAGGTCCATCATGGTGATGGAGTTGCCGCTACTTGCGTAGAGCCAGCTGCCATCGGTGCCGAGGGCCTCGATAGGGCTGCTTGCCATTTTGCCGAGCGCATGGACGCTCTTGCCGTCGTCGCCGCTCGCAAGTACCCAGCCGTCCGCAGTCCCCACATAGAGCACGCCACGGTGGCTCGCAAGCGCCGTGGCCCCCTGGGTATCCGGGATGAGGGTCGGCCCAGAACCATCGAACGGCCAGCGCCAGACCCGCTCGCCCAGGGTAAAGCAAGCCTTGTCGCCCATGGCGAGGTCCGAGACGGTCCGGGCCGCTCCCTCGGCGCTTGCCAAGCTTTCGACCTTGCCGCCGCCCGAGGGCATCTTGAAGATCCCGTCACGCGCGGTCGCGACGTAGAGCTTGCCTTGGTCGAGCCCAAGCCCCGTGATCTCGGAGGCGGCTTGGCCTAACCGCACGGCGGCGCCCTGCGAGGGGTCGATGCCGTGGACGCTGCCGTCGCGGCCCCCCAGATACAGGCGCTGTCCATCACTTGTCATCCGCGTTAGCCCGGCAGCCCCGCCCGTTTCGACCGGCTTCCAGGCGCCGCCCTTGAGCGGGACCGCGTAGAGCCTGCCGGAGGCCGCGTAGAGGGTGGAGCCCACCAGGGCGAGCTCTCGGACGGCAAGGTCCCCGGCCCAGGTCTTGGGGTGGCCCATGACGGGCGTGACCGGGGGAGTGGCGCGCTGGCCGTTCCATGCCGGTCGCATCCGATCGGGAAAGCGCATCGACGAGAGCGTGCCCGTCATGGCCGGCGGCGCGTGATCCGCCTGGGGGGCCGTCGGCACCGGTGGCCGCGGATCGGGCAAGCCTTCGGGGGAACCCTGAGGAGCGGTGCACCCACCTAGCCAGAGGATAAGCGCGATGGCGCTCCGTGAGCGCTTAGAAATTGGCAAGCAGGCCTCCCTTCGCGCCGCTGAGCCTCGGCGACGCCCATGCTAGCGAGCATGGCCCCGCCCGGCCTCGGCCCAAGGTGCAAGGATTTCCTGTCGATCAAGGGGGGAAGCGACAGCTCGCGAGAGCCGCGCGATTGCGCTAGACTGGGACCATGACGCCGAACGAACGACCCATCCCCGTCACCCTCGTCACCGGGTTTCTCGGAGCGGGCAAGACGACCTTCCTCAACCATCTCTTGCAGGATGAGCACGGGGCGCGCCTCGCGGTCATCATCAACGAGTTCGACGAGGTGGGCATCGACCGTGACCTGGTGCGTAACGCCAGCGGCCAGCTCGTCGAGATGAACAACGGCTGCCTCTGCTGCACCGTGCAGGGCGATCTCAAGGACGTGATTGCCGAGATCATCGCTTCGGGCAAGGAGCTCGACGGCATCGTCATCGAGACCACGGGCCTCGCCGATCCCGGCCCCATCGCGACGGGCCTGTTCGCCGATCCCTTCCTCTGCGACGCGACCCGGCTCGATGCGATCGTCACCCTGGTGGACGCCTTCAACGTGCCGAAGCTGCTCAGCCCCTCGCTGAGCGCCGACCGCGCGGAGGACGGGGCCCTTGCGCGGGCCCAGATCGGCTACGCTGACGTGATCCTCCTCAACAAGACCGACCTGGTCACCGACGCCGAGCGCGAGGCCCTGAAGGCTAGCCTGCGCGACCTGAATCGCATGGCGCGCCTCTACGAGGTGCGGCAGAGCGTCGTTCCGCTGTCGCAGGTGCTGGGCATCGAGGCCTTCGAGTTCAATGCGCGCTTCGGGCCCGAGGCGCCGCATGCCGACGGTCACCACCACGATCCCGGGATCGGCTCGGTCTCGTTCCACTTCGAGCGCCCCTTCGACCAGGTGAAGCTCAACACCTTCTTCTGCGACCTCTTGCGCGAGCATGGCAACGACCTGTACCGCTGCAAGGGGGTGGTGAACGTCGAAGGCCTCGACGAGCCGCTGCTGTTCCAGGGGGTTTCGACCCTGTTTGCGACCGCGAGCGGAACATGGAAAGAGGGGGATACCCGCACGACGCGGGCCGTCTTCATCGGGCGCAACCTGGATCGCGCGCGGCTCGAGGCCGGCATGCTCGGCTGCTTGGCTCAGGCCTGACGCGTCTGCTTAGAGCGGCCGCGAAAGCCGCACCATGTCCCGGCAGTGGATCCCGTTCTCCCAAATGGGCATCGGGTAGTGGCGGGTGAAGAAGTCGGGCTCGATACCGACCATCCGAAAGCCGGCTTTCTGATAGAACCCGAGCTGAGCCAGGCTCGAATTGCCGGTCCCGACTTCTAGGACCCTGGCTCCTGCCTCGCGTGCCGTCTCGATGGCGTGGTGCAGCAACTGCTTGCCCAGCCCCTGGCCCTGTAGGTCGGGCCGCACGGCGATGTTCATGAGCTCCTGGCGGTCGGGGCCTGTCGGCAGCAGCACGTAGACCCCCACCACGGCTCCGTCGCGCTCGGCGACGAAGCACTGACCCTCGGCGAGGTAGGCCTCCACCCGAGAGTCGGCGGGATCCGCTTCGCGTAAGAGCGCGCGCGGAGCGTCTTCGAGACGGGCTAAAGGGGAGATGCGCAGCACGGGGCGAGCCCTAGCGGATCTCGCCGAAGACCAGCGTGATTTTGAGCCCCCCGTGGGGGATGAGCACCCGCGTGCGGATGGGCAGGCCCAGCGCGTCGGTGAGGTCATTGGACGGCGCCAAGATGACGTAGCGCCAGCCTGCGTACGCTTGCTTGAGCTTGTTGCCCAGGCGGCGGTACAGGGCAAGCGTCGAGGCCTCGTCCCCGATCCGCACGCCGTAGGGCGGGTTGATGGCGATCAGGCCGGGGAGATCCCCGGGGGCGCCCTCTTTGAAGAAGTCGCCCTGCGAGATGCTGATGCTCTGCGCGACGTCGGCGCGCTCGGCGTTGGCAGTGGCCGCCCGCACTGCCCCACCGTTCTCGTCGCGGGCGACGATCGGGGTGGGCAGCTCATGCAGGCTCGAATCGACGGCCTTGCGCTTGATGAATTCCCAGGTGGCCGGCCGGAACGAGGGCCAGTGCTCGAACATGAAGCGGCGGTGCAGGCCAGGCGGCAACTTGCGCGCGATGAGCGCCCCTTCGATGGAGAAGGTGCCCGAGCCGCACATGGGGTCGAGGAGGGGCATGGTGCCGTCATAGCCCGCGAGCAAGAGGGCGCCCGCGGCGAGGTTCTCGCGCAGGGGGGCCTTGGCGGTGACCTGGCGGTAGCCACGGCGATGCAGGTGCTCGCCGCTCGAATCGAGCGAGAGGGTGACGCGATCGTTCGTGACCCGGACCTGCACCCGCTGGAGGAGCGCCGCGTCTTCGCCGGGAGGCAGGTCGGCGACCTGCGTGGGAAGTCCTTGCTCACTCAAGCGCTTGCGGATGGCGTCGCGCAGGGTGGCCTCGATCAGGTCGTCGCGCTTGAGCCAGGACTCGAAGGCGGTGACCTCGAAGCGCAGCGGCACGTCGCCTGCGACGAGCAGCTCCCAAGGCACCTGGACGGCGTGGCGGAAGAGATCCTCCGGGCGGCGTGCCCCGAAGGCCGCCACGCGCAGCAGGACCCGGTTCGCCGTGCGAAGCCAGAGGTTGGCGAGGTAGCCCACGTCGAGCTTGCCCTTGAAGGCGACCCCGCCGGCCTCAGGCTGGACATCGTCGGCGCCGAGGGCTGAAAGCTCTTGCGCGAGCGCCGGTTCGAGGCCAGGGGCGCACGGCGCGAACCACGCGTGGGCGGGCGCGTGCATGTGGCGCTTGATGCGACGTTCGAGGGAGGCAGGGGGTGGGCTGAGTGGTGCGGTCATGTCCCCATCTTAGCGCAAAAGCGCTCGCTCAGCCCGTGCACGCTATTTAGAGTGAGAGGGGCTTGGTCTGCTTGGCGTCGGGGTAGACCTCGACCATGATCTTCTCTTTGAGCAGGGGCTCCATCTTGGCCTTGAAGCGCGTGACGATGGCCTTACCCTTGGTCTTCTGGGCCTGGGCGCCCACCTTCGAGAGCTCGGGCACCACCAGGTGCCAGGCATCGGATTGCTTGGGGCGGTGGATCTTGATGCCTTCTTTGGCGAACTCCTCGCGCAGCGCGCCGAACGCCTGCTTGAAGCGGATCGCCTGAGCGCGCTCCGCCTCGGCGAGTCGCTTGAATTCCTCTTGTTGCTTGAGGTACTGCTCGCGGGTCAGGACGGTGTCCTTGTAGGCGGGCTTCCCCAGGTCCTTGAGGCTGCTCTGCTGCTTGGCCTCGCCAGGGGCGGCCAGAGCGCCGCCCTGCGCGAGGCCCCAGCCCATGGTGAAGACGCTCAGAAGAAGAAGGAGGGCGTGTTTCATCGTTCGACTCCTCGCATCGGCATGCGATGCCCAACGAAGGGAGGGAAGTAATGAAATCTATTGTGATGAATTTTTGTAAACAGTCAAGCGCTCGCGACGCCTAGCGGGTGATCTCGACCTGCAGGGCGTTGTTGAAACGGTTGAAGTAGTTGAAGAGGCCCGCGACTGCGGCGAGCTCGACGATCTCGGAGTCGGTGAAGTGCTCCTTGAGACGCTCGAACATGGCGTCGTCCACCCCCAGCGAATCGACCGTGAGGCGCTCGGCGAAGGCGATTGCCGCCTTCTCGCGTTCGGTGAACGTTGGCGACTCGATGGCGCACTGCAGCTCCTCGAAGGTCTCGTCGGTCGCTCCCAGCTGCCGCGCGATCTTGGTATGGGAAGCCAGGCAGTAGTCGCAGTTGTTGAGCTGGGAGACCCGGACCACCACGAGCTCCTTGAGCTTGAGCTCGACGGTGCCGGCGTTGAGCACCGCCGCGAAGTGGGCCTGCAGCGTCGTCACCAGCTCGGGCACCAGGGCGAGGGTGCGGAACATGTTGGGGACATTGCCCCGCGCGGCCATGAAGCTGTCGAAAACCGCCTTGACGCCCTCGGAGGCGGTGTCGACGGGAACGGGCGCGATGCGAGCCATGGGCTATCTCCTCGATCGAAAGCGGGCGGTGGGAGGACGGATGCGCTCAGTATAGCGGACTTGCCGCGCCTTCATATGGTCTTAAGCGTGCCATATCCCAAAATATCTGCTATGGTAGGCACCAAGTCCGGCAAAGGCGCCGGATG
This sequence comes from bacterium, assembly GCA_017744355.1. Taxonomy (NCBI): domain Bacteria; species bacterium. Next base: position 945,960 of record JAGIBK010000001.1, on the reverse strand, counting down.
CTTCTCGTACCGTGACAAGGGCGTCGGGTCTGAATCCCACGCCCTCGTTTGCTCAGCGGCCTCTGGTCCTCATTCCACAGGCCAGGCGCGAGCGGATGTTGACACCGCAAGACGGGACGCCGCGCCACACGCGCCAGTAACCCTGACAGCAACTCATAAAGGAGCTTTCCAGCATGGTGGATAAGCAGCTAGCCCTGGAATGGTATCGCAAGATGGCTCTCATCCGGCGCTTCGAAGAGAAGTGCGCCGAGGGCTACGCCTATGCCAAGATCGGGGGCTTCCTACACCTGTACATCGGGCAGGAAGCCGTGGCCGTCGGCGCCATCGGTGCGCTGAACGACGATGACGACATCGTGACCCACTACCGGGATCACGGTCATGCGATCGCGCGCGGCCTCGACACCAACGCCCTGATGGCGGAGCTCTACGGCAAGGCGACCGGCTGCAGCAAGGGCCGCGGCGGTTCGATGCACTTCGCCGATGCGAGCAAGCACTTCTGGGGCGGCTACGCCCTGGTCGGCGCCCACCTGCCGCTGGCCGTCGGCCTCGCCATGGCCAGCCAGTACAAGGGTGAGAACCGCCTTGCCATGGCCATCTTCGGCGATGGTTCGACCAACAACGGCGGCTTCCACGAGTCGCTGAACATGGCGGCGGTCTTCAAGCTGCCCGTGATCTTCTTGATCGAGAACAACCTCTACTCGATGGGCGTTGCCCTGCACCGCGACTCGTCCATCAGCGACCTGTACAAGCGCGCCGCCTCCTACGGCATCCATGGCGAGGCCTTCGACGGCATGGACGTCCAGGCGGCTTATGAGGCCACCAAGCGCGCCGTCGAGCACGTCCGCGCGGGCAACGGCCCGGTGCTGCTCGAGGCCAAGACCTATCGCTTCCGCGGCCACTCCATGGCCGACCCCGAGATGTACCGCTCCAAGGAAGAGGTCGAGTTCTGGAAGCAGAAGGACCCGATCACCACCTGGAAGGCGCGCTGCGTCGAGGCCGGTATCGCCACCGCCGCCGAGTTCGACGAGATGGAAGCGGCTGCCAACCGCGAGGCCGAGGAGTCGGTCAAGTTCGCGGACGAGAGCCCCGAACCCGAGCTCTCCACCCTTTGCGACTACATCTACGCCAACCCCATCGGGCAGACCGAATATCAGCCCGTGTAGGCGCCGGTAAACGTTAGGAGTTACAGCATATGCGTACCATTACCGTCCGCCAGGCCATCCAGGAAGCCCTTCGCGAGGAGATGCGCCGCGACGAGAACGTCTTCCTGATGGGCGAGGACATCGCCTATTACGGTAGCGCCTATGGCGTCACCAAGGGCTTCGTCGATGAGTTCGGCGAGAAGCGCGTCAAGGACACCCCCATCTCGGAGACCGCCATCATCGGCGCGGCGACCGGTGCTGCCCTCGGCGGCCTGCGTCCGATCCCCGAGATCATGAGCATCAACTTCGCCCTCCAGGCCCTCGACCAGGTGGTCAACCACTCGGCGAAGCTGAGCTACATGTTCGGCGGCCAGATGAAGGTGCCCATGGTCATGCGCACCCCGGCCGGCTGGAGCCAGCTCTCGGCGACCCACTCGCAGACCCTCGAGCTGCTCTTCGCCTACATTCCCGGCCTCAAGGTCGTCATGCCGAGCACCCCTTACGACCACAAGGGTCTGCTCAAGAGCGCGATCCGTGACGATGACCCCGTCATCTTCATCGAGCACGCCCTGATCTACGGCGCCAAGGGCGAGGTTCCCGAAGAGGAGTACCTGGTCCCCATCGGCAAGTCGGTGGTCCGTCGTCCTGGTAAGGACGTCACCGTCGTCGCTTACTCGCGCATGGCGATGCTCGCCATGGAGGCCGCCAACGATCTGGCCGCCGAGGGCATCGACGTGGAGGTCATCGACCTGCGCACCCTGCGCCCGCTCGACATGGAGCCCGTGATCGAGTCGGTCAAGAAGACCAACCGCGTGGTGATCGCCGAGGAAGGCTGGAAGACCTACGGCATCGGCGCCGAAGTCCAGTCGCGGATCTACGAGGAGGCGTTCGATTACATCGACGCGCCCGTGCGTCGCGTGGCCGGCGTCGAAGTGCCCGCCCCTTACAACAAGCACCTCGAGATGGCGGCGTACCCGCACAAGGCGAACATCGTCGCGGCCATCCGGGAAGTCCTGAAGTAACGTTCCATTGAGCGCCCGGCATCCTGTCGGGCGCTTCCATCCCTATTCACGAATTCGGAGGACGATTCATGGCGAGCAACGTGCTCATGCCCAAGATGGGCTATGACATGACCGAAGGCAAGATTCTTCGTTGGATGAAGAACGAGGGGGAGGCCGTCACCAAGGGCGAGCCGATCGCTGAGATCCAGACCGAAAAGGTCAACATCGAGATCGAAGCGTTCGATTCGGGCGTGCTCGCCAAGATCCTCCACCAGGCCGACGAGGATGTGCCGGTCGGCGAGGTCATCGCGATCATCGCCCAGCCCGGTGAGAAGGTCGAGGCGCCCGCCAAGGCCGCTCCTGCTGCGGCCCCTGCCAAGGCGGAAGCCCCCGCGGCGCAGACCAGCGAGTATCCCGAAGGTCCGAGCGTGACCTACCCCACCGCGACCCCCACCGTCGCCGCGGCTCCCGTCCGTGAGGGCCGCCTCAAGTCGTCGCCCTTGGCGCGCAAGGTGGCAGCCGAGCGCAACCTCGACCTTTCCCAGATCCCCGGTACCGGCCCTGGCGGCCGCATCGTCCGCAAGGACGTCGATGCCTTCAAGGGCGCCCTCGCCCCTGCTGCGGCCGTCCGTGCCGCTGCTCCGGTGGCTGTGGCCCGCGAGGATCGCTCCATTACGCTCACCCGGATGCGCCAGGCCATCGCCCGTCGCCTCGCCGAGAGCAAGGTGGCGGCTCCCCACTTCTACGTGACCACCGCGATCGACATGACCGACGCGGTCGCCTTCCGGAGCCAGTTCAACGCGGCGGTGTCGGCCGAGGAGAAGGCGTCCTTCAACGACATGATCGTCAAGGCCGTTGCCAAGGCCGCCCTCAAGTTCCCCGCGGTCAACGCCGCCTGGAACGAGACCGAGATCATCGAGCGCGGCGCGGTCAACGTGGGCGTTGCGGTGGCGCTGCCCGAGGGCCTCGTGGTTCCCGTGCTGCACGGTGCTGGCGACAAGTCGCTGCCCGTGATCGCCCGCGAGACCAAGGAGATCATCGGCCGGGCCAAGGCCAACAAGCTCAAGCCCGAAGAGATGGGCGGCGGCACCATCACCGTGAGCAACCTCGGCTCGTTCGACGTCGAGAGCTTCACGGCGATCATCAACCCGCCCGAGTCGGCCATCCTCGCCATCGGCTCCATCAAGAAGGAGCCCGTGGTGGATGACAAGGACCAGATCCAGATCCGCTCGATCATGCGCATCACCATGTCGAGCGATCACCGGGTGATCGACGGGGCGCTCGCCGCGCAGTTCCTCGCCGAGGTCAAGCGCCTCCTCCAGACCCCGATGCTGCTGCTCATCTAAGCGACGAGGACATAAACGAATGGCTACCACTTACGATATCGCGCTTATCGGCACGGGCCCCGGCGGCTACGTGGCCGCGATCCGCGCGGCCCAGCTGGGCCTCAAGGTCGCGGTCGTCGAGGCCGAGGAGCTCGGTGGCACCTGCTTGAACTGGGGCTGCATCCCCACCAAGGCGCTGCTCAAGAACGCCTCGGTGCTGCACACCATCAAGCACTCGGACCAGTTCGGCATCACGGTCGAGGGCATCAAGCCCGACTTCAGCAAGGCCGTCGATCGCTCCAAGTCCGTCGTCAAGAAGCAGACCTCGGGTCTGGGCTTCCTGATGAAGAAGAACAAGATCGACGTCTTCAAGGGCCGCGGCAAGCTCGTCGCCCCTGGCCGCATCGCGGTCAGCACCGGCGAAGAGGTCAACGCCAAGAACGTGATCATCGCGACCGGCGCCCGTCCGCGCCTGCTGCCCGGCCTGACGGCCGACGGCAAGGTCGTGCTCACGGCCCGCGAGGCCGTCGACTTCCGTGACGTGCCCTCCAAGATGATCATCCTGGGCGGCGGGGCCATCGGCTGCGAGTTCGCCTACGTCTTCCAGAACTACGGCGCTCAGGTCACCATCGTCGAGATGGCCGACCACCTCCTGCCCAAGGAGGACCCCGAGGTCGCCGCGGTGCTCGAGAAGGCCTACAAGAAGCTCGGCGTCGAGGTCCTCACGGGCCACAAGGTCGAGTCGGTCGAGCAGAAGGCCGACGGCGTCAAGCTCAAGCTGTCGAGCAAGGCTGGTGCCAAGGAGCTCGACGCACCCGCGATGATCGTGGGCATCGGCATGGCGCCCAACGTCGAGGGCCTGGGCCTCGAAGCCCTCGGCATCAAGACCGAGCGCGGCGCTATCGTGGTGGACGACTACGGCCGCACCAACGTGCCCGGCGTCTACGCCATCGGTGACGTGACCGGCAAGGTGATGCTCGCGCACGTGGCCTCGGCCATGGGCATCGTCTGCGTCGAGAAGATCGCGGGCCACGAGCCTCAGCTGGTCAACTGGGATCGCATCCCCTCCTGCACCTACTCGGAGCCCCAGGTGGCCTCCATCGGTCTCACCGAGGCCGAGGCCAAGAAGCGCGGCTTCGAGGTGAAGATCGGCAAGTTCCCCTTCGCCCCCAACGGCAAGGCACAGGCGCTCGGCGACGCCGAGGGCTTCGTCAAGGTCGTCGTGGATGCGAAGTACGGCGAGGTCCTGGGCGCTCACATGGTGGGCCCCGAGGTGACCGAGCTGCTCGCGGAGGTCGGCCTCGGCATGACCCTCGAGACCACCGCCCAGGAGATCGACCTGACCATCCACGCCCACCCCACCCTCTCGGAAGTGGTGAAGGAAGCGGCGCTCGCTGCGATCGGCCAGCCGATCCACATGTAGCCCGCCGAACAGGCAACAAGCGAAAGGCCCGCGTCCAGCTCGGACGCGGGCCTTTCGCTTTGACTCAGACGAGCCCGCTGGTGGGATCTTGCAATAGGGGCCCGTATTCGCTCTGGCGCAGGACTCCCTCGCCCAGCAACTCGGCGTTGGTGAGCGATCGCTCCACCGCCTTGATGGCCTGCTGCACGTCCTCGTCGCGGGTGAGCGCGCGGCCGTCCTGCAAGGCCAGCGCGAGGGCTGTGTCGCGCACCAGGGCGGCGCTCCAGGCGACCGTGTTGAGGTGGGCGACGAGGCCGAACTCGCCCAGGTACTTCTTGCGAAAGAGCACCTGGCGCACGTAGCGAGTCATGAGATCTTCGTCGGCCACGAAGCGAACGTCGCTCGTGCGCAGGCGCTCGTGAAGCGTCAGGCGCTCGGTGGGTTCGAGCCCTTCGAGGACGGTTGGCAAGTGCTTGGCAAGCACGAGGTACAGGGCGATCCCGTAGGGCGAAAGGCCGTCGCTTGCTAGCATGGGCTCGCCTGAGAGCGCCTGAGCCTCGGCGGCGATAACGCTAGCCGTCTCAAGGGTGAGCAGACCTTGTGCGGCCTGCTCGCAGAGGGTGGCGCCCGCTCCCAGGATTCGCTGGAGGCGCTCGGAAAGTGGCCGGTTCGCCTCGCCGAGCAAATCAAGCAGGGAGGACTCGATGCGCGCATAGAGGTCGTAGGGGACCTCGGCGCAGTCCTGGGTGAGGGCGATCGTCTCGGGTACGCTCAGCATGCCGTGCCGCCACATGCGCGCTCGCACGGTGATGTCTGCCTCGCGCGCTTCGAGCTTCTCACCGATGTTCGCGCGTGCGGTCGGGCAGGTGAAGTAAGTCCAGACGCAGATGCCCTCGGGGGTGCGCGTGAAGCCGATCGGATAGGTCGCACAGACTGGAATCGGCGAGTAGCCGAGCGTTCGATGCAGGGTGCAGGCACTCTCTCGATGGAAGGCGCAGGTGCCGCCGTGGGAGGCGATCCGGTGAGGTTCGCCCGCGTTCATGGCCGTGGCGAACTCGAAGAAGGGGCGGGGAATTTCGGGAACGAGCGCCTCCCAGGGCGCCGCATCGAGGGCATCGTGCGTGGCAGCAGGGACCGGGATGTCCCACGAGGGCTTGCAGCACTCACCGGAGTTCTGGCAGGTGAAGCGCGTCTCCGGGAGCGTGAGAAGGCGTGAGTCCTCAAGGGGGTACGCCCGTCGATAGGCAAGATCCAGGGGAGTGAGCAGCAGCTCATATGGCTCGCTCAAGACGCCGGCCTGTGCAAGCTCGCCGGCAATCAGGGCCTCGACGGTCGATAGGGTTGGCGACGGGCCATTTGATCCCTGGACCGAGCAGCCAACGAGCTTCCATTCCCCTTCGTGCGAACGAAGCAGAAATGCGGCTTCGAATTGGCGATCACTCGTGACCTCCCGCATCGGCAGAACGAGCACGGCTTCGTTCCCGTCGGCTTCGAGTGTACCTTGTCCTGCGATCGAAAAGCGGGCGGGTGTCCCGCCTGCTCCCGGGCGCGCCGTTTCGAGCAGTTCGACGAGCGCTGCCTCGTAGGTTTCCGCATCCAGCGCTTCACGCTTGGTCAGCGCATCGCCAAGCGGAATCCAGGCGTCCGGGTGATAACACTCCAGGTGCTGGGCGAGGTCTTGCCGCTCGTAGAGCGATTCGAGGAAGTCGGAGACGAGCGCCAGGGCTGCGTGATGAGCGGTGGTCATGAGGGCCTCGATCGAAGGGGCGTTCATGCCTCGTGTACCCGGCATGCGAGCAGGAGTTTCAAGAGGGCCGCCAAGCGGGCATATTGCACATGGTACGCCTGCTAGAAGGAGTGAGGATGATGCGAGCGACGCGCTTGAGCTGGTGGGGGGCAATCACCCCGCTGCTGCTTGCGATCGCCGCATGCGCCGACGCGGATCCGTCGGCGATGGGGATTGGCGGGGCCACCATCACCGGCGGCTACAGCCGTCGGCCGACCACCATCGCCACTCCGACTATCACCAACGGCCAGAACACCGGCAGCGCCGGTGGATCCGGCAGCTACGATCGCGGCGGCAACACCGGTGGTGGGCCCCCCATCGTGAACAAGACCCCCACCCCGAGGCCCGTCGCCCCCTTAAAGGCGCGCGTCACCCTCACCTTCAACGGCGCGCCTCCCGCCCAGTGGGTCTCTGGAAAGCAGGGTATGCTCAACCCGGCGGTTCGCGTCTACCTGACCCCCGAATATCGTGGAACGGCGCCGGACTTCGAGTTCATGAACTCGAACGGGGTGATGGAGTACAAGGATCTGCCCGCAGGCACCTATCATCTGGTCTATAACGACGGCCATCTCGACAACTACGGCCTACCTGACTCCCTCGGTCGGAGCCGCCTCGACATGGTGGGCTTCTACGTGTCGGACGTCGTGCGGATCGACGAGTTCTCGCGGCCCGCAAACGATCGCTTCGAGTTCAAGCTCGACCTCCACTGGGACACCCAGGCTTTCCCTTATCACTGGAGCGTGAGCGGTGGTGAGGCGAACGGTGTCGAGGGGCATGAGCCCGGCCAGTTCATCACCTATGACGATCGTTTCGTCGTCAAAGGCCGGGAGTTCGCGGGCCTTGCGCCGGGTCAGATCCCGGACGCGAGCAAGCGCGCGCGGTACCGCTTTGTGGTCTATCAGTACGATTCGAGCCGCAAGCCCCTCTGGTATTCGGCCTGGACCGCCCCTGACCCGAACACGGGCATGGTCTCGGTGCCCTGGAACGGCTACTCCAGCGAAGGCAGCGGGCCTGCGAACATGCCCGACGAGAACGACTCGCGCAACACCCGACTGAAAGAAGGGCTCTACTACTACGCCGTCCAGTTCGTGCAGGAGGGCCCGAAGGGCATCATGCGCTTCCCGGAGCTGACGGTGAACGTGCGCGCCCACGACCGCCAAGAGAGCAGCTTCATCAATAACTTCTACGGCGCTTCGCAGTACTACGCCTTCTCGCTCAAGCAGGGCGTGAAGCCTACTGCATCGCCTTCTCCCACTGCCTCCCCCTCTGCGAAGCCATAGGCTTTAAGCGGCCGCGGGCGCTCATGGGCCCATGTGCGCTAAAATAGGGCCATGGATACCATCTTGAAGCTCATGATCTGGTCGCTCTACATCATCGCGCCGCTTGGGGCCATCTCGGCGGTCGTGGTCGGCGTCGTCCTGGTGCGCGCGCACCTGGACGCCAAGCGGGACGCCGCGTGAAGCGCGACGCGCTCATTTCGGCTCTCGTCGCCATCTGCGGCCGGGATGCGGTTCTCCACCGTCCCGAAGAGCTGCTCGCGTACGACTGCGACGCCTTCACCCTCGAACGCAACACCCCCAGGGTCGTGGTGCTGCCCACCTCCACCGAGCAGGTTGCGGGGGTGGTGCGCCTCTGCCATGCCCACGGGATTCCCTTCGTGCCTCGCGGGGCGGGCACCGGTCTCTCGGGCGGCTGCCTCTCGCCAGACGGCGGGGTGATGATCGCCCTCACCCGCATGACGCGGATCATGAACCTGGACGTGCGCAATCGACGCGCCACGGTCGAGGCGGGGCTCGTGAACCTGCGCCTGACGCAGGCGAGCACGCCGGACGGCCTTTGTTACGCGCCCGACCCGAGCAGCCAGATGGCCTGCACCATCGGTGGCAATGTGGCGGAGAACTCGGGAGGGCCCCATACCCTCAAGTACGGGGTCACGACCAACCACGTCATGGGGCTCGAAGTGGTCCTGCCCGACGGCGAGGTCGTCTGCCTCGGCGGCCAGACCGACGACGTGGTCGGGTACGACCTGCGCGGCGTGATGGTTGGCTCCGAGGGGACCTTCGGGATCGTGACCCAGGCGGTGGTACGCCTCGTGCCGATCCCGCCGGGGGTTCGTACCATGCTCGCCGTCTTCGATACGGTCGAGGCGGCCTCCGAGGCCGTGAGCGCCCTTATCGCCGCAGGAGTCCTGCCCGCAGCCCTTGAAATGATGGATCGCACGATCATCCAGGCGGTCGAAGCGTCCTTCGGGCTAGGCCTTCCGACGGAGGCCGAGGCGGTGCTCATCGTCGAGTTGGATGGACTCGAAGCCGGGCTTGCGCGCGCCGCGCAGGAGGCGGTGACGATCCTTCAGGCGCGGGGTGCCACCGAGGTGCGGCTCGCCAAGGACGAGGCGGAGCGCTCGCGGCTGTGGCTGGCGCGAAAGAAGGCCGTGGGCTGCGTCGGGCGCCTCGCGCCCAGCAAGGTGACGCAGGACGGGGTCATCCCGCGATCGCAGCTGCCTGCGATCCTTAAGCGCATCGCCGAGATCGCCATTCGCCACCAGGTGCGGATCGCGAACGTCTTCCACGCAGGGGATGGCAACCTGCACCCCATCATCCTCTTCGACGAGAAGGACCCCGAGCAGGTCCGCCGGGTCTGGAGCGCGGGCCAGGAGATCTTGGAAGCCTGCCTCGACGTGGGCGGATCCATCACCGGTGAGCACGGGATCGGCGTCGAGAAGCGCGACATGATGCCGCGCATGTTCACCGAGGCGGACCTTGAGGCCATGGCCCGAGTTCGGGACGTGTTCAACCCTGCGGGCCTCTGCAATCCCGGCAAGCTGTTGCCCACGGCCAAGAGCTGCGTCGAAACGACCCGACGCGCTCGCCCGAGCGAGGCCACCCGATGATCGAGCGCTGGGTACCACAAGATGTCTCAGAGCTGGCCGACGCGCTGCGCGAGGCGGTGCGCGCGGGCAGGACCGTCGAGATCTTGGGCCTGGGGGCCCGCGCAGACTGGGGCAATCCGTTGCCCGCAGAGCGGGTCGGTATTTCGACCGCCGGGCTCACCCGCGTGGTGGACTACGCCCCCGACGACATGGTGGTGACCGCCGAGGCCGGGCTATCGCTCGCGGAGCTGAACGAGCTGCTCGCCACCCGGCGCCAGGTGTTGCCGCTGGAGGTGCCCTTCCCGGAGCGTACGACGCTCGGCGGGCTCGTGGCGGCCGCCCCGGTGCCGCTTGGGCGCGCGGGCTATGGCCTGGTGCGGGACTGGCTGCTCGGGCTCGAAGTGGTGTCGAGCGAGGGCGACGTCATCAAGAGCGGTGCCCGCGTGGTCAAGAGCGTCGCGGGCTATGACCTCTGCAAGCTGTACACGGGGAGCCTGGGGACACTCGGGGCGATTTCAAGCGTGACCTTCCGGGTGCGCCCGATGCCCGAGACCCGGTGCTTGCTCTCGGCGCGCTGGACGGATGCGGCCCAGGCCGAAGCGGCGCTTGCCGCCCTGCAAACGACTTCTCTCGATCCTGCGATCGCCCTGCTAGGCGCCGATGCCGACGGCTTCACGTTCAGCCTCGGCTTCGACGGCAGCAACGAGACGGTAGCGTGGCAAGCCGACGAAGCGCGGCGCCTGCTCACGGGGCTCGGTGGAGGCGTCTTGCCGCAACAAGAAGGCGAGCAGGCGGAACGCGAACGCGCTGAGCTGCGCGACGCACTGGCTGGCAGGCCTGAAGCTCCGCTGGTGGTCCGCGTGTCGGTTTTGCCCAGCGAACTGCTGTCCTTCGTATGCGAGGCCCAGGTATTGGGCGCTTCGCTCGGTGTCGCGTGTACGGCGATCGCGCAGGTGCTTCAAGGCACGGTCTGGCTCTCGGCAGACGGCGACGAATGGCTCGCTTGGGTCGAGCAGTTGCGCGCCAGGGCGCACGGCAAGGGCGGAAGTCTCGTCATCGAGCGCTGCCCCGTCCCAGAGAGCCTTGATGCGTTCGGCCTCGATGGGACGCCGCTTGCGCTGATGCGCCGCCTCAAGGCCAGCCTCGACCCTGCGGGTAGCCTTGCGCCCGGCCGGCTCTGGCCCCTTCGCGAGGAGTGACCCCATGGACCGACCCGATCTCAAGCACGCGCTAACACAGCTCACCGACGAGTGCATCCACTGCGGCCTCTGCCTCGAAGCCTGTCCGACCTACGCCCTCAAGGGGGCCGAGCCCGACTCTCCGAGGGGCCGGATCCACCTCATGAAGGCCCTGGTAGAGGGGCGCCTGGAGCCTGCGGCCGACGTTTTCGGCCCGCTGGATCGGTGCCTGGGGTGCCGAGCCTGCGAGACGGCCTGCCCATCCAGCGTCCAGTACGGCCACCTGCTCGAAGCGGTCCGGGCCGACTACGTGGTTCCTCACCGCCCGAACCGTGGGGCTCGCGCCCTCTGGAAAGGCATGCTGGATCACTTGCTGCCCTATTCCAAGCGCTTGCGCTTCGCGATGACCCCGGTACGGCTGGCCCCCAAGGCGATCGAGGGCCTGAAGCCGCTTTTGCCATCCTTGCTACGCCGCCAGCTCGATCTGGTGGGAACGCCTCCCCAGGAGGAGCCCCCCATCCCCGAATGGACGCCCGCGGTGGGCGATCGCCGAGGGACCGTGGCCTTCTTGACCGGCTGCGTGATGGATGCGCTCTACCGCCCGGTCAATCGCGCGTCGGTCCGGATGCTCGCACGGGCGGGCTTCGACGTCTGGGTGCCGCGTGCGCAGGGGTGCTGCGGCGCGCTGCACATGCACGAGGGCGATTGCCGGCGCGCGCAGGCCTTCATGCGCACCAACCTCGAGGCGTTCCGTTGCCCCCCGAGCGCAGATGGCGCCCCCCAAGACCTGTCGGCCGTCATCGTCAACTCGGCCGGATGCGGGGCCGCCATGAAGGACTACGGCACCTGGCTCGCCCCAGGTGAAGCGGGCCACTCGGAGGCGGCCGCCTTCGGTGCCAAGGTCAAGGATATCTGCGAGTTTCTCGATGAGGTGGGCCTGCCCGAGCCACCCCGCGCCCTGAGCGTGAAGGCGACGTACCATGAGCCCTGCCACCTGACCCATGGCCAGCGGATCAAGGAGGCGCCTCGGCGCTTGCTCCAGCGGATCCCGGGCCTTTCGCTCGTGCCCCTGAAGGAATCCGACTGGTGTTGCGGGGGCGCGGGCTCCTACACCTTCCTCCAGCCGGAGATGGCCGAGCAACTCCTGGCGCGCAAGCTCGACAACCTCGCGCAGACCGAGGCCGAGTGGGTCATCACCGGCAATCCCTCCTGCCTCATGCAGCTCGGGCTGGGCTTGCGCCGGGACGATCGCCCGACCCTGCTGCTGCATACCGTGGAAGTCCTCGACCGTGCCTACCAAGAGCCCGGGGCATCGTCTGAAAATCCGGACGCCTAAACGGCTTGGCACCCCCTAATTCCGGTTTTAGATTTGTGAAGTCGTGGTAGTGGATCCTTAGCATCCAAGCAAGCCATCGTCTTCAATTGCTGTCGCGGAGGTGTTCCCCATGACGACGAGCGTCGGTCAAAAGTTTACGGTCAATCTCCCGAACAAGCCGCCCGTCGAGGTGGTCGCCCCCGAGAAGCCGAAAACGGAAGACAAGGCGATCGCCAAGGGCGACTTCGTCGATCAGCAGCTGGCGCAGGCCAAGAACCTGAACGCCGACCAGAAGGTCAAGGAGAAGGCGGCCTTCGAGCAGATCTTCGACAAGGCCGACAAGGATGTCTCCGGCAAGATCGACCTGAGCGAGTTCGATTCCCTGGTCAAGGGCATCGCCGTGCATCAGCTCGACAACGAGGCCAAGGCGGTCCTGGACGGGACCACCATCGCGGAGCCGAACGAGAAGGCGCTCATGAAGGGCGACCAGGCCGCCATCGAGCAGGCCAAGAAGGTGAACGAGGAGGCGCTCGCCAAGGCGGAAACGGCGATCGCCAACATCCCCAAGGACGATCCGGAGCGTGGGACCTACGAGAAGCGCCTGCAGGAACTGCAGAGCAGCTTCAAGGGGATCTATGGCGATCGCGCCAATCCTCCTCAGGATGCGGGCAAGACCTGGGGCGGCCCGGACAGCAAGCGCGATCTGAACTTCGGCCACGACGAGAAGCCGGACGCCAATGGCACCCCGCAGCTGACGCGCATGTCCTCGACGGGCAAGCTGCTGTGGGCCGATAGCGACACGGCGGTCACTTCCGATCAGTGGGCCAACATGCCCAAGGCCCAGCAAGAGAAGATCCTATCCTCCGTGCCCGAGGATCAGCGCGAGGCCCTCAATGCCAGCATGGCAACAGGAGATGCCTCCAAGGCGAAGACCAGCGGCCCTGCCACCGAGACGGTGACGGTCAAGGCTGGCGACACTTTGAGCAAGATCGCCCGCGCCAACGGCGTCACCCTCGACGAGATCAAGCAGGCGAATCCCGACCTGTTCCAGGACGGCAAGGACGCCACCGGCAAGCGCCGCACCAGCGGGGGTGCTCTCATCTATCCCGGCGACCAGATCACGATCCCCGGCAAGGCGCAGGAGGCAGCCCCCGCCGCCTCGGCTCCCGAGGAGGAGGCCACTGTCACCGAGAGCAAGCCCGAGGAAACTGCCCCCAAGCCCTCGGAGCAAGCCGCTCACGGGTACGAGCTCCTCGAAGCCGCAACGAAGGATCCCGAGGCCGCCAAGAAGTGGTCGGCCCAGGACAAGGCGGACGTCGTGGCCTACACCCGCGAGGTCGGCGCCGAGCAGATGGCGGTTGCCAACGACAAGACCAAGTCGGTGAGCGAGCGCGTGGAAGCCATTCAGCAGGCCGAGGGCACCATCCAGGTGCTGGCCCAGGTCGCCGATGCCGCAGGCTTGCCCGAAGTCGCCAAGGAAGCGCAGATGATGTACGGCGAGCTCAAGGTCGATGACGGCCTCAAGCAGGTCGTCGCCGATCAGGTGAAGGCAACCCAGGAGAAGGCGGGGAAGGTCGCAGGCCATGCCGTCGACATCCGCTTCGACGGGAACCTCGCGCCGCTCGATCAGCTCAAGCAGCTCGAGGTCCTCGACAAGCAGCTGGATGATCCCAACAACGCCGCGCTCTGGAAGGGCTACAACGCGATCGAGTTCAACACCTACACCTCGGCGACCAACTCCAAGGATCCCAACAACCTCTCGCGCTTCGTCGAGAGCGACGGCAAGGTCCTCAAGATCAACAACGCCAGCGACGACGGCCTCACCGCGAGCGAGATCGACAAGCAGAGCCGCGCGATCGCCCAGGCCGGCGCCGAGGCCAAGGTCGAGGCGCACACCGCGAGCGTGGAGGAGCAGCTCTCCAAGAAGGCCGGCCACCCAGTCAAGGTCGACTTCAACGACAAGCTGAGCGCCGAGGACCGCGAGAAGGAGCTCGCCCTGCTCGACGGCATGCTGCAGGACAGCCGGTACGACGCGGTCTGGCAGAAGTTCTCGACGGTCGAGTTCAATACCTACGAGTCCGCGAAGAATTCCGAGGACCCCGACAACCTGTCCCACTTCGTCGAGACCAGCGGCAAGACTCTCAAGATCAACAACGCCGCCAAGGACGGCATCACGGCCAGCGAGCTGGACAAGCAGCAGCGGGCCATGGAGTACTACCGCGATCGCGGCAGGACCGCTTAAGAACCGCCTCTAAACGCCGAACGCCCCCGCCTGCTTGAGGCGGGGGCGTTCGGCGTTTCAGGGTGAGTGGCGTCAGGTCGTCGCGTAGCGATCGCTGTAGTACTTGTTGAGCATCGAGAGCGCGAGGGTCATGGCGAACAGCGCCATGCCGATGGCGCTCGCATAGCCCATGTTCAGGTGCTCGAAGGCCTGCTGATACAAGTAGTAGACCATGGTCGTGGTCGAGTCCAGCGGGCCGCCCTTGGTCAGCACCCAGATCTCGGCGAAGACCTTGAGCGCGTTAATGCAGGAGATGATGCCGACGAGCCCCATCTGGGGCAGCATCAGGGGCAGGGTGAGGTAGAGGTGGCGCTGGATGCGGCTCGCCCCGTCCAGGTCCGCCGACTCGTAGATGTCGCGCGGGATGCCCTGAAGGCCCGCTAGGTAGATGACCATGTAGTAGCCGAGGCCCTTCCAGATGGTCACCGCCATCACCGCGCCCATGGCGGTCTCGGGAAGGCTCAGCCAGGGCACCGGGTGTTTGAGCAGCCATGGGAAGAGGGTCTGCCCCACGTAGTTGACCAGGCCGTTCTCAGCGTACAGCCACTTCCAGGTGAGGCCGACCACCACGATCGGGATGACGACCGGCAGGTAGTAGGCCGCCCGGAAGAAGCCGATGCCGCGCATGGGCGTGTTGACCAGGATTGCGAGCAAGAGGGGCAGGATGACCAGCGGCGGCACGACCCCGAGCAGGTAGATCCAGGAGTTGAAGAAGGCCTTGAGGAACAGGGGATCGCGCAGAAGCGCCAGGTAGTTGTCCAGGCCAATCCAGCGGAACTGGGAGAGCAGGTCCGTGCTGGAGCCGAGGCTCACGTGGGTGAACGAGGTCAGCACCGCCATCAAGGCGGGCAAGAACCAGAAGAGTCCCAGCACGAGCCCGGCCGGCGCAAGGAAAAGGAAGGGCGTCAGCTTCGCCCGGGTCGAGGTGCGGCTGCTCATGGGGTCGCGAGGATCCGGTTCCACTCGGCTGCTGCTTGCTTGAGGGCCTCATCCGAGCTGAGCTGGCCCAGGGCGGCGCGCTGCAGGGCGTCGTTCATGGCCTTCTTGAGCTCGCTCTGGTGGGGCATGGGCGGCACCAGGAGCTCCGCGCGCTTGAGCTGCTCGGCGGCGATCTTGCGGGCCCGGTCCTCGACCGAGGCGGTCGCAGGGAGGGTGGTGAAGAAGGGATTGTCCGCCGCTTCCCGCGACGAGGGCAGAATGGCGGCGAGCTTGCAGAACGCGAGCTGGTTGGCGGCGTTGGTCACGTGCGTCGCCAGCGCGATCGCATCCTCGGGGTTGCGGCTGGTGGTCGGCACCACCAGGTTCATGATCCCGACGCCCACCTTGCCGCTCTTGCCCGCGATCTGCGGGGCCACGTCGACCTTCTCGTAGAGCTGGGGCGCGTTCTCGCGGACCTGCTTGAGGAACTGCGGGCCGGCAGGCAGCACGGCGGACTGGCCGGCCTGGAAGCGGTCCACGATCTCGCGGTTGTCGAGGCTGAGGGCCTCCTTGGGCAGCGTCCCCTTGGTGAACAGGCCGGTCCAGAAGGCGAAGGTGTCGCGGCCCTGGGGAGTGTCGAAGGCAGCTTGCTTCTTGTCCGGGGTGAGCAGCGGTACCCCGTCGAGGGCGAAGAGCTCGAGGATGCGGTTGCCGTCGCCCAGGTTGGGGATGAACGGTACGGCGCCCACGGCCTTGAAGGCCGGCGCCTGAGCGGCCAGGTCCCGGTAGGTGCCGGGCAGGGTCTTGAGACCGGCCTTTTCGAGCAGCTCCTTGTTGTAGATGGCCACCTGGGTCGAGAGGTACCAGGGCAGGCCGATGAGCTTGCCGTCGACGGTCGAGGCGTCGATCGCGTAGGGGAAGTAGCTGCGCTGCACGTCCTTGGGGACCTGCTTGGAGAGGTCGAGGAGCGCGCCCTTGCTCGCGAGGCGCTGGGCGAAGTCGGGGTTGAGGTTGACCAGATCCGGCGGGGTGCCGCCGCTGACCGACGAGAGGGTCTTGTCCTCGATGGCGTTGCCCGGCACGTCGATCCACTCGACCTTGACGCCGGGGTTCTCCTTCTCGAAGTCCGCGATGACGCCTTCGAGGTAGCCCGTGAAGGTGGGCTTGAGCGCCATGGTCCAGAATTCGACCTTGCGTCCACTCTCGCCGCCGCCCTTGGCGCAGCCGGCGAGCGAGACGGAAAGGGAGAGGGCGATCGCCGCGGCGATCCGGAATTGAGACATGGCGCTTACTCCTGCTGCGTCTTGGGATAATCGAGTAGCTTCGAGACGGGGACCTCGACGACAAGGTCGTCGTTGATCTCGACCTTGACCGCCTCCTTCATGACCACCTGCTCGATCACGTAGCCGGCGCCCTCTTCGACGCGGACGCGGCTGCCGACCACGGGCAGCTCCTGCTTGATCTCGAGGTACATCTCGTGCTCGTACGACAGGCAGCACATGAGCCGGCCGCACAGGCCGCTGATCTTGCTGGGGTTGAGGGGCAGGTTCTGGTCCTTGGCGAGCTTGATGGTGATCGGCGCGAACTCCTTGAGGAAGGTCGAGCAGCAGAGCTCGCGGCCGCAGGGACCGACCCCGCCCATGAGCCCCGCCGCGTTGCGCACGCCGATCTGGCGCAGCTCGATGCGGGTCCGGCGGAAGGTGGCCGTCAGGTCCTTGAGCAGGGCCCTGAAGTCCACCCGGTTGTCGGCCGTGTAGAAGAAGGTCAGGCGGCTGTAGTCGAGGGTGTAGACCGTCTCGACCAGCTTCATGGGCAGGCCGTGGGCAGCGATCTTCTCGATGCCGATCCCGTGGGCACGGACTTCTTCGCTCCACTTGCTGTCGAGCTGGAGGAGGTCCTGGTCGGTCGCCGCCCGGATGAAGCGGACGGTCGGCAAGGCCCCGTGCTCGTGGCGCACGGCGCTCGGCAGGGAGACGACGGGCGAGCAGTCGAGGCCGCGCTCGGTCTCGTAGACGACGAACTCGCCGCGCGTCAGCGTGTCATCGGCGGGGTCCAGCAGATGGAGATCGCCGGTTCGGGTGCGGATCGCCGCGATCAAGGCGAGGGTCCTTTCTGTGGTGTCGGGACTATGCGCCCGAGCGCTCGATTGCCGTTGGTTGAAGGTCGCCCGCAAGCACGGTCCAGAGGAGTCTGGCGTTGGCGTGGGCCGAAAGTTCGCGCCGGGCCTGCTCGAGGCGCTTGATCACCCGCATCCAGTACCCCAGCGGCAGGTGCCGCTCGGCGGCGCGCGCTGCTTGTTCGGGCCTTGCGATCCAGTCGTGACGCCTCGTCTGCTGATAGACCATCATATCACGAACCTGGGCGATGAGCGCTTCGAGGGCGAGCTGCTGGGTCTCGGCATCCTCGCCGGCGAGCTTCTCGGCCTCGACGAGGGCGGCGGCGTAGGTCTCGGCCGCAAGCATGGTCGGCTCGGGCAGGTCCCCCGACTGGGAGACGGCAAGGGCCCAGCCAATTCGGCCGTCCGAGACTCGTGCCAGGTGCTGAGCGCGCGCGGTGGGCACCCCGTGGTTGGTTTCGAGCCAGGGGGCGATCGCCTCGGGGGCGACCGGCCCGAAGAAGACGGGCTGACAGCGCGAGACCAGGGTCGGCAGCACGTGGTCGAGGCTCGTGGCGACCAGGATCAGGACGGTCCCCGGCTGGGGCTCCTCGATGGTCTTGAGCAGGGTGTTGGCGCCCTGCACGTTCAAGAGGTCGGTGGGGATGACGTAGACCTTGTGCCGGGCGCGGTAGGCCTTCCAGCCCACCTCCTCGACGAGCTTGCGCACCTGGTCGACCGCGAAGACCTTCTTGCCCTCGCTGGGTTCGACGAAGCGAACGTCGGGATGGTTGGCGTTGGCGATGGAACGGCACTCGACGCAGACCCCGCAGGCGTCAGCCGCCTGGGGATCGGGGGCGGCGTGGGCCGCAGGGCAGTTGAGTGCCTGGGCGAAGGCAAGGGCGGTGGCCGTCTTGCCCACCTGGGGAGGGCCCACGAAGAGATAGGCGTGAGACGGCTCGGCGAGGGCCGCCCGCAACATGCGAACGGCCCTCGCCTGACCGATGATCCTGGTTAGCGCGCCTGACAAAGTGGCTCCCTTAGGCTTCCGTCTCTTCTCGATAGAACTGGAGGCCGCCGCCCGGCGTCGCGAAGCAGATAACGCGGCGGTTGCCGTCCTTGCGGGCAAGGTCCAGCCGACGGGTCGCGAGCTGGATGAGGGCCCGGGGGCTGGTGGTCTCGACCGTCGAGCTGACGCCCGAGATGGGCTCGAGGATCGGCGAGGTCGAGACCATCTTGCGGGTGAAGCGCTTGAGGACCTCGACGGCCGCCTCGGCCGAAGTGGAGGGGAAGTAGAAGAGCAGATCGAAGTTGTCCCAGCGAACGCCCCAGTCCGTCTGACGGATCACCTGGCGAACGGCCTGGCCCACCTGGGCGAAGAGGGCGTTCTGCTCCTCAGGAGCCATGGTCCGCGCGAGCGCCGAGAAGTTGTCGAGGCTGACGATGGCGACGGCCCCGGTCTCCTTGGAGCGCACCAGGCGCTCGCACTCTTCGCGGAAGCGCTCGTTGAAGTACTGGCGGTTCCAGAGGCCGGTCAGCTTGTCGGTCGAGGTGCGCTTGGAGACTTCGTCGCCCAGCTGGACGGCGAGCGCCGAGAGGCCGGCCGGCGTGGCGATGACGCCCGAGAGGTGACGCAGGAAGTCCTCGCGGGAGCGATCGCCTGCGATCAGGAGCTGGCCGAAGGTCTGGCGGTTGGCCACGATGGCCTGGCGGTAGCCGGGCGGGATCATGGTGAACTCGCCGGGCTCCTTGGCGTAGTCCTCGACCTCGTGGTCCGAGATGAAGGCGGCGAAGACCGACTCGGCCCCGGGGGTCAGGGGCACCAGGCCGTCGGGGCTCGGCAGCCAGAGCGCCGCGTCGACGCCCGGCGCGTTGGTCGCGAGCACGTCTTGGAGCGTCGTCTTGAGGAACTCCCAGTTGGTGGTGGGGGGAATCCTGGTCGCAACCGCGACGAGATTTTGAAGGTCTGCCTGCGACAGGGGGGCCAGTGTTTCCATATCCCTACTCCTCCAACTCGGCGGTCGTGTGCAAGGCGGTCGTGTGGTGCTACGGTGCTGACCTGGGGTGGTTGTGGACGGGTCACCCTTTGATTAACAAAAGGGTCCACGGGTTGTGAGCATATTAACTTACTTTGCGCGCTGTTTCAAGCAAGCTTGGGCTTATGGCGCCTGGTTTGGCACCCGCTTGCAACGGGTGATAAACTGGTTCTTCCAACGTCCCCCCGATCGCCACGAGGAAACTCACGCTTGCAGACCGCTGCACCCATTGGCCTCTACGATTCCGGGCTCGGCGGCCTGAGCGTCGCGCGCGAGGTCTTCCGGCAGCTGCCCGAGGAGGCGATCGCCTATATCGGCGACACGGCGCGGGTCCCCTACGGGGGCCGCTCGGTCGAGGAGCTCCTCTCCTTCAACCGCGAGATCTTGGGGATCCTCCTGGACCAGGGGGTCAAGGCGGTGGTCGTCGCCTGCAACACCAGCTCGGCGATCGCCCTGCCGGTACTCGACGCCGAGTGCCCGGTTCCCATCCTGGGCTTGATCGAAGCCGGAGCGCGCGCAGCGGCCACCGAGGGCCGCCGGATCGGGGTCATCGCGACCGAGGCGACCATCCGCAGCCGCGCCCACCTGCGCGCCATCGAGGCCCTAGAGCAACCTTGCCAGGTCTTCCCGCTCGCCTGCCCCAAGCTGGTGCCCATGATCGAGGCGGGCATCTGGGAGGGCCCCGAGGCGGAGGCCACGGTCTACGAGAGCCTCGCGCCCCTCTTGGACGCCAAGCTCGATACCTTGATTTTCGGCTGCACCCACTACCCCTTCTTGCGCAAGGTCATCGCGGGGATCCTGGGTGACGGCGTACGGCTGGTGGACCCGGCCGAAGAGGCCGTCCGCGCGCTCGGCGACATCCTCGCGGCGAACGAGCTGCTTGCGACCGAGCGCAAAGCCCCTCACCGGATCATGGTCAGCGGCGACCCGGTCGATTTCCTGCACTCGGCCAAGCGACTGCTCGGCGAGGTCATCGACCGGGTCGAGGGCATCCAGGTCAAGGAAGCCCTGCCGCTCGCGCGCTAGCCCATCGCTTCACTTGATGCTGCGAATCCGGTGGTTGCCGCTGTCGGCCACCAGCAGACGCCCTGCGGCCACATCCAGGAAGATGCCTTTGGGCCCATCCAGTTGCGCTTGGTTCGCGGACCCCCCGTCGTTGCCAAAGCCTTGCACCTGAGGGGTCCCCGCCAAGGTCCGAATCTGGCCCGCGGCGTCGATATGGCGGACGCAGTGGTTCCCGCTGTCCAGCACGTAGAGGTTCTCGCCGTCCGTCACGAGCTTCGTCGGTTCGAATAGCTGGGCCGAGTAGGCAGTGCCGTCGCCGTCACTGAAACCCGACATGCGAGAGCTTCCCGCCACGGTCGAGATGATGCCATTCGCCTCGATCCGACGGACGGCATGATTCGCCTGATCCGAGACGTACAGCCGGCCATTCGCATCGCACGCGATCCCGTTCGGCGTTCCGAGCCCTTGCGAAAGCGCCGGGTTGCCATCCGAGCCGTAGGACCAATCGCCGTTGCCCGCCACGGTGGTGATCACGCCGTTTGTGTCGACCTTGCGGATCCGGTTGTTGTCGCGATCCGCGATGAAGAGGTTGCCGCTCTGATCGAGACAGATCGCGCTCGGGTACCAGAGCTGAGCGACGGTTGCCGGGTTACCATCGCCACTGAAGCCGGGGCTCCCGTTACCGGCCACCTCCCGCAGTTTTCCGAGGCCATCCACGCGCCAGACCCGGTGAGAGTCAGTGCAGGCAATGTAGACCCCCTGGCTGCTGACGGCCACGTCGCTGATTCGACCGAGCGATGCCGCGGTCGCCATCATCTCGTTGTATGCATTTCCCCCGCTTGTCCCATCGCCTGCGAACGTGGTGATGACCCCATTGGGGTCGATCTTCCGGACGCGATTGTTGTTGGTATCGGCGACGTAGAGGTTTCCGCTCTGGTCCTTCGCAATGCCCTCGGGCGAGTTAAGGCGCGCGAGCAATGCTTCCGCCCCTTCTCCGGCGAAGCCGGCCGTCTCGTTTCCAATGGCGATCCGCAGCGCTCCGCTTGAAACCGTGAGCTTCAGCACGCTATTCGTGATCGTGACGTACACCTCGCCCTGGGGAGAGCTCGCAACCTGTTGCGGATTGAAACCCGTGAGCGATTTTGTCGCGCCTGAAGCGTTCTCGTAGCTCATGCCGTTCATCACCTTATTCGTGACCGATGGCGCCGTCGGGTTGTAGGTACGCAGTTTCATCTGCCGCGTGTCCGAGAAGTAGAGCAGCCCATCCGTGCCGAAGGTAAGGCCTGTTGGCCGAATCGAGATGTTTAACGGGAGCCCGTCGTTCGGCTTGAATTGCCCACCGTCGCCCACCACGGTGGTGATCGTCCCGCTCGCGTTGATCTTGCGGATCCGGTAGTTGCCGGTATCCGCGATATAGATATCCCCCGAGGGGGCGATGCACAGGGCGCTCGGGGATCTAAACATGGCATTCACGGCGGGGCCCCCGTCCCCACCGTCGCCGTAGGTTCCGTTCCCCGCGATGGTGCTGATGAAGCCAAGGAGGTCGATCTTGCGGATCCGCCACGCATCGATGAAGTACACGTTGCCGTCGTGATCGAGGGCCAGATCCCCACCCTTCTCGATTCCAGCGCCGTTGGCCGTCCCGCCGTCGCCCGAGGAAACCCAAGTGTCGTTGCCTGCGATCCAGGTGACGCCGCTTCCTGACGTGTAGCGGTAAATGCGCTGCTCGGTGCTGATGTACAGGGCCTCGTCTCCCTTGCAGGCCACGCTCTGAGGCTCGGCGTTGTTGAGCTCCGCGTTACTTACCAGGAGGCTCGCCATGCCACCGGTCGTCACCTTGTACACGCCCTGCGGGCTCGCGACGTACTGCGTGCCGTCTTGAGCGATCGCGATGTCACGCCCGGAGATGGGCCAATTCGTTGCCTGTATGCTCCCAGTGAGCTGGGTGGTGCCTGCGATCGTCTGGATGTTGGGGTTCGAGAAGGGTTGCTCCGTACCCAAAACCACAAAGCCCGTAAGGTTCGCCGTGATGCCGTTGACGGTGACCGAGATGCCGCCGCTCACGGCGTTCTGGGGAACTTTTACGCTGAGTTCGTCGTTCTCTAGGGTCACGTTCTCGGCGAGGACGGTCCCGAAGTGCACCTCGTTCGACCCGGCATCCTTGTGGAAGCCGGTGCCCTTGAGCGTGATGGACCTGCCGGGCTCCGCCTTCGTGGGGCTGAAGCTCGTAAAGTCCAGGGTGGGGTAGAAGGGATCGGGGCTATTGGCGTCACTGCCGAACACCGAGACGCTCACGGGTCCTGCGAACGCGCCGGCCGGCACGGTGACTTCGAGGCTGGTCGCCGTCACCTGGGTGACGGTGGCCTTGGTGCCACCGAACCGAACCTCGTTGTGGTCGCGATTCGAGGAGTCGAAGCCCGTGCCGGTCACTGTCACGCTGGTGCCCGGACCCCCGTCCAGTCGGGAGAGCGCGTCAATCTTGACGGGCACCTTGAAGGTGGGCCCCAGCGCGATCAAGTTGCCGATCTGAACCGAGGTCTGCCCCGAGGTGGCCGCCTCCGGAACGGTGACCCCCACGGCCGTGGCGCTCACGCTGAGCGCGTTCTGAGGAGCGCCGTTGAAGCGCACCACCGCCGTGCTCCCGGGCGTGAAGCCTTGCCCCGTGAAGGTCACCAAGGTGCCGCGCTCGCTGCTGGTGGGATCGACGGCGGTGACCGTCATGACCAGGCTGCTGCCGCCGGCTTGCACCCAGGTGTTGGTCGCGGTGTTGAAGCCGACGCCCGCGATCGGATCGCGCCGATCGGCGAGACACCCTTCGACGATGGTTCGCACGCCCTCGAAGTCTGCCAACGTGAGGCCGTCGACGGGGGTGTAGCCGCTCTCGGTGATGCGCCCGATCAATTGATCGAGGGACACGCTGCGCCCGGCGTCCTTGAGCAAGGCGGCGGCAATGGCGAGGGCGGTCGATCCGGGGCTGAGGCGAATGCCATCGTTGGGCCGGGTGCTGCTGATCGTCACCCAGCCGTTGTTTCGATACATCGCGACCGTCCGCACCCGGATGGCGGAATTGCCGGGCAGGTTACCACCGATTCCCTTGAAGGCCTCCAGGTAATAGACCGCCGTTCCGTCCGGTCGAAAGCCCTTGGGCATGTTGAGCACGAAGTTGCCCTGAGCATCGGTCAAGCCCGTGATGACGGTCTGGTTGCTGCCGGTGTTGATCAGTGAGACGGTGGCGCCAACGGCCACCTCTTCGAGCGTGCCCTGCGCGCGCCGGCTCGCGAAGCTCACGCTGCCTTTCATGGCGGGCGCCTCGAACGGCCGCAGTGGCCCCGTCCCGACGTAGCCGATCAGATCGGGGGAACCGTGCGAAGCGCCGCTCGAACGCCCACTCAGAGGAACCCTGAAGTTGGGCGCCAAGCATCCGGCCAGGAAGAAGACACAAACGAGCATCAGCGAGAGGTAGCGCATGGCGTTCTCCTCCTTTGATTTGAATATTATTTATCGTTTTTAATTCAATATTCTCTCCTTACCCACCCTCGCGAAGTGTTTCACCGGTCCGGGTGAACATCTTGATTTAGCGTGTTCTTGATGTCTTCTTAAGAATGCTTTCGAGCAGCCGTCCGATAGTGAGGACAGTAGTCGTCACAGTTCGTACGAACAGGAGTTTTGACCATGTGGAAGCGCGCGGGGATCGTCGGGTTGACCTTGATCGGCATGGTCGCGGCCGGCTGCGGTCAAGCGCCCGTGGGCGGGGCCGTGAACGCGAGCGAGGCAGGTGGCATGCAGGCCAAGATGTTCGATAGCTTCAGCGGCGAAGTGGGGCCCTTCGAGGGCTGGGATACCGGCATCGACCACCTGACCCTGACCCTGACGGCCAAGGCGCCACTCCAGCCGACCGTGGTGGCCACCACCCTCGGCGTCAGCGTCAAGGGAGAGGACGGCTTCCTCGGCGTCATCTACCTGGGCAAGGACGGAGCCCTCTACCTTTCGGATGCTTCCCGCCCTGCCTACTTCAAGATCGGCACTTACTCGGTGAGCGGGCTGCCCAAGGTGGGCGTGGCACTCAAGTACAAGCTGGACTCCGGCGTGCGCCTCAGCGCCGAGCGCAAGGGCCTTGGCCGGAACCAGGGTCAGATCAAGCTGGAGCTTGCGCGTAAGCTCACCGCCGCCAGCGCCCCCGACCTCTTCCCCGTTCGCTGAGCACCAGCCCTGAAAGAAGGCGGGCCCCCACCTGGGGGCCCGCCTTTTGGTTTCTGGTCTTGCGGCTACGCCTTGATCGGGAGCTGCTGAGCGACCAGCGCCTCGACCTGAGCGATCGCCTCGCTCAGCTTGCCGGCTTCGCCGCCGCCGCCCTGGGCGATCTGGGGCTTGCCGCCGCCCTTGCCGCCCACCAGGCCCATGATCGAACCGATGAGCTTGCCCGCGTGCGCGCCTTCCTTAACCAGGTCGTCGGAGGCCGCCGCCACCACGGCGAGCTTGCCGTCTTCGACCGAGCCGAGGACCACCACGCCCGACTTGAGCTTGTCGCGCAGGTGCTCGACCGCGCCCTTGAGCGCGTCGGGGGCCATGTTGGGCACCACGGCGCTGATCAGGCGGAAAGAACCCAGGGTGACGGCGCCGTCCAAGAGCGACTCGGTCTGAGCGACCGCAAGACGGCTCTTGAGGGCCTTGACCTCGTTCTCGGTGGTCTTCAGCTTGTCCTGGAGCTTCTCGATGCGATCGGGCAGCTCCTCGGCCGAGGCCTTGAGCAGCGAGCCGGCCGCAGCCACCGCATCCGCCTGGCGACGGAAGTAGGAAAGGGCTGCACCGCCCGCCACCGCGGTGACGCGACGGATGCCGGCGGCGATGCCTTCTTCGCGGACGATCTTGAAGGTGCCGATGGTGCCGGTGGCGTGCACGTGGGTGCCGCCGCACAGCTCCTTGCTGAAGCCGGGCACGTCGATGACGCGCACGGTGTCGCCGTACTTCTCGCCGAAGAGGGCCACCGCGCCCGACTCCTGGGCATCGGCGAGGCTCATCTCGATGTGGGCGACCGCGCGGTTGGCGAAGATCTCGGCGTTGACCTGGTCTTCGACCTTCGCGATCTCCTCGGGGGTCATGGCCCGGGCGAAGGTGAAGTCGAAGCGCAGCTCGTCGGGACCGACCAAGGAGCCGGCCTGGTTGACCTGAGGGCCGAGCACCTGCTTGAGGGCCGCATGCAGGAGGTGGGTCGCAGTGTGGTGACGCATGGTCGCCTCGCGCAGCGCCAGGTCCACCTTGGCCACAACGCGGTCGCCGACCTTGGGGGTCTCGCTGCCCGCTTCGAGCAGGTGAACGATGGTCGCGCCCATCTTCTGGGTATCGGCCACCCGGGCGGTGCCGATCAGGCCCTGGTCGCCGACCTGGCCGCCCGACTCGGCGTAGAAGGGGGTGTGGTCGAGGACCACGCCGGTGCGGCCGCTCTTGTCGGTGAAGACCTCGCGGATCTCGACCGTCTCTTCGGTCGAGACGTAGCCCTTGAAGGGGGTGGCCTCCTTGGTCTGGAGGTCCACGGCCGAGAAGGTGACGCCCGCCTCTTCGCGCGCCTTGCGGGCGCGGTCGCGCTGCTGCTCCATGGCGGCGTGGAAGCCGGTCTCATCGACCGTGTAGCCCTTTTCGGCGGCGAGCTCGACGGTCAGCTCGAAGGGGAAGCCGTAGGTGTCGTACAGCTCGAAGGCGGTCTCGCCGGGGATGACCTTGTTGTCCGCGCCGAAGGTGTCGAAGGCGTTCTGCAACAGCTGCGAGCCGCGGTCGATGGTCTGGCTGAAGCGAGTCTCCTCGGCCACCAGGCTCTGCAGGATGAAGTCCTTCTGGGCGGGCAGCTCAGGGTAGTAGGCGTAGTGCCCGATGATCAGCTCGCCGAGCTCGGCGAGGAAGGGGCGCTGCATGCCGAGCAGCTTAGCGTGGCGGATGGCCCGGCGCATGATCCGGCGCAGGACGTAGCCGCGGCCCTCGTTGGAGGGAACCACCCCGTCGCCGATCAAGAAGACCGCGCCGCGGATGTGGTCGGCGATGACCTTGAGGGAGACGTCCTTCTCCTTGTCGGCGCTGTAGGTGACGCCGGCCAGCTCGGCCGCCTTGAGGATGATCGGCTTGACGAGGTCCGTGTCGTAGTTGGTGGGGACCTTCTGGAGGACCGAGGCGATGCGCTCGAGGCCCATGCCGGTGTCGATGTTCTGGGAGGGCAGGGGCGTCAGGGTGCCCGCCTCGTCCCGGTTGTACTGCATGAAGACCAGGTTCCAGACCTCGAGGAAGCGATCGTCATCCTCGCCCAGGCGGGCGTCGGGGTTGCCGTTGCCGGCCGCGGGACCCAGGTCCACGTAGATCTCGGAGCAGGGGCCGCAGGGGCCGGTGGGGCCCGCCGCCCAGAAGTTGTCCTCCTCGCCGAGCTTCACGATGCGGTTGGCGGGGACGCCGATCTGGTCGCGCCAGATTTCGAGGGCTTCGTCATCGGTCTCGAACACCGAGACCCAGAGCTTGTCCTTGGGCAGCGCCAGGTCGACGGTGAGGAACTCCCAGGCGTAGGCGATCGCCTGCGCCTTGAAGTAGTCGCCGAACGAGAAGTTGCCGAGCATCTGGAAGAAGGTGTGGTGGCGCGCGGTGCGACCCACGTTGTCCAGGTCGGTGGTGCGGAAGCACTTCTGGACGGTCACGGCCCGGGGCGGGTTGGGGGCGGTCTCGACACCCATGAAGATGGGCTTGAACTGCAGCATGCCCGCCGTGGTCAGCAGGACGGTCGGGTCGTTCTTGGGGACCAGCGAGGAGCTGGGCAGGTGCGCGTGGGCCTTGCGCTTGAAGAATTCGATGTATTTGTCCCGGATCTCGTGGCCGCTGAGTGACAAGGCGATGTCCCTTTCTCGAAACGTGGGGCTGGACACTTTTCCTTCGATTCTAACACGACGAAGCCGCCCCGAGCGTGGCCCGGGGCGGCTTCGCGTGCTGCGCGTCGAAGGAAAGGGTTAGTCTTCCTTCTCGCGGTAGAGCTGGATGATGTTGCTAGGACGCTTGCGGCGCGAAGCGATCAGATCGGGGGCGTTCTTGAGGACCTGGCGCCCCTTGAGGCGCAGGTCCTCCATGGAGGGGAACTGCTCGCTGATTTCGCCCGCCATCCGCTTGAGCTTCTTGCGGGTATCCTCGCCCGACTTGGGCGCGAGCAGGAGGCCCGCGGCGGTGCCGAGAGCGGTCCCGATCAGGGCCGTGGCGTAAAACGTGAGGTTGCGCTTCGCGCTCATGGGGAGTCTCCTAGCCTCTTAGGCCTGTTCGGGGGCGGGGCCGTCGTTCTCGATCAGCTCTTCGCGCTTGTAGGCGGCCGCCTTGCGGCCCGCCTCCACCGCCTCGCTGAGGAGGGTGAGCTTCTCTTCGATGGTGGTGCGGGTGGTGTTGAGCAGGCTCTCGGTGTTGCCCTTGACGTTCTCGGCGAGCTCATTGGCGCGCAGCGAGATGTCGCCCAGGTTCTCGGCCACCTGCTCGCGGGTGCGGCTGCCCGACTGGGGAGCCAAGAGCATGCCGAGCACGAAGCCGCCGACGGCGCCAATCACCAAGCTACCCAGTACTTCGAGCCCCGAAGCGGATCGACGTTCCATTTGGACCCTCCTACACACGAAGTCGGCAGCCGTTGCCGAATCTCCCAAGCTGCATTATAGGGGGCGCCCTCTGCGCCTGTAAAGCCGATGAGAGCGCGAATCTCGGCCCGCCGAGCCGCTGTGCGTGAAACCCTGAAGGCCGCCCCCCAGAGGGAGCGGCCTTCAGGTGTATGGGTTACTTGACGACTTTTCGTCTGCCCGCCCGGGAGGTCGAGCCGCCTTTGCGGCCAATGGACGAGTAGAACTCGACGCCCCGCTCCTTCTTCACGGCCTCGCCGCCCTTGCGGCCGATGCTCGAGAAGAATTCAGGGCCGTACTTGGCCTTGGTGGCCTGCCCGCCTTTCTTGCCGATCTGCTGGAAGAATTCGCGACCGCGCTCTTCCTTGACGGTCTGACCGCCACGGCGGCCCGCTTCGACCATGCGGGGATCGCCTTTGGCTGGTCCTGGCTTGTTTCCAACCATTGTTGACACGCTCCTTTCCGATGCCGAGGGTTCAGCGCGGTTGGCCGCGCGACGGCGATGCTGGAGTCGTTCAACAAGGCTGGTTGCGGGAATGCCAGAAGATTGCGGGGTTGTAGCCAATGCACCCAGGCTTATGAAGTTTTATGAAGGAAGCTTAGCATACCCCATGCCCTCTGGCAATATCCATCGGCCCTTTCCTGGTGAAAACCGGCCAACTTTGTCGGTATCGAGCAGGCGCATGGCAGGGCCTTAGAGGAAGTAACCAAAGGCGTTTCATCATCGCTTTAGGCCCCGTCGAGACAAGAGGGGCGCTCCGAAGTCGGAGCGCCCCTCTGGCATGAATCCGCCGGGTCCTAGTGCAGGTGCAGCACCGACATGAGGAACCAGTAGAAGATGTAAGCGAGGGTGGCGGTGATGGGGATGGTCACGATCCAGGCGGTGACCATGTTGCCGGCGACCCCCCAGCGCACCGCGCTGAAGCGTCGCGTGGAGCCCACGCCCATGATCGAGCCCGCCGCCACGTGGGTGGTGCTGACCGGCAGGCCGAAGTGGGAGGCCAGGGTGATGACGAAGGCCGAGGTCATGTCGGCGCCGAAGCCCTGAATGGGCTGCAGCTTCACGATCTTGGTGCCCATGGTCTTGATGATCTTGGTGCCGCCCGAGGCGGTCCCGATCCCCATGGCCATGGCGCAGGCAACCATGACCCAGGTGGGCACGGTGAAGTCGCTGAGCATCCCGGCCGAGATCAGGGCCATGGTGATGATGCCCATGGCCTTCTGGGCATCGTTGGAGCCGTGGCTGAAGCTGATGAAGGCTGCCGCGAAGATCTGCAGCACCCGGAAGCCGTCACGGACCTGGTGCGGCAGGAAGCGCCGGCAGATCCAGTAAAGCCCGATCACCATGGTGAAGGCGATCGCGAAGCCCAGCACCGGGGAGAGCACCAGGCTCTGGACGATGTTGGAGAAGCTCTTGGGCCCGAGCCAGTGGATGGCGCCGAAGCCGTGGCCCGCGATGCCCGCCCCCACGATGCCGCCGATCAGGGCGTGCGAGGAGCTGGAAGGCAGGCCCCAGTACCAGGTGACCAGGTTCCAGAAGATCGCCGACAAGAGGGCGGCGACAATCAGGGGCTGAGTCACGTAGACCGGGTCGATGATGCCTTTACCGATGGTCTTGGCGACCGCCGTGCCAACGGTGATGGCGCCGAGGAAGTTGAGGATGGCGGCCATGAGGATGGCCCGCCGGGGGGTGAGCACGCCGGTCGAGACCGACGCGGCGATGGCGTTGGCGGTGTCGTGGAAGCCGTTGATGAAGTCGAACGCCAGCGCCAGGAAGATAACCAGGACGAGGAGCGCGATCGTAACCTCAGGCATTTTTGATCACGACTCCGTGCAGGCGGTCGGCCACGTCTTCGGTGAAGTCGATGGCTTCCTCGAGGACGTTGTAGAGCTCCTTCCACTTGATCACGTCCAGGATCGCCGCAGGGGTGTCACCCGGCTGGTCGAAGAGACGCTCGAGGGCCGCGCGCGAGAGCTGGTCGCCCTCGTTCTCGAGGCGGTTGATCTCGATGGTGTGGTCGAGGATCTCCTTCATCCGCTTGGGGGTGCGCAGGAGGCCCATGGCCGCGTGGATCTCCTCGCAGCAGCGCACCAGGATGCGCACCAGGGAGATGGTCATGCCGGTGGGCTTCTCGATCTTGTAGAGGATGAAGCGATCGGCGATCAGCTCGATCGAGTCGACGATGTCGTCGAGGGCGAACGCGAGCGAATGGATGTCCTCGCGGTCGATGGGGGTGACGAAGGTCCGGTTGAGCTTGTCCATGATCTGATGGGTGACGCGGTCACCCGCATGTTCGCTGTCGCGGATCTTCTGGAAGCGGTCGGGGAGGTTCCGGTAGTCTTCAACCATGTCGCGCAGGAGGCGCGCGGTGTCGATGACGTTCTTGGCCGAGGCTTCGAGGAGGTCGAAGAAGGTCTCCTCGCGGGGAATGAGGCTAAACATGGGACCTGTGTGGCTCCTTATGTCGAGGGGATCGGTGCGAGCTGCAACGCTTGCAGCATCGCCTGCGCCTTGTTCAGCGTTTCCTGGTATTCGTTCTCGGGGATCGAATCGGCGACGATGCCGGCTCCCGCCTGAACGTGCACCCGGCCGTCACGCACCACCATGGTGCGGATCGTGATGCCGGTGTTGATCGATCCGTCGTACCCGAGTACGCCGACGGCCCCCGCGTAGGGGCCGCGTTTGAACGGTTCGAGTTGGTTGATGAGCTGCATGGCCCGGACCTTGGGCGCACCCGAGACGGTGCCCGCGGGGAAGCAGGCGGCGAGCAGGTCGAGGCCGTCGAGGCCGTCCTGCATCTCGCCCGTCACGGTCGAGGTCATGTGCAGCACATGAGAAAAGCGTTCGAGGGCCATCAGGTCGTCGACCTTGACCGAGCCCGGCTTGCAGACGCGACCCAGGTCGTTGCGCCCGAGATCGACGAGCATGACGTGCTCGGCGCGCTCCTTGGGGTCGGCCATCAGGTCCTTGCCGAGCGCCTCGTCGCTGTCGAGCCCCCGGCGGCGCGTGCCCGCGATGGGGCGCACCGTCGCGGTGCGGCCGTCGAGCCGCACCATGACCTCGGGACTTGAGCCGACCAGCTGGAAGTCGCCCCAGTCGAGGAAGAACATGTAAGGGCTCGGGTTGACGGTGCGCAGGGTGCGGTAGAGCGCGAAGGGCTCGCCCGAATAAGGAGCGCTCAGCCGCTGTGAGCCGACGAGCTGGAAGATGTCCCCGGCCTTGATGTGCTCCTTGGCCTTTTCGACCATCGCGCAGTACCCTTCGCGCGTCAGGGTCGAGTCGGGGACGAGGGGCTCGGGGTGCTCGGCGAGCTGGAGGGGGTCGGCGACGAGGGGCGCGCGCAGGCGCTCGATCCAGGCGTGGATCCGGTCGCATCCTTCTTGGTAGGCCCGGGCGGGGTCGCCGTCCGGCCGGACGATCGTCATGACCCGCATGGTGCGCTTGGCATGATCGAAGGCGATGAGGCTGCGCGTCAGGAGAAAGGCGGCCTCAGGCAGGCCCATGTCGTCCGGCGGCGCTTCGCCGACAGCGGGCTCCAGGTGGCGAACGGTCTCGAACCCCCAATACCCGACGGCCCCGCCTGCGAAAGGGGGCAGGTCAGGGCCGGAGGCCTGGATCGAGGCCTGCATGAGAAGCTTGAGGGCTTGATAGGGGTTGGTCTCGGGGCCGAAGCGCAAGACCTCTTCGGGCTCGCACCCGATGTAGGAATAGCGCCCGAGGCGATCGCCCTGCTCGACGCTTTCGAGCAAGAAGGCCGGTGCGCGAGAGCCCGCCACTTTGAGGTACGCCGATACGGGCGTCTCCAGGTCGGCGCTGATCTCGGCGTAGAGCACGTGACGCGCGGCCTGGTGCGCCGTCGTCTCGAATTGCTCGAAAGTGGGGATGACCTTCATGGGGGTCCAAAAGCCTCGCTTTCTCGGGGGCTACTCGTAGTGTAGCACCCAGCTTCGGCCAGGCAAGCGGTTTTTCGGCATTTTTTCCTTCACAATGCTTAGCATTGGAGGTGGGGCTGGCTTGCTTCCGGTACAATGCCGAGTATGTCGCACCCCCCTCTCATCGCCATTATCTTGAACCCCGTCTCCGGCCCCACGCGCACCCGCGGGGCCGAATGGGACTGGCTCGAGGAGCTTGCCCGCGAGGCGGGTTGGGAGCCCCGAATTTTCTTGAGCGAGGGCGAGGGGCACATCGAGGCGCTCGCACGCGAGGCGATCACCCAGGGCATCCGGCGCGTGGTCGTGATGGGCGGCGACGGCTCGATCAACGAAGCCCTGCAGGCTCTGGCGGGGACCGAGGTGGAGCTCGGAATCATTCCCGGGGGCACCAGCAACATTCTCGCCAACGAGCTCGCGTTGCCGGCCGACTTCCAGGCCGCGGCCCGGGTGGCCTTCCAGGGCAAAGTGATGGCCATCGACGTGGGGAAGGCCAACGGCCGGTACTTCGCCTTGATGGTCGGCATCGGCTACGACGCGGTCACCGTCATCTCCATGTGGCCGCAGCTCAAGCGCCTGGCGGGCCAGATGGCCTACACCCTCGCGGGGATCCAGGCCTTCGTGAGCCACCGCGCGACCCGCATGACCATCCGGGTGGATGGCGGCAAGCGCTTGCGCCGGCTGGTCTACATGCTGGTGGTGGCCAATACCCGCCTCTACGGGCGATCCAACGCCTCGGTGGCCGAGCATGCGGACGTGCGCGACGGGTACTTCGACCTGTGCGTCTTCAGGACCCGCTCTTGGTACCACGTGATCTTCGGGCTCATCCGGGTGCTGTTGCGGGTCCCCACCCGCTTCTCCCGCATCGAGACGCTCCACTGCCGGCAGGTCGAGATTCGCTCGGCGCGCCCCGTGCCCTACCAGCTGGACGGGGACCTGCGCGGAGTCTTGCCCTTGACGGTCGAGATGTGCCCGCAGGCCCTCAGGGTCGTCGTTTCGGCTTCGTGATTCGTTTCAAACCGGGGCCGCGCTAGACCCTCGCTCGGTGTTATCATGGGAGCGTCCATCCCATGCCGTCTTTCGCTTCGAGAGGGTCCCCCATGCAGGTCGAATCCAAGCCCAAGGTCATCGTGATCGCGGGGAACATCGGCTGCGGCAAGTCCTCGCTTTCCAAGTGGCTCGCCGATAAGCTCAACTATGTGCCCTGGTACGAGTCGGTCGATGACAACCCTTACCTCGACGACTTCTACGGGGACATGCACAAGTGGAGCTTCCACCTGCAGGTCTACTTCCTCTCGACCCGCATCGAGACCTACCGCCGCGTCGTCGCCAGCGGCCGGCCGGCGATCCTGGACCGCTCGATCTTCGAGGACGCCGCCATGTTCGCGAAGAACGCCTATCAGACTGGCATCATGAACGAGCGGGACTTCAACACCTACCAGCGGATCTACGACGGCATCATCCCCTCGTGCCCGCCGCCCGACCTCTTGATCTACCTGCGGGCGTCGGTGCCGACCCTCTTGCGACGGATCGCCAAGCGCGGTCGCGATTACGAGGCGAGCATCCCGCGCGAGTACCTTGAGCAGCTCAACGTGCTCTACGAGGACTGGATCCAGACCTTCGACCTCTGCCCCAAGCTGATCCTGCCGGCGGATGACCTGGACTTCGTCAACTCCTACCACGACTTCGGCTACATCCTGGACATGATCGAAGCCATGCGGGTGGCTCCGGAGCAGCCCCTGCTGCCCGGTCTCGGTCTGCGCGGGGCGATGCCCGTCTAGCCTTCAGTTTTCCTGCGTGAAAAAACCGCCCACCTCCGAGAGGTGGGCGGTTTCGATTTAGGTAGATACAAGTGAAACGCGCCAGGCAATTGCCTGGCGCGTTTCGAAGGGGGGGCGATTAAGGGGCGTAGCTCATGACGATGGCGATGATCGTCGAGAGGGCGACGGTCCCGAGCACGACGAGCCAGATGTCGAGATTGACGTTGGGCTCGGGGCTGAACGGCGTGTCGGGCCGGGTCATTATGCCTTGGCCTTGGGGGCGCGGGGGCGGCGATAGCGGGTGTTGGTCATCCCGTGGAACTCGCCGGCGCCGAAGAGGGCGTAGTCGGGGCGGTACGTCTCCGAGGAAACGGCCGCGGCAGGGTTGCTGGCTTGCCACATGGCGATCGCCTTGTTGACGGTGAGGCCGGTGGGCAGCGTAGCGGTAGTTTCCATCTGCAGATCCTCCATTCAAGGGGAGAGACGACGACTAAACCCTAGAGCACAACTCTATTAAATCCATATTAGCACGTTTTTGGAGTTCGTACAGGGGATTGTTAACAGTGTTTTCAAGCCCCTGCTTCCCTGCTTGCCTCAGATGATGCCGTATTGCTGGCAAAGGATGACCGCCTGGGTGCGGTTGGAGACCTTGAGCTTCTCGTAGATGCGCGTCAGGTGGTTCTTCACCGTCTTCTCGCTCAGCACGAGGCGATCGGCGATCTCTCGGTTGTCGAGCCCACGGGCGAGCAACAGGATGATCTCGACCTCACGAGTGCTCAGCGGCTCCACGTGCTCGGGCAAGGCGAGGGGGCCGGTCTGGCGCGAGCGGGCCTTGGCTTGCTTCTGGGCGAAGGCCTTGTCGATGGCCGCGTTGAGGTGGTTCAGGTCGCGCAGGGGCTTCTGGAGAAAGTCGAAGGCCCGCCCTTCGCGCAGGGCCTCGATGGCGTCCGCCATGGTCCCTTGCCCCGTCAGGAAGATGACTTCGAGGGTCGGGTCCTGCTGCTTGAGCAGGCTGAGCAGCTCCAGGCCCGTGATGCCCGGCATCTGGAGGTCGGTCACCACCACGTCGAAGCGCGCACGCCGGAGCTGCTCCAGCGCCTCTTGACCGCCGGAAGCTGTCTCGGTCCGATAGCCACTGAAGCGCAGCCACTCGTCCAGGGTTTCGAGCAATTCTTCCTGATCGTCGATCAGCAAGATGCGGGGATTAGCTTCAGACATGGGGAAGATCGCTCGCTTCTATGCCAAACACGCCGTGATTGAGTGAAGAATGCGTTAATAAATTGCGGTTTCAGATTAAAGTGAAACAGAATGGGAAGTATAGAACAGATCTTACCCCTCGTGATCGCGATTCATTCGGACGGAGCCGTATTCTTGAGTAATTATCGACAATGTTGTGGTCACGATAGAAGCCATTTCTTATCCCCTCTTGGTCACTAGGTGTACGCTGATGGGGTCGAACACCTTTCCCGTGAATCCTGAGGCGAGCGTCGGCGCGGATCTCCACGTGCGGGAGGACCTCGCGCGACTCGCGCGCATGGCCGCGCGCACGCTCGACGCTGCGGCTGCGGGGGTCTGCGTCGGACCGCCCGAGCGTCCTTCGCTGCTGGTGAACGTCGGGTCCCTGTCCGTGGGCGACGCCTTGCTCGTGCCCTTCCTTTGTCAGGCGGATCGGCAGCAGGCCCCTCTCCTGGTGGCGGACGTGCGGAAAGACGAGCGCTTTGCGCAGGGCGAGCGCCATGCCTTGCGCATGGCCATGGTTTATCCCCTCTTCAACGGAACAGGGGAGCGCCTTGGCTTTCTCTGGGCGCTATCTCAGACGCCGCGTGCCTTCGAGGCCGGGGATCGTGAGGCCCTCGACGATCTGGCGGGGTTTGCCCGGCTTGCACTGCGAGAGTGGCGAGACCCGAGCTTCATCGACCGTGCAGAGCAAGCGCTCTTCTCCTTCATGCAGGGCTTGGCGAGCGACCCGAACGGCGATCACCACCCCCTTCAAGCGCGCTTCCTGGCCGAGGTCCTGGCCATGGACGGGGTGCTCATCGCTGAGTTTGCGGACCCGGCTCGGCAGCGCATGAGGACCGTAGCACGCTTTTGCCGCGGCGAAATCTTGCCCGAGGTGGAGTTTGCGGTGGCGGGCACGCCGATCGAGCCGCTGCTCGTGAATGGCGCGCAAACCTGGAAGCAGGAGGTGTGGCGTCTGTTTCCCGGGGTCTCGGCCCTGCTGGAAGGGGCGGAAGCATGCGTGGCAACTCCCCTGCGAAATGCGGCCGGGGAGGTGTACGGGGTCCTGATGGCCTTGCGCACGTCTCCGCTCGAAGAAGTGACGTTGGTCGAGGCGCTGCTGCCGGTGGTGGCTGCGGGGATCGAGGCGCGCTACAAGGCCCGGCGGGCCGAGCAGGAGCTCAGGATCCGCGAGGCCACGATCCGCTCGGTGTACGAGCATGCCACCGACCTTATCTTCATCCTCGATCGCAACTGGCGCTACATCAACGTCAACCCGGCGTATGCCAGGGCCCTCGGCAGGCCGATCGAGGGCATCATCGGCCAGCCGTCCGGCTACGACCTGCCGCCTCACGTGCTGGAGCGTGTGCTCGAGACCAATGCCCGCATCCTCGAGACGGGCCAGCCGACGGTCTACGACACCACGATGGAGTTTCCGGAAGGGATCCGGAGTTTCTCGGTGGTCAAGTTCCCCTACCGGGACCAGACCGGCGAGATCGTCGGAGTGATCGGGATCGCGCGGGACATCAGCGAGCGTAAGGCCCTGGAACGCCAGAAGAGCGACTTCATCAAGGCCCTGAGCCACGAGATCCGCACCCCTCTCTTTGCGATCCAGAGCGCAGTCCGTCTCTTGACGGTGGGATGTTGCGACCCGGCCGCCGAGAAGGGGCGGCGCATGCTGGCGATCGCCGCGCACAATGCCGAGCGTCTGGTGCGCTTGACCCATGATGTCCTCTCGCTCGAGGGCTTAGAGGCTGGATTGCTGCCAATCGAGGCGACTGCTTGCGATGCCGCCAGCCTCTTGGAGGAGGCGGCCGCTTCGCTCGCAGGGCTCGCCGACGAGGCGGGGATCACGCTCGACGTCGCTTCGCCCGTCATCCCCTTTGAGGCTTGCCCCGAGCGGATCATGCAGGTGCTCGTGAACCTGGTGGGCAACGCCATCAAGTTCTCGCACGCCGGCTCGCGGATCGGCATGGAAGCAGTCGCCGACGGAGAGGAGGTGCGCTTCGCCGTTCGGGATCAGGGCCGGGGGATTCCGAGCGAGGATCTCTACCGGGTCTTCGACCCCTTCCATCAGGTACACCCCCGCCCTCTCGCTCGCGGGGGCATCGGCCTGGGCTTGCCCATTAGCCGCGAGATCGTGCGGACGCACGGCGGGCGCATCTGGGTCGAGAGCGAGGTGGGGGTCGGCAGCACCTTCTACGTGGCGCTGCCGATCAAGACGCGTTTGCGGCTCAGCGAGACCCTGGCGCGCTGACGGTCGATGTCGAGCACCTCGACCTCGACCACGTCGCCGACGCCTACGACCTCTAGCGGGTTGCGCACGAAGCGGTCCGAGAGCTCGGAGACGTGCACCAGCCCGTCGTTCTTGACGCCGATGTCCACGAAGGCGCCGAAGTCCACCACATTCCGCACGGTGCCCATCAGGCGCATGCCGGGCTTGAGGTCTTCGAGCTTGAGCACGTCCTGCCGCAGGTGCGGCAGCGGCAGGTCCTCACGGGGATCCCGGCCGGGTTTCTCGAGGTTGGAAAGGATGTCGCGCAGGGTCGGCTCACCGATGCCGAGCGCGCTCGCCAGGCGTGGCGCGTCGGTGCGCGCGGCCGTGAGGCGAGTGCCGAGGTCCTTGCTCGCGGCCGAGAGGCCGAGGGTTTCGAGCAATTGGCGCGTCGCCTTGTAGGACTCGGGGTGGATGGCCGTGTTGTCGAGGGGGTCCTCGCCGCCCGGGATCCGCAAGAAGCCCGCGCACTGCTCGAAGGTGCGATCGCCGAGCCCCTTGACCTTCTTGAGGTCCGCCCGGCGCTTGAAAAGGCCCTGGCTCTGGCGCTGCTGGACGATGGCGGCGGCGACCTTCTTGTTGAGGCCCGCCACGTGGGTCAAGAGCGCTGCCGAGGCGGTGTTGAGGTCGACGCCCACGTGGTTGACCGCGTCCTCGACGACCCCGGCGAGGGCCGATCCGAGGGCCTTCTCGTTGAGGTCGTGCTGGTAGAGGCCCACCCCGATGGCCTGCGGGTCGATCTTGACGAGTTCGGCGAGCGGGTCCTGGAGGCGCCGGGCGATGGAGATGGTCCCGCGCTGGGTGGCGTCGAGGTCGGGGAACTCCTCGCGGGCGACCTCGGAGGCGGAGTAGACGCTCGCGCCGGCCTCCGAGACCATCAGGTAGCGCGCGCCCGTGTCGCGGATGGCCTCGGCCACCAGCTGTTCGGTCTCGCGGCTCGCGGTGCCGTTGCCGATGGCCACGACGGTGACGCCGTGCTTGGCGATGAGGGCGCGCAGGGTCGCGATCGCCTCCTGCCGCTGGCGCTGGGGCTCGTGGGGATAGATGGCGATGCCCGGCATGAGCGGGGTGCCGGTGGGATCCACGACCACCACCTTGCAGCCCGTGCGGTAGCCGGGATCGACCCCGAGCACCACCTGGCCGCGCAGCGGCGGCTGCAGCAAGAGGGACTTGAGGTTGGCGGCGAACACGGTGATGGCGTGCGCCTGGGCCTTCTCGGTGAGCGCGGCGCGCACGTCGCGCTCGAGAGCGGGCGCAAGCAGACGCTTGTAGGCATCCGCGAGGGCGGTCTCGACCTCGGCGCGCCAGCCCTCGGCCCGCACGCTCCAGCGCTCCTGCATGAAGGCCAGGATCCGCGCGTCGGGCAGCTCGACCGAGACCTTCAAGACGTTCTCGGCCTCGCCGCGATCGCAGGCGAGCACTCGGTGCGGCTGCACCTTGGCGACCGCTTCGGAGAAGGCATAGTACTGGGCGTACTTGCCCTGCGGGTCCTCGGCCTTGGGTGCCTTCTTGGCGCTGAGCAGCCCTTCAGTGAGGGTGACGCGCCGGGCACGGCCTCGCAGGTCGGCATCTTCGGCTGCTTCTTCGGCGAGGATGTCCCGGGCGCCCGCGAGGGCGTCCTCGGGGCTCGGAACCTCCTGGTCGGGTGCGACGAAGCGGCGCGCGGCCGCCAGAGGCGACTCGGCGGGCGGGCGCTTCATGAGTTCGGCGAGCGGGGCGAGCCCACGCTCCTTGGCAATCATGGCGCGGGTCCGGCGCTTGGGCCGGTACGGCAGGTACAGGTCTTCGAGGGTCGTGAGCTTGTCGGCGCTCTGGACCTTGCGCCGCAACTCGTCGCTGAGCACCCCTTGCTCTGCGAGCGAGGCGAGGATCGTCGCCCGCCGTTCTTCGAGGGCGCGCAGGCGCGAAAGGGCCTCTTGCAAGGCGCGCAGCTGGCCCTCATCGAGGCCGCCGGTCGCTTCCTTGCGGTAGCGCGCGAGGAACGGGATGGTGTTGCCCTCGTCGAGCAGGGCGATGGTCTTCTCGGCCTGCGGCAGCGAGAGGCCGAGATCCTTGGCGAGGGCCTGGGACAGGGAGGCGTCTTCGATATGCTTGGTCATGCCATTAGCATGCCACATCCTCAGCCTTTCACCACCCCCATGGGCCGCAGGCGCACCACCCGCTTGGCTAGGCCCGCCCCCTCGACCACTCGCACGACCTCACTGACGTCCTTGTAGACGTCGGGCGCCTCCTCGGTGATCCCCGAGCGCGTCGCCGCACGCGCGACCACCCCACGGCTCGCGAGCAGGGCCTCGATCTCGTAGAAGTTCTGCCGCCCCCGCGCTTCGGTCCGGCTCATGACCCGCCCCGCGCCGTGGCAGCAGCTGCCGAAGCTGCGTTCCATGGATCCGGGAAGGCCCGCGAGCACGTAAGAGTAGCGCCCCATATCCCCCGGGATGAAGACGGGCTGCCCGGTGTTGAGGTGGGCAGGCGCAAGGGCGGGGTGCCCGGCCGGGAAGGCCCGTGTCGCCCCCTTGCGGTGAACCAGGACTGGCCGCTCCACCCGTTCGATCCGGTGAGTCTCCAGCTTGGCGATGTTGTGGGCCACGTCGTAGACCTGCGCGAGCTTCGCGCCGGGAAAGAGGCGCGCGAAGACCTCGCGGGTGCGGGAGGCGAGCACCTGCCGGTTGGCCCAGGCGAAGTTGCAGGCCGCCGCCATGGCCAGGAGGTAGGCCTCCCCTTCGGGCGAGGCGATGGGGGCGCAGGCCAGTTGCCGATCGACCAGGGTGATGCCCGCGCGGGCCATGGCGGGCCCCATCTTGCGGATGTAGTCGGTGGCGACCTGGTGGCCGAGCCCGCGCGAGCCGCAGTGGATCATGACCACCACCTGCCCCGCGCGCAGCCCGAAGGCCTCGGCGGCGCTCGGGTCGAAGACCTCCTCGACCCACTGGACTTCGAGGAAGTGATTGCCGGCGCCGAGGGTGCCGAGCTGTCCCTTGCCTCGTTGCTTCGCAGTCTCGCTGACCAGGCCGGGAGCCGCATGGGGCAAGCGGCCGCCTTCCTCGCAGTGGGCGAGGTCCTCGGGGAGGGCATAGCCCTGCGCGAGAGTCCAGGCCATACCCTCGTGCAGGACCGCGTCGAGCTCGGAGGGCGTCAGGCGGATCTCGCCCTGGCGGCCCGCCCCCGACGGAACCCGCTCGGCGAGCGCACGGATCAAGGCGTCGAGATGGGGCCGCACCTCAGCCGCTTCGAGGCTGGTTGCGAGCAGTCGGACCCCGCAGTTGATGTCGAAGCCGACCCCGCCTGGCGAGACGACCCCTTCGTCGAGGGCCATGGCGGCCACCCCGCCGATGGGGAAGCCGTAGCCCTGGTGGATGTCGGGCATGGCGAGCGAGGCGACCTGGATGCCCGGCAGAGTCGCGACGTTGGCGCACTGCTCCAGCGACAGGTCGTCGTGCAGGCCCACCAGCAGGGCATCGCTGACGAACACGCGCCCCTCGACCCGCATGTCGGCGCGGTAGTGCTTCGGAAGGCGCCAGCAGTAGGCGTCGAGGCGCTCCAGGGCCTCGACGGCGCGCATGCGCGAGGTAGGCCCGTCCATCCCAAGCCCCCTTTCGTGCCCGTGCGCTTTATGCGGCGCGCGGCTTCGCCCCCGAGGCTAGCGCCCGGCAGCGGGAAGGGCCATGGTGAAGTTGCTCAAAGATCGAGAGGGGCAGTTTCCGAAGCGCCCGGCGCGTGGACCTGGACCCCCGAGGCGCGCAGGGTCTCGGGCAGGCATGTGATGGCGTCCTCGAAGGTGCGCGCGCCCTGAAGGCAGCGCTCGACCTCTCGGGCGAGACTGAGGCCCGCCTCGCGGCTCGATTCGAGCCACCAGGAGTGCGTCCGGGACTCGAAGGCGCTGTTCTTGTAGAGGACCACGAGCCAGCGATCGCCTTCGCCCTGCACGGTGATGTCGGCGCGATCGCCCTGCAGGTAGAGGGCGAAGCGCTGCAGCTCGGCGCGCGGCGAGGCCTTGATCATGTCGGTGCGATCGATGAAGGTCATGCGTGGGTCCTCTGGCCGATCATACCCGGAGGGATCGGGCCTGTCACCGGCGCCGCCAGAGCATGAGGCGCTCGTTGCCCGCGCGGGGCTTGATGGAGTCGGAGGGCAGCTCGGATCGCTCCAGGACGAAGGCGTCCGAGAAGAGGGCCTCGATCTCCTCGCGTTTCACCCGGAAGGGCGGCCCTTCCTCGTCTTCCTTGTTGAAGGGGAAGAACAGGCCGAACAGCAAGCCTCCCGGTCGGATCAGGGCCGCCATGCGATCGCGGTAGGCCGCGCGCAGGGTCGGCGTGATCGCGCAGAAGAAGGTGTACTCGAGCACCGCGTCGAAGGGCGCCTCGGGGACGAAGGTGAAGAAATCCGCTTCGAGGACCCGGATCGAGACGCCGGCTGCGGCTGCGGCCTCGCGCAGCTCGGCGCAGGCCGAGGGCGAGACGTCCACCGTCGTGACGTCGAAGCCCGCCTTGGCGAAGGCAATGGCATCGTAGCCCCGCCCGGCCCCCGGGATCAAGAGGCGGCCAGGCTCTACCGCCTGCTCGGCGATTAGCCGGACGAAGACCGGCGTCGGGCCGCCGAGGTCCCACGGGGTGTGCTTGTGTTGGTAGGCGGTTTCCCAGAAGGCCGGATCGGGGCCGGTCATGGATTATCTCCTTGGTCGCTTTCGAGGCTGAGGGCCATGGTAGGCGCACTGGGCGCGGCATGCAACCTGTAAAGCGATGGTTGCCGGATCGGGCCTCTCGCTTTTCCCGCGCGAAGTTCGGCGGAAGTGCACGATCCCCCCCGGCGAAGCCCTTGCTACGATGCGCGAACCCGGTTTTCGGCGCGAAGCGGCGTGAGGCCTCTTTTCTCAAGCCTCGCCTCTCTTTAGCGCCATGCGAGGAGGCATGGTGTGATAGACCTGCACCCCTTGGCGGTGACGGGGGCCCTCAAGCCCGGTTACGAGCGGATCCTCACCCCGGCGGCGCTGCGCTTCGTGGCGGGCCTTGCCCTGCGCTTCGAGAACGACCGTAAGACCTTGCTAGCCATGCGCTCAGAACGCGCGCGCGACTACGTCGCCGGCAAATTGCCCGACTTTCTGAGCGAGACCGAGGCCATCCGGCAGGAGACTTGGCGTGTTGCCCCTGCCCCGCGGGATTTGACGGATCGCCGGGTCGAGATCACGGGCCCTGCCGAGCGCAAGATGATGATCAATGCCCTCAACTCCGGGGCCCAGGTCTTCATGGCGGATCTGGAGGATGCGCTCTCGCCCACATGGGACAACGTGCTCCAGGGCCAGCTCAACCTCATGGACGCGGTCCGCCGCACCATCCGCTTCGAGGCGCCGGGGGGCAAGGTCTACCGTTTGGTGGATAGCCCGGCAACCCTGGTGGTGCGCCCCCGCGGCTGGCACCTTTCGGAGAAGCACGTCCTGCTCGACGGGGAGCCGATCTCAGGCAGCCTGTTCGATTTCGGGCTCTACCTCTTCCACAACGCCCAGGCCCTTCGCGAGCGAGGAACCGGGCCCTACTTCTACCTGCCCAAGCTCGAAGGCCACCTGGAGGCGCGCCTCTGGAACGACGTCTTCGTCTTCGCCGAGGACACCCTCGGCCTGACGCGTGGCACCGTCCGCGCCACCGTCTTGATCGAGACGATCCTGGCGGCCTTCGAGATGGACGAGATCCTCTACGAGCTGCGCGGGCACATCGCGGGCCTCAACGCCGGCCGCTGGGACTACCTCTTCAGCATCATCAAGAAGCTCGGCATGCAGCGGGCTTTCCTCCTGCCCGACCGGGCGCAGCTGACCATGGAGGCGCCCTTCATGCGGGCCTACACCACGCGGCTGGTGCAGACCTGCCACCGGCGCGGGGCCCACGCCATCGGCGGGATGGCGGCCTATATCCCGAGC
This sequence comes from bacterium, assembly GCA_017744355.1. Classification (NCBI taxonomy): domain Bacteria; species bacterium. The sequence continues at coordinate 902,900 of JAGIBK010000001.1, read as the reverse complement.
CGTAAGGACCCCGTCGTCAACGCCCGCGCGCTGAGCAAGGTCCAAGAGGACAAGGAGCGCGAGGCCCTCGAGGGCTTCGATGGCACCTGGGTGGCGCACCCGGACCTGGTGCCCATCGCCCGCGGGGTGTTCGAACGCGTCCTCGAGAACCGCCCCCACCAGCTCTCGGCCATGCCCCAGCGGGAGGTTTCGGCCCACGACCTCTTGGACGTTCGAATACCCGGGGCCGCCGTCACCGCTCAAGGAGTAAAGACCAACCTCGAGGTGGCCCTGCACTACCTGAGCGCCTGGCTCCAGGGCAACGGCGCGGTCGCCATCCACGACCTGATGGAGGATGCGGCCACCGCCGAGATCTCGCGCGCGCAGCTCTGGCAGTGGAGGATGCTGGAGGCCCCCCTCGAAGATGGTCGCCGCTTCGACGCCGCCACCTACCGCGCGGTGCGCGACCAGGAGCTTGCGCGCCTGCGCGGGACGATCGCCTGGCCCTTGACCGAGGCCGCCACCTTGCTCGACCAGCTGGTGCTGAATGACGAATTCGAGGAATTCTTGACCCTGAGCGCCTATCAGGCCCTCACCCCTTAACGTTCCCCCCACTTCCACGCAAAGGAGAGGCATGATGATGAGTGACGCCTTCGCGAAAGAGGCCGCGCGGCTCCGGCAGACCTGGGAGCGCGATGGGCGCTGGGCCGGAGTCCGCCGCGATTACTCCGCCGAAGACGTCCTGAAGCTGCGGCCCTCCCTGACGGTTGCCCACACCCTGGGGGAGCGCGCGGCCCAGCGCCTCTGGGCGCTGCTCAACGCCGAGGGGCACGTCAACACCTTCGGCGCCCTCACCGGGGCCCAGGCGGTCCAGATGGTGAAGGCTGGCCTCAAGGCCATCTACTTGAGCGGCTGGCAGGTGGCGGCCGACGCCAACCTGGCGCTGCATTCCTACCCCGACCAGAGCCTCTACCCCTCCAACTCGGTGCCGGCCATGGTCAAGCGCCTCAACAACGCCCTGATGCGCGCCGACCAGATCACCCGGGTCGAAGGGGATACGAGCGTCGACTGGTACGCGCCCATCGTGGCGGACGCCGAGGCGGGCTTCGGTGGTCCCCTGCACGCCTTCGAGCTCATGAAGGCGATGATCGAGGCGGGGGCGGGCGGGGTCCACTTCGAGGATCAGCTCGCCTCCGAGAAGAAGTGCGGCCACCTGGGCGGCAAGGTGCTGGTGCCGACCAGCCAATTCATCCGCACCCTGGTCTCGGCTCGGCTCGCCGCGGACGTGCTGGGGGTGCCGACGGTCCTCATCGCGCGGACCGACGCCCTGAGTGCTACCTTGCTCACCAGCGACGTGGACGCGACGGACCGCAAGTTCCTCACGGGCGAGCGCACGCCCGAGGGCTTCTTCGTCGTCAAGGACGGGCTGGAGGCTGCGATCGCACGAGCACTCGCTTATGCCCCCTACGCGGACGTGCTCTGGTTCGAGACGAGCCGGCCGGACCCGAACGAGGCCCGCTGCTTCGCCGAGGCCATCCACGAGCGCTACCCGGGCAAGATCCTGGCCTACAACTGCTCGCCGTCCTTCAACTGGCGTCGCAACCTGGACGAAGCGCAGATCGCAGGCTTCCAGAAGGAGCTTGGGGCCATGGGCTACAAGTTCCAGTTCATCACCCTGGCCGGCTGGCACCTGATCAACTACCACACCTTCGATCTGGCCTCCCAGTACCTGAACGATGGGATGAGCGCCTACGTCCGCCTCCAAGAGCAGGAGTTCGCCGCCGAGAAGAGCGGGTACACGGCCACGCGCCACCAGCGCGAGGTGGGCACCGGCTACTTCGACCAGGTGCTCTCCATCCTCTCGTGCGGACAGGCCTCGACCGGCGCCCTCGGGACCTCCACCGAGGCCGAGCAGTTCCACCCCTGAGGCCTGGCCATGTTCCCGAATCGGGCGCCGATCCCTTAAAATGATGCGACCATCACCGAGACTCGCATCATCATCCGCGCGCTGCGCGGCGCCCGAGGAACCCCATGCCCAACGCCGTCGTCGTCCTGTCCGTTCTCGTCGCCGCCATTGCGCTCGCCTTCATCGTCTGGCGCGCGCGGCGGCCAGGCGGGGCGCCGCGCGACCTGTCCGACCTGCACGCCGACGAGCTGGGCCTCGAATCCAAGGTTCTTTCCCCCGGCCACGGCCCGATCCCGAACCAGGGTGATCGGGTCGTCGTCCATTACGTGGGGTGGCTCGAGAACGGCCAGCGCTTCGACAGCTCGCGCGCCCGCAACCGCCCGTTCGAGTTCTGGCTCGGGCGTGGTGAGGTGATCAAGGGCTGGGATGCGATCGTCTCGCGCATGCAGGTGGGCGAGAAGCGCCTGGTGCGCATCCCCCCGGAGCTTGCCTATGGGGATCGCCGGGTGGGAACCATCCCGCCCGGCTCGCCCCTGCTCTTCGAGATCGAACTCCTGTCCATCGTGGATCTTCGCGCCTGACGCATCGTCGCCCTGAACGCAGCCCCTTCGTACAAGAGGAGACGTGGCCATGCATCCCCGAGACCTTGCGGTCGTGCTCTGGACCTTCACCGTGCTCGTGGCCCTCGGGGTGATGACGCATGCCTGGTTCCGGGCTCGCGCCCAGGCCGCGACCCTCGCGGCTCCCGCGCGTACGCTTGCCTGGATTTCCCTGGCGGTCCTCGCGGGCCTCGCCGTCGCCGCCTTCGCCGTCGCCCCCACTCCCCTCAAGGGCTGGCATGCCGTTGTTGGCTTGCTCGTCGGTGGTGGGTTGGGACTCGCCTGGGGCTACGGGCCGGGCTGGGCGTCGGGAGCATCCGGGGATGCGGTTCGCGATACGCTTGTTCGCTTTGCTACGGCGCTCGTGCCCTTCGTATTGGCCGATGCCTGGGTGAGCGATCCGGTGCTTTTGACCT